>JAISEO010000063.1 GCA_031264075.1 Coriobacteriales bacterium | reverse complement strand
CGGCCGCGGACTACCCGGCGCTCCCCCATTTCACAAGGGGGGCGGTGCCCCCCCCCCCCCCCCCCCCCCGAGGACGGGGGAATTTCTCGCGGGCCTTTCGATGAGATCCATCAGTTCACTGCGGGAGTGTACGCCGAGCTTCTTATAGAGGTTGTAGACGTGCGTTCTGGCCGTAGCCTGGGAGATGACGAACTTATTCATGATGTACTTGACATCGCGCCCTTTGAGCAGGAGCCGCATCACTTCCTGTTGCCGGGGACTGAGCTTGTGCTCGACTGCCACTTCGTCCAGGCGTTCCCTCCACTTGGCACCTCCACCCGGGAACAGGTCGCTCGAACGTGTGGCCTGGGAGGAGAATTGCCATTCGTCGCCTTCTGCCTGCATCTTGAAATAGGGATAGGTCTGTTCCTCGATAAACACCTGAAACACCATGAAGATGACCGCGAAGACCAGACACACCGCTGTCGCGCTGGTAGCCGTGCCGGTAATGAGACAGTACCAGAAGGCGGCAAAGGCAAGGAGCATACCCAGCATGAACAGCGATCCCTCGTTGCCGATGATCCAGTAGGGCGATATGCGCTTGAGGTGCGCTGTCTCGGCAATGGCGTCGATGAGGATGATGCAGTTGACGGTCACCGACACGAGGAGCACACAGACACAGACCGCCTGGAGTGGCGCGTCCACAAAGGGATAAGGCAGCAAGCTACAGCTGGTGAACACGGCCAGTGTGCGACGGGCAAGATGCTCGTAGGCCTGCTTGAACCGCGCCCTGCAGTACAGGGTAGCAAGGCTTGTCAGGGTCATGGTGCTCCCCATGAGCGAGGCCGTGATGAGGGGTTCATAGGGCAGCCTGCAACCCATCAGCGCCACCGTGCTCGCTCCCAGGCCGAGGGCGATGATGGTAAAGTAATTGCCCTTGCCCGCGCTGCCGCGAGAACGGGAGATGGCGATGCTCGTGCCCTGCTGCCTCGGGTTGTTTCTGTCGCCCAGGGCTATGAGGCCACTGAGCACCGAGACCGCAGCCACGATGAGCCAACCGGCCAGTTGCCCGGCGTTGAGCGCGAGGATTATGAAGACGCCTGCCGCGGCAAAGGACAACGCCGTGGTGAGGAGCAACTCCGTTCGCTCAGAGCGCGCAAGCGATCTGCCCCAGAGCAACAGCGAGGCGGTCATGAAGAGCGCGGCTGCCAGGGCACCCACCAAGGCCAGGATGCCTGTGAGGAGCAGAAGCGAACCGAGTCCGCCCAGAACAATGCACGCCTTGAGCCAGGAGAGGCCATGGCGAGCGATGAGGAGGTCGTTAGCCCGCGCGGCGCCCAGCAGGAGGAGTATCGTCAGACTGAGGATGATAAGCGGAGCGGGAATGCCGAGGGAACCCACCACTATCTCCAGGGGAAGCGACAGCGACAGCGTCAGTGTCGTCGCTACCAGGGCGCAGCCAAAGCCGGTGTTCTGCCAGATCCTCTTCCGGCTGCTACGCGACAGAGCGCGGGCAGGGGAGGCGCTGTCAGCGGAGGATCCTCCGCCAGGCGGGGAGGACACGGGTGCGGCTACGGGTGCGGCTACAGGCTCGGTCACGGGCGCGCCTCCATCTGTTCTATCGGCTCCATCAAATCAATGAGCTCCTGCTTGGAGTGCAGGTTCATCTTGCGATACAGGTTGGAGAGATGGGTCTTGGCGGTGGGGCGCGAGATCTGCAGGCGTACGGTAATATAATGCAGGTCGCGGCCCATGATGAGGAGTTCCATTATCTCCTTCTGTCGCGTGGTGAGCCGGTACTCCTCGGCAATCTCATCCACACGATGACGCCACAGCGCCGAGTAGTGAACGGTTATCTCGGGAACAGACATCTCGACCATCTCGGCCTGTTCCCTTAGCCCGGGCATCTCCGCCTGGCCGGACGCAATCGGGAGATCTCCCGTAACCGCAGTGGCCTGTGTCTGTGCTCCGGCGCTGGTCTCAGAGGACCTGAAAAGCGGATAAGCCTGGTTGTTGCTGTATATCTGCAGGACGGAGGCTACGGCAACGAGGGCAAACAGCAGGATCTCAAGTCCCCCGTTCAGCAGCGTCATGCAGGCGGCCGCACACAACAGCACCGCGAGCACCCCGGCAAAAAAGATGCTGCCCTCGAGCCCGATTATCCAAAACGGCGAGATCTGGTTAAAGCGCGAGGTCTCGAGGATAGAGTCAACAATCAGGACGAGATTGATGGTTCCCGCTATGAAGAGAAAGCAGACGCAGACGAGCTGGCCGGTGCTTCCCACAAAGGGATAGGGTATGAGGCCCAGGGCCAGAATGAGCGCCAGAAGCCGCCTGGCCCCGTTGCCCAGGTGGGTGTGCAGGTCGCGATAGAAGAGCGCAAGGATCAATCCCGATATGAGCAGACAGATTCCCATGGCCGGGGCAAGCTCCTGCGCGGTGAGCCCCAGGGATCGCACCAGGATTGCGGTGATGCCGAACATCGATCCCACCAGGAGGAGCGTGAAGCTGTTGCCCTTGCCACGCACGTGCCGCTCATGCGACTGACGGCGTGTTGCCGGGGCGATTCGCGCGAGCCGAGCCGGGCTGATGAGGCGTGCCGCCTGTCCGGAGATGATATACAGCAGGCCCAGGATGACAAAGGTGAGCGAGCTGCTGAACTGAGTGTCCAGCACAACGATGATGCCGCCCAGCACGCTTGCCAGCATGAGCATGAAGGTGAGGACCACCGAGTTGATGGTACTGAGCACGATGCCCCAGATGAGCACGAACAGGCTGATGGCAACCGCCGCGAGGCCCAGGACAACTGCACTCGGCGCACCGAGGAAGCCCACAAGGCATCCGATGAGCCCCATGCCAAGAGCTGTGTAGACAAGCAGTTTTCCCGCGCTGTCTCTGTTGGCTATCAAAACGTCGTTAAAACGGGTGGCTACGAGCAGCACGAGAACTATGGCACCAAAGAATACCGCGTAATCAAGCCATAGCTCAAGGGAGAAAGGATCCACGCTTTCGTTGACAGACAACAGGGCCATCCCGGGTTCAAGCAGGAGTTTGAGGGTCGTGAGGATGATGACTAGGACCAGAGAGAAGAAACCGATGAAAGCAGCCAAGGCATCCAGAGTCGCGGCGTCTGAGGACGCGCTTTCTGAGGAGAACTTCTCTGAGTTACTGAGAGTCATTGCCACTCCGCAAAGTGTTGCCTATGGTTTCTCAGTGCTGACGATCTCACGTTCGGTCTGTATTCCGGGAGGGGCGGGAAGCCTTGCGCTGCACACGGCACAGCACTCCTCTCCCAGTTCATACTCGGTTTCACAAACCGGGCAGAGGAGCCTCGGCGTAAGGTAGCCGAACAATTCGCTGTCCATCTTGCCGCAGCCGTTACAGCCAGTACAGGGATAGCACATAGCGCTCCAACATTCTCCCGAACCAATGCAACACCCTCTGCTCTTTGCCGTGGAACCTAAGGCCGAGTGTCTCAGCTCACGCATACTGCAAAAAAACTGTAGTACTCAGAGTATAGCTCCTCAGGGCAAATAGCACCGGGTAAACCCTATGATTATCATGCAAAATGCCTGAGGGGCTCATCCTATACGGCTGATGCTCCCGTATTCTGCGCTACCGTGTCCCTGCTGACACCCAAGGCTCGGGTAGGCTGAGGCTGGCAGTGCTCACCAGGGTTTTACACAGGCTTTACCAGGGGAAGACAAAAGCTGCCGCAATCCAGAGAAAACCAGAAAGTCCTGTGCCGCATTTGACAAAGGGCCTCAAGGCCTACAAAGATTTTACCTGGGCTTGCCTTGCAGCACACACTGCTTGGGTACTCTTAGCTCAGGTCTGGCCAGCAGGCCGGATGCCATTCAGGAGTTTGTAGCGTTCTGGAGTACCGGCGCGATGGCGCGCCCAACAGAAGGAGTGAGATCATGAAACACCAGTACGACCGACGTCAGTTCCTTATCGGGGCTGCATCCGTAACCATGGCAGGTATGGCAGGTGTGCTGCTTGGCTGTAGCGCAAGCGGCACCGAGTCGGCAGGCAGCGGGGCCGGCGAGTCCGCACCCGCCGAAAACACCGAGCCTATCACCTTCGTGTTCCTGCCCGATGCCTCCTCGGCTGACCTCACCGCCTCGCGTGAAGCCGTTGAGGAGTTCATCCGGGAGGCCACCGGACGCGAAGCCGAGATCATGACGAGCACCGATTATAACGTGGCCATCGAGGCCCTCGCCTCCGGCTCTGCCAGTATGGCGCTCCTCGGTGCCGAGGGCTATGTACAGGCCAACAGGAAGAACTCCCAGGTGGTTGCGGCCTTTACCAACAGCGACGAGGACGGCTCGCTCGACGGTGCCTGTTACTACAGTCGCATCTGTGTGCGCACTGAGGACGCGGGCGAGTACAGGAGTGGCTCCGGCTATACACTCGAGCCACTGGAAGGCAGGAGCTTCAGCTTTGTCTCGGCCACCTCGACTTCTGGCTTCAAGGTGCCCTCCGCCACCATCGTCTCCACCTTTGACCTCGACAGCAATGAGGTGCTGCTGCAAAACGGCGCCTTCTTCAGCGAGGTGCTGCTCGGTGGCTCGCATCAGGGCTCGGTGGTCAACCTCGTGAGCGGAGACGCCGATGCCGCGGCCTTTGACGACATCGACGTGGACATGTACCTCAGCCTCGTTTCCGGCGAAGCCAACATGCCCGGAGCGGTGTACAAGGTGCGCGACGATGCCGGCGACCCCTTTACCAGCGTCCACGGCAGGGAGTTCACGATCATCGCCGTGACCCCGGTGCTCAACGCCCCCTTCTGTTATAACGGCGACGTCCTTGACGAAGCGACCCGCGAGTCCCTCACCGCCTACTTCTGCTCGGACATCGTTGCCAACGATGCACGCATCTTCAAGGATCCCGACGATGAGGACGCCAAGGCCCTCTACGAGAAGGACAGCGAAAAGACCTGCTTCCTCCCCGTGGATGACAGTTGGTACGATCCCGTCCGCAAGCTGAGCCAGGGCTAGGCAACCATGCCGGAAGACGTGTCGCAGACAGGCAAGGCGCTTGTGCAGGATGGCGCGCTGCTCGCCCGGGCTCTGAGAGAGGAAGACGAGTATTTCAGCCGAGCCCTCGTACAAAAAGAGGCCCTGCTCAGCCGGGCTATCCTGCAAAACGATGTGCTGCTCAAAGTCGCAGGCATTACCAAGCACTATACCCGGGAGCGCCCGGCCCTGCACGACATCAGCTTTGAGCTGTGCCGCGGGGAGCTGGTGAGTGTCATCGGCCCCTCCGGCGCAGGCAAATCCACGCTGCTGCGCTGCATCAATCGCATGATAGAACCTACGAGCGGCTCTCTGATCTTTGACGGCCAGGAGGTGTGCGCGCTGCGCAGGCACAGGCTCCGCGCCGTCCGCCGCAAGATGAGCATGATATTTCAGCACTATAACCTCGTGCATCGGCTCACCACCATCGAGAATGTCCTGCACGGACGGCTCGGCTACAAGAGCACGCTCGCCGGCATGCTGGGGCTGTACAGCGAGGACGAAAAGGCCAAGGCGCTTGACATCCTCGCACAGCTTGACATCCTCGAGTTTTGCTATGTGCGCACCGACCAGCTCTCCGGCGGACAGAAACAGCGCGTGGGCATCGCGCGGGCGCTCATGCAGGACCCGCTGCTCATGCTGTGTGACGAGCCCATCGCGAGCCTCGACCCCAAGTCCTCACGCGTCATCATGGACTACCTGCGCCTCATCGCCGACACGCTGCAGATAAGCTGTCTCGTCAATCTGCACCAGGTGGATTACGCCCTGGAGTACTCCGACCGCATCATCGCGCTGCGCGAGGGCGCGCTCATCTTTGACGGCGTACCGGGGGAGTTTACGCCGGAGATAATCTCGGAGGTCTACGGCCTCGCACCCGGCGGTCCGCAGGGCCCAAAGCCCGCTCCGGAATCCCCCGAGCCCGTCAGGGTTCTGGCCGAGCAGCAGCAGGAGTGGGAGATGGTCGGTGCGTATGGGCGGGAACAGGATCTGGCTCAGGAATGCGCACTGGAGCGCGGGCGTAAAGACGAGCCGGATCAGGAACGAGAGCAGGACTGGGAGCGCGAGTGGGCGCGGAGCCGCGAGCCTGGGGGCAAACGGCAGCAGGACAGTCGCGCGCGCGAGCGGGAACTCGCATGACGGAAGCCGCGCTCACCCACGCCTCGGCGTTCTTCCGCAGGCGCACCCTCGTCATCGCGATGGTGGCACTCGGGCTCCTCACGCTCAACCTGGTAACCGGGGCGCTGTGCGATTTTGACGCCTTCAAGACCGTCCGCGACCTGCCTGCCGGCATCGCCTGGATGTTCACCAATTTTATCCCGAGCGCAAGCTCCTTCCAAAAACTTCCTGTCATCCTGGAGCAGCTCGCCGCCACGGTGCTGGTATCGATTGCCGCCAGCTGCATTGCCGCCGTGTTGGCCTTTGTGCTTGCGGTGCTCGGCTCGCGTTCGGTGGGTCTGGGTGGGCCGGTGCCGCTCATCGTGCGTGCCATCGCCTCGCTGTTCCGCAATATCCCCACGGTTGCCTGGGCGCTCATCTTGCTGTTCAGCTTCAAGCAAAGCGAGTTCACGGGCTTTCTGGCGCTTTTTCTCACGAGCTTCGGCTACCTCACGCGCTGCTTCCTTGAGGGTATCGACGAGGTGAGCGGCAATGCCGTGGAGGCGCTCAGGGCCACGGGGGCAAGCTATGGGCAGCTCATAGCGCAGGCGGTCATCCCGCTTTCGGCCACGGTTGTGCTGAGTTGGGTGTTGTACATGATCGAGACAAACGTGCGCGACGCGACCCTCGTGGGCATACTCACGGGCACGGGCATCGGGTTTGTCTTCGACCTGTACTATAAGAGTTTTCGCTATGATGATGCCGGGCTGGTCATCGTCGCAATCGTGCTCGTGGTTGTCGTGCTGGAGCTGAGCTCAAACTTCATCAGGCGGGTGATACTGTGAGTGGGGCGAGCAGGAAGCGCAGCAGGAACATGCCGGTGGGCGCGGCTGTCGCCCTGCCCGCGGAATCCAGAACTGTCTCAGCGCTGAGCCCCTTCGTGGTCTCTCCCCGGGCCCGCATCGCCGAGGAGCGGTGTGAAACCGTCGTCAAGCGTAACCGCGCAGGGCGTATCCGTGTGCGGGTCTTCTCAAAGCCCAATCTCATCGTAGGTGCCGTGCTCGCCGTGCTCGCGCTGCTCACCCTGTATGCCCTGCTTACCCTGGATTACGGCAGGGTCGCCTTCTTCGAGGCCAGTGCCCATGCCGCGGACGACTTTTTCAAGATGATGACGCAGCCGAGCATCGCAGAGCACTTCAGCCTCGCCGAGATAGCCGAAGGGCTCTTTGTGTCGGTGGCGCTTGCCATCCTCACGACCTTCATCGGAGCCGCCTTCGCCTTTCTGCTCGGGCTCTGTGCGGCGGCCAATCTCTCCAACCGCGTCGTGAGCAACGTCATCAAGGCGATGATGTCCTTCTTCCGCGCGGTGCCCACGATACTCTGGGTACTCGTGTTTACCGTCGCCGTGGGGCTCGGCCCCGAGGCGGCGGTCTGCGGGCTCCTGTTCCACAGCATTGCCTATCTGGTCAAGGCCTATTCCGAGAGTTTTGAAGAAGTGGACGGCGCCGTTATCGAGGCCCTGCGCGCGAGCGGTGCCTCGTGGTGGCAGATAGTCTTTCAGGCGGTGGTGCCCGAGGTGATGAGCGAGGTGCTGAGCTGGACTTTCATCCGCTTCGAGATAAACTTCGTCAACGCCGTGGCCGTGGGGGCCGTCGCCGGCGCGGGCGGCATTGGCTATCAGCTCTATCTGGCCGGCAGCTTCTACCACAACATCCACGAGGTGGGCTTTATCGTCTATGCCTGCCTGCTCGTGGCCGCTGTGCTGGAGATTGTGGCGACCCGGCTGCGTAAGGGGTACCTCGCATGAGCGGCGCACCGACCATGGCCCGTAGTCGCCGAACCTGCATCCTCGTCGAGGGCGACCCTCTGCTGAGCACGCTGCTCTGTGAACAGATAGCGCAGGAGTGCCGGATAGAAACCATCACAGGCCCGCGCGAAGTGCTCGTCATGAACAAGGTGCGCGAAAACGCTCAGGCAAGCCTATTCTATCTGGGCGAGGCGCTTCTGACCGAATGCAGGGTGCGGCTTGCATCCTCGGTCACAGGCATCGGCCTCATCCTCGGCGCACACCGCACTCGCGCCTATGAGCTGGCCGTTATCGACGCGGCATTCTGTCTTCCTGAGCTCCTGCAGGCACAGACAGGCTGGCTGGAGCTCCTTGAGCGCGAGGAGGTCCGCCTTGCCGCCGTGTGTGAGCAGACCCGAGGAGTGTTAGCGGCAACACGTGTCGAGTTCTCCCGTATGCTCACCCCGGACGAACGCAGGGAGGGTGTGGCATGACTCCCCAACTCCCCAGCCACGACGAGGAGCTGTACCTGGCCCAACGCACCTTTCGCACGGTGATGGACGTGATGGCACGACCGGGACGGTTACACGAGCTGCCTCAAGCGCTGCACAAGGGGATAGCTGGCGAGCTGGAGAAGCAGCACTGCTGTTCTGCGGACTTCAGCGAAACACCGGCCTGCTCACGCGATGCTGCTTCGCTACCCTGTGCGGGCAATCCCTGGCTTCAGTCCCTGGTGCACACGCTTATCGACAGTAGCTGCACTCTCTGTGGAGCAGCGCGCGACACCCACGCCTTCCTCGAAGGTATTGTCACCAGCAGTTCCGCAACGGTCGCCCCGCCCGCCCAGGCACGATTTGCCCTTATCAGCGCGGACGCCTCGCCGGAGCAGGCCAGCCAGCTTCTGCTCACCCTCAGTGGCGGCAGCGACCTCGCTCCCGAGCTGGGTGCCACCGTGATCATCGAATGCACGCGGCTCGGGAGCGAGGTCAGCGTTCCCGGCGATGCCGCTGTCGTGGCACAGCACGCCGCCTCACCAGAGGCCAGGTTCGACGCTCTGCCCCAGGACACAGCCGCTGTCTTCGCCGTTACGGGGCCGGGAGTCAAGGAGCAGCACACTTTTGCTGCGAGCAGCAGCTGGTGGTTTGCTGCCCGCGAAAAGCGCTGCGACGAGTTCCCCTGCGGCATCGACCTCATCCTGGTGGACCCTGCGGGGCGGGTGGTGGCCCTGCCGCGGAGCGCGCATATCACCTACAAAGGGGAGGCATAAGCCATGGCCTACGTCGCGGTCAGTGGGGGAGAGGAGACCATTGAGGCAAGCCTTGCGCTGCTCAGACAGAGCCTCATGCGTGCCGATTGCCAGGTCAGTGTTGCGGCCATCGAGGCGGCCCTGCCCGAGCTGGTGGACCAGGTGATGGGCGAGGGCTCCCTCTACAGTCCCACGCTGGCGGCGCTCGCGCTCAAACAGGGTGGCGGCTCGGTGGAGGAGGCCGTATTCCTGCTACGGGCCTTTCGCTCCACGCTGGAACGCCCGTATATTTCGCGCAGCATCGATACGGCAAACATGCTGGTTGAACGGCGTATATCGGCGTCTTTCAAGGATCTGCCCGGCGGGCAGATACTCGGCATCACCCGCGATTACAGCCATCGTCTGCTTGATTTTTCGCTGGCAGGCAGAAGAGCAGGGGAGGAAGACGGCGCGCCCGGCCCGTCTGAGAGTCCAGGGGAGGGAGCAGCTATTGCCAGCCATGGCGAGGGCACAGCCGGGGAAACAGAGCCAGCGCAGAGCTTCTCCGCACCGCCCCGTCCCGCGGGTGCCTTTGAGCGCCTGCCCCGGGTGAGCGCGTTTCTGGCGGAACAGGGTCTGCTCACGCGGCCTCTGCCCGACGATACCGAGCCCCACGATCTCACCATGGAGCCGCTGAGCTTTCCCGCACCGCGGAGCATCTGCCTGCAGGCGCTGGCCCGGGGCATGACGCAGGGGGTCATGACGCTCGGCTACGCGGCCATCCGCGGCTTTGGTCAGGCGCACCCCACGGTGGGTGAGCTGCGCTTTGGCAGCCTTCCCATCCTCATAGACCATCCCCAGACTACAGGCGCAGCGGCCAGCGAGGAAGATGCCTATTATGTGGGGGCCATCGCGGTAACCGAGTGCGAGAGCCTGTTCTCTGTTGAGGGTCCCGAGAAGCAGAGGCTGCCGGAGAATCCCGAGTTGCCGGCGTGTCCGGAGAACCACAAGGTCGGTGAGGGTTGCGAGCTGGAGTTCGGCATCGGCTACGGGCTCGTCTACGGTCGCGCCGAGAGCAAGGCCATAGCCATGAGTGTGCTCGACTTCTGCCTCGACAGCGGGGACAATGCCTTTCCCACACAGGATCAGGAGTTCGTTCTCTACCATATAGACGGCGTGGAGGCCACGGGCTTTATCTCACATCTCAAGCTGCCCCATTACGTGACCTTCCAGTCCAAGCTGAACAGCACCCGGCGCACCCACGGTGAGGCTGTAACAGGGCCGCAAGGCTCGGCATCGGCGGATTCTGTGCAGCCTCTGGAGGCGGCGGGAGCTGCATCCCCAAACCTTGTAACAGGAGAACCCCATGCATCCCTTGTATAACTTCGCCTTTCTCGACGAGGGCTCCAAGCGCGAGATACGGCGCGCCATCCTCAAGGGCATTGCCATCCCCGGCTATCAGGTGCCCTTCGCCTCGCGCGAGCTGCCCATCGGTCGTGGCTGGGGTACGGGTGGCCTGCAGATAACGCTGGCGCTCATCGGGTCTGACGACGTGCTCAAGGTCATCGACCAGGGCCACGACGGCAGCGTCAATGCCATCAGCATCAAAAAGCTCATCCACGCGACCACCGGCGTGGCAGTGACGAGCGATACGAGCGAAGCCACGCTCATCCAGTCGCGCCATCGTATCCCGGAAGTGCAGCTTGCCGAGGAACAGCTGCTCGTGTTGCAGGTGCCCACGCCTGAGCCACTCCGCAGCATAGAGCCACGCGAGCAGGCAACACGCCGCCTGCACGCCGAGGCAGATTACACCGGCGCCTGGTTGCAGCTCTTCGAGCAGATAGTGCGCTACGGTTCTGCCATCACCGGAGCCGACCATCCGGTGCTTGTCAACGGGCGCTATGTGATGGCACCGTCTCCCATTCCGCGTTTTGACAACCATAAGCTCCATCAGGCGGCGCAGCTCACCCTCCTCGGTGCGGGCCGTGAGAAGAAGATCTACGCGGTGCCTCCCTACACGGATGTGGTATCGCTCGATTTTGAGGACTATCCCTTTGCAGCGGAGGATTTTGAGGGCATCCATTGCGAACTCTGCGGAGCCAGCGGCGTGTTCTTCGACGAGCTGCTTGACGAGGACACCGGCGAGACCGTTTATCGCTGCAACGACACGAGCTTCTGCGCCGGCCGCAGGGGCAAGCGCATCGGGCAGGAGAGCTGCCAGGGGAGAAGCCATGCGTGAAGCTGCCTGCTTTCTGGACGAGGCCCCCTTCCTCACCGTGGAGGGAATCTCGTGCAGCTTTGGGCCCGGTTGCGCCTACTGTGCCGATGACGAGGCAGATCTCGAACGCAATCGCTGTCCACGCTGCGGCACCATCCACGCCCTGCGCAGGGTATCACTTGACGTGTATCCCGGCGAGATCGTAGGCATCGTCGGCGAGAGCGGGAGCGGCAAATCCACCCTCATGCGCTGCATCTGCTTTGATCAGCAGCCCAGCGCAGGCTCGGTAGCCACCCCGCTCGTGGACGGTGGCACGCGCAACCTACTGTCCTGCTCACCCGAGCAGAAACGCGCCATCCGCAACACGGTCTTCGGCATGGTCTACCAAAACCCCTGGCTGGGTCTGCGCATGGACTTCAGCGCGCTCTCCAACATAGCCGAGCAGATGATCGCCGCGGGCAACCGCAATGTCGAGGGCATGCTGGCGCGTGGGCGAAGCCTCCTGGAGCAGGTCAACATCCCCCTGAGCCGGGCGGCCGACACCCCGCGGGAGTTCTCCGGCGGCATGCAACAACGCGTACAGATTGCCAAGGCGCTCTCGAACAACCCGCCCATCCTTCTCCTCGACGAGGTGACGACCGGCCTCGACCTCAGCGTGCAGGCCACGGTGCTCGACCTCATCTCAACCCTGCGTCGCGAGCTTGACGTGAGCATGGTGGTGGTGAGCCACGACCTGGCCGTTATCAGGATGCTTGCCCAGCGTAGCTCGGTCATGCTGGACGGCAGGGTGATAGAACATGGCCTCACCGACCAGATACTCGAAGACCCACAACACCGCTACACCCAGCAGCTGGTGCATTCGTTGCTGTAGTGCCCGTACTCAGAGCTTGAAGGGAAGCAGCACATGACTGCCGTATCCACACTGTTTGCCGATGCTGCCACCGCTGTTGGCACACCTGTCCACACCCGGAATGAGGCACCCGCGGTCATCCTACGGGGTGGCACCGCGGTTCTGGCAGACCGGCTGGCACCTGCACACGATGTGGTTGTCTCCGGAGGGCGGATACAGGCCATTGAGCCCACCGGCCTCCTCGCTGCCCTGCCCGCCTTGGGCACGACGGTCATTGACGCGCGTGGCTGCTACGTGGCCCCCGGCCTCATCGACATCCATTCCGACTATATCGAGACCATCGCCTCCCCGCGCCCGAGCGTCGTGATGGATCTGCGCCGCGCGCTCTACGAAACCGACCGTGCACTCGTGTCGCACGGGATAACCACGATGTACCATTCGCTGAGCGTCTATCAGACCCAGATATTCGAGCATAAACCCATCCGCCTCTATGAGAACGTCATGCGCCTCGTAGAACACATCAGCGCGTTCCGAGCCAGCGAGACGCTCGACCATCTCATTCGCCATCGGCTGCATATGCGTGTTGAGCTTGACGCTGTGGGATATTTCAATGCCGTGGAAGAGCTTTTGCGGAGGGGGAGCGTGGATCTTCTCTCCTTCATGGATCACACGCCGGGCCAGGGACAGTACCGCGACCTGGAGGTCTTTGCCCGGACTATCCAGAGCTACCGGGGCTCCATGAGCGAGGCTGCCGTGCGAGAATTGGCGCTGAGCCAGCAGAGGGCAGCCAAGTTCAGCTATGGCGACCTGGCACGCCTGGCAGCTCTTGCGCACGAGCACGGCGTACCCATCGCCTCGCACGACGACGACAGCATCGGTGAGCTGGCATCCATACACAGGCTGGGCGCGCGCATTTCGGAGTTTCCCGTCTCGCTGGAGGTGGGCAGGCGGGCGCGCGAGCTGGGGATGCACACGCTGGCGGGTGCGCCTAACGTCGTTCTGGGGTATTCACATTCGGGAAACCTCTCCGCACGGGAGAGTGTGTGCGCCGATGTTGCCAACATCCTGTGCAGCGATTACTATCCTGCCGCGCTGTTGCAGGCGGTGTTTACGCTGCAACGCTGCTGCGGTATCGAGTTGGAGCGGGCCTTTGCGCTGGTGACGCTCAACCCTGCTCGCGCGGTGGGCATTGACCATGAGCGGGGAGAACTGGCCGTAGGCAAGCGCGCAGACCTGCTGCTGATACGCAAGCTGCCCCATGTGGAGAGCGCGGAAGCTGAGGGGGAGAGCTTCGTTCCCGTCGTTGAGGCGGTTTTCGTCGAGGGCAGGCCGGTGTTCCAGACGCGCTATCCCCAGGCAGGCGATACGCACTGGGTACAGGATATCAGGGAGTTGCGGCGATGAGTACGAGCGTGGCAACCGTAGAGCCTGCAACAGTGTCGAAAGCAAAGCGGAGCGTCCCGTCTCCGGCGGACTGTCTGCTTCGCATCGAGGGCCTCTCCAAAGGCTTCTACCTGCACGAGACGGCGCGTACCATCCAGGGCTGTCAGGATATCTCTCTCACCGTGCGTCCGGGAGAGTTTGTGGGCATTACCGGCAGGAGTGGCAGCGGCAAATCGACCATCCTGCGCAGCGTCTATCGTACCAACCTGCCCCAGCAGGGCGCCATCTGGTACGACTCCGCACGCTTTGGCCCGCTCGACCTCCTACAGGCAGGCAGCCGCCAGATACTGTATCTCAGACGCTTTGAGCTGGGCTTCATCTCGCAGTTCCTGCACGTGCTTCCCCGTACCACCGCCTACGACAGGGTGTTGCAGAGCGCCCTGGAGGTCGCGGGCCCGCTGGGAATAACGCGGGCGGAGGCCTGCGCCGAGACAGAAAACCTGCTCCGTCACTTCAATCTGACGCCGGATCTGTGGGAGCTCTACCCGCTCACCTTCTCTGGCGGGGAAAAACTCCGGCTCAACATCGCGGCCGCCATGATAAAGAAGCCCCGGCTGCTCCTCCTCGACGAACCAACCGCTTCGCTCGATCAGAGCTCCAAGCTCAAGGTTCGCGAACTCATCAAACAGCTCAAACAGCAGGGCTGCACCATGCTCGGCATCTTTCACGATCTCGAGTTCATGGAAGGGCTCTGCGACCGAGAGTACAACATGCACGAAGGATTCATGGCAAGGAAAGGGTGAGAACCATGCTGACCGACCTCCACATACACACGACGATTTCCGACGGCTCGGAGAGCTTTGAGCAGGTGCTCAGACAGGCGAGCCAGCTCGGGATTGGGCAGCTGGCCTTTACCAACCACGACACGCTGCGTGGCCTGTCCGATGCCTTTGAGTTGGGTGAGCGCTTTGGCATCGCCGTCATCGGTGGGGTAGAGCTGAGCGCCTGGGACAGCAACGCACACACAAAAGTGCACGTCCTCGGGCTGGGTCTTGCCAGTGAGTACGCGCCTGCCATCAGCGAGTTGTGCGAGCCCCTGCTCGAACGGCGGCGTGCCAATGCGCGCTGGCAGATAGAACAGCTCCGGCGTGCGGGCATGGCCTTTGACCCGGGCATCATCGAGCGTCTCGCGGCGGAGTCCACGAGCATCTACAGTCAGCACATCATGGCGGCTCTGACCAGGGCGCCCTATACGAGCAGGGTCTACAATGAGCTGTACCGCATGCTCTTCAAGGGCAAGGGCATCTGCGCCCGCGACATCAGCTATCTGGATCCTGTTGACGCGGTGCGGGCCATCAAGGAGAGCGGTGCGTTGGCGATACTCGCCCATCCCGGACGTTACCAGAACTTTGAGTTGGTGCCCACGCTGGTTGCGGCAGGCCTGGACGGTATTGAGAAGTATCACCCCGACCACGGGCCGCTCGAATGGTATCGCGCGCAACTGCTGGCAGATAGGTTCGGGCTCATCTGCACCGGCGGCTCAGACTATCATGGCAGCTTTGGCGAGTCACCGGGCCTCGGCAGTTACCGCCTCAAACGGGCATCCAGGCTGCTCCGCCCCCGGGCCGCCGTGTCACCGTAAGCTTGCAAGGTGTCGCGCTGCGAGGACACTCCAAATTAAAGATTCTTGCATCCTTTCATTTAAGCTGCTAGAATTTCGTGGATTACGTTAAAGAAGCCAGAGAGATTGCATATAAGGATGGCCTACGAATCCCTGATAACGCTCTTCAACAGGAACCGTTCCAGCAGCCGCTACACCAAAGTGGAGCAGGAGGCCCGGCGGCGACTGCACGACGACTCCGCATTCAGAACAGGCATCATGCTCGAACACGGCGAGCTGTTCTTTACCGTTCCGTCTGAACTCACCGTATTGATGGAACGCGTTTTGCGTGTCGAGCGCAAGGTCTCTCATCTCTGGCGGGATCTGCCCATCATCGCTCAGCGCTCGTATATCCTGGGCCTTATCATAAACGAAGTGGTCAGCTCAAATGAGATGGAGGGCATTGACAGCACCAGAAAACAGATCGAGGACGCGCTCAAGAGCATTGCAGCAGACACTCCTTCACGCGAGCAGAGGCGATTCAGAGAATTCACGTCCCTCTATCTGGGAATGACCGAGCCGGGTGGGGAGTTTCCCAAGAGTCCCGCAGACATTCGCGCCATCTATGACAAGGTGGTTGCGGGAGAACTTGAAGAAGCTGATAGGCCGGACGGGGAACTCTTCAGGAGAGAGGGCGTAGATATCGTAACTACAGGGCACAGCGTCGTTCACCGGGGTGTTGTGCCCGAATCCGCGATTATCGAGATGCTAGCCGCTCTGATAGCCATGACGGTACGTGAGGACATCCCGGCGCTGTACGGGGCCTTGCTCGCGCACTTTGTCTTTGAATACGTGCACCCGTTCTACGACGGAAACGGGCGGACGGGGCGTTACCTGCTCGCGCTCTATTTGGCGAGACCCCTGTCGCTGCCCACGGTTCTCTCGCTTTCCCGCACGATTGCGGATAACAAGAGTTCCTACTACCGGACCTTCAGGGAGCTTGAGGATCCTGTCAATCATGCCGAGGCAACGATCCCCCTCATCAAGATGATGGAATTGCTGCGCCTGGCCCAGGAGTATGTCCTTGAAGATCTTGAGGCAAAGCGAGCCGCGATGGAGTACGCGCAGCAGGCGATAAGGTCAATTGCAGGCTTGTCAAGCGGAGCCCTTTCCGTTTTGGGAACCATCGCGTACATCGAGTTGTTCACAACATTTGAGAGCGAGTCCATCCACAGCATTGCCCATTACGCCAAGCTGAGTACCGTAACGGCGCGAAAGTACACCAGGGAGCTTGAAGCGGCAGGCTATCTCATTGTCCTGTCACAGAGGCCGCTGATGTTCTCACTGTCCGATGCGGCAAGGGTGGCGTTGCGCATACCATATAATCTGGCGAGGCCATAAGCTGATCCCTACCCGTTGGACAATTTCCTTTGAACGGAGCTCACTGTTCAAGAGCCAGCGGAGACGCGTCCATCGTCTGTGATGTCCAGGCCTGGCGAGAGTTGGCGCATCTCCTGAATTACCTCAGCGGCTATCTGCTCGGAGGTGATGACCTGGGTGGATGCCCCACCGGATACCGCACTCGGCACTTCTCTCTCAGGATCCTGCAACCGCGGTTCGTCAAAAGACTCAGAGCTGATAGTAGCTGTGCGAAGAGAGCAGGAGAACACAACAAAGCCAAACACAAGGAGCGCCAGGAGAATGACCACCAACAGCCCCAGTGGACGAAACGATCTGCCTGTGTTGCGTTGGCTGCTCATGCAAACATGGTAGCACAGAGCAGTTTGTAAAATGATACGAGAGGGCGGATACTATCCGCCCTCTCAAAGGCCGAGGAAAGTAACGAATGAGCGCCTGTTGCCTATACTCCGCTCACAGCGTTTTGCCCAGCAACATAACCGTAGTACATGCAGAGCGAGTGGCTCACGCCCTTAAAGGCTATCGGGTACGCCACCGCGTAGCGGTTGCCCTGGATGTTACCTGCAACGTATATGCCGGGGATGATGGTGCCCTCTTTGTCGTAGACATGGCACTCTTCATCAGATACCAGGCCTCCGCAGCAAACCAGCATCGCGCTCATGCCGCTTTCAAAGGCATAGAAGGGCCCTGTCTCAACCGGAAACAGACGATCAGCACGCTTGTTGTAATCCTCATCCCTGCCAGCTTTGGCAAACTGGTTATAGCGATCGATCGAAGCCTTGGCAGCTTCTTTGTCTTCCAGTGTCTCACACTTGTCTAAGAGCTCGTCGATGGTGTTGGCTACCAACAAGCCCGAACCTTCTACGGCAGCATTGACTTCACAGGCATCCCTGCGAATGTACTGATAAATACCGTCCTTCAAAAATCCCTTATTGTTGGGGTTCTCGTCATTGGGCAGTACGTCTACCACATAGTTAACCGAGCCGTGCATCGGCTGAAACCAGGGCACCTGCTCGGCCCACTTTGAGTCAAAGATTGTCCAGCATGTTTTGCCGGGGCAGGTCTCCAGAGCATTTTGTACCTGCTGACCAGGTACGTCCTCGTCCATAAAACGCTTGCCATACCTGCTCAGGCGCAAGAAAGGTGAGGTGCCCACGCCGCCCACGGTGCCTTCGCCCATGGTCATCTGGCCCATGTAGTGAATCATGGGAGCGTGACGCTGCTGTATGTCGGCACCAATCCAGGCACCCATCCACATACCGTCACCCATGTTGGTGAGATTGCCCTCGCAGTCTACATTCGGAAACATCTTGGGTACCTGGTTTTGGTAGACCTCGGGGCAATAATAGCGCATGATGTCGTCGTTGGAGCTGTAGTCGCCAGTTGCCAACACCACGCTTTCAGCGGTGATTTTCTTGTATGAGCCCGTCCCGGCGTTGCGCGCATACAGGCCAGAGACTTTGGCACCGTCAAAAATCAGCTTTTCGGCAAAGTGGCTGGTATAAATCGTGGCACCGGCTTCTTCGGCCTTCTTGACATTAGCCTTGACTATGTTCGATTGACTGGGATAAAAGGTAACAGAAGAGGGAAAGGTGGGATGCTTCTCGCTTTTGTAGAAGTCAGGTTGAAAATGTTCCGGCAAAGGCGAGAAATAGGAATACAGGGTGAGGTGCTCATCGTCATCTACATTATACTCATCGGGGATGGGCTCATTGCCGTCAAGATGGATATACATATCCGGCTTCGCGGAGCACCACCAGTCAAAGACCTCTCCACAGCCATAGGCCCACTTGCTGTAGATTTCGCGCTTGGGGTAGTAACACATCTCGTCCATCTCGTGATCCACGCACTCGTCTTTGTCCAGATAGCCATCGCCGCGACCCCAGTTATCCATCATCTTGCCACCGAGGATCGCGTACTCGCCAGAACGACTGACACCGGCTTCTTCGGCCTTTTCAATCACGATTACCCTGGCACCGGCCTCTGCGGCAGAGCGAGCAGCCGCGGTACCTGCAACACCGGTGCCTACCACCACTACGTCGCAACTTTCTTCCGATTCGATGTCGGTGGGATCTGCCATCTCTTCTGGTAGCCAGTCCAGCTTGCTTTCGGAGATGTCAGTCCAATTGCCTGAAGCCGTGCCTGCTGTGCCTGTGGAACCCGTAGACGTGTCGGAATTGGCAGCAGAACCGCTTGAATTGCTGGCGGAACCCGGCGAGCACGCCGCAAGCGCTCCTGCCGTCAGTGCTCCGGCTCCAGCCAGACCCAAACCTTGCAGAAAGTTCCTTCTCGTTAATCTTTCCATTCTCTTCTTCCTTTCTCCGTTGGTTTCTCTTCCCGGTAAGCTCTGGTAGCCCATTGAACCAGGGAAGCGCAAAGGTGAGGTTTCTCAGTCAGGCCGGGTGCGATTGTCACATGCTCAGGGCAGTTGATCGGGACAGCCTGAGAAACTCAGGTCAAAGTGTAGAGGACAGGAATACGGTTGCCAGTCACCTGTTTGCAGGACAGCTTTGCCTGTTGCGTGCATTTTGTCACCCGCAGGGGGTGATTTATCTCAGAAACTCAAGCGTTGCGCGCCTGAAGCCCAAAGCCAAGCCCACCAACGTATACAATTGCGATGATCGATATAATTGCCAGGGAGAAGATGATTACTCATCGTCTCCCTCAGTGCAGCTTCGTCGCAAGTGGGCAGAGCTGCTGACAAGATCAGCAAGGCTCTCAGACTGCTACCAGTGGAGGTGTTGCGTTATTTGATTACCAGGCTTGGTTGTGTGGGAATATCTGGTTTGATGGCCGTCTTGTTATTACTTGTAGATGGGGCTCAACCGATAACCCCTGCGCTGGGCGGTAATGCAGGCGCGCGGCTCTTTGTGTATGCGACTGCTACAGGGTTCATTCTCACCGGCATAGCGCTCTCTGTTATCGGAATCATATCTGCGCAGAAGCCCCCCAGGGTCTTTTGCCTGGGCGGCATTCTGGCTGCTCTTTCATTACTCGCCAGTTGCGCTGTAGGTAATTATCTTGACAACAGCCCTCTCCTGCTGATTACCGGGTGTATCTTCGGTGTTTCTCTGACCATTTTGCTGGTGTATTGGGGGTTTTGCTTGTCGCTCCTGGAAGAGTCCAAGATACTGTATGTTTTGGCTATCAGTTGCCTGGTTGCCGCTGCCATCAAATTGATCCTTTTCGTTCTTGCGCCACCCCTTACTGCTGCGGTCATGTGTCTGCTCTCAATCTGTCTGTTCGTCTCTTCTCTCAGCGGCATGGGCATAGGGTCAACAGGGAAGGGCGCTGAGCAGAATCGCGAGCCCACAAAGGATCAAGCTGTCGTGAGCACCGTAAGTATCAAATCTGCCTTTAAGAGCTCGGCCATCCCCTTTATTGCCCTACTGCTGGTTATCTATATTGTTGCCGCGCTTTGGAGTGCGCGCCTGAGTGGTGAGGTTATCGCTACCGATCCCATGACTACCGGCGCCTGGGGCATTATATCGGGGTTCATTATCACTGGCATCGCGCTTTTGGTCGTTGCTGTCTGTTCGTTTTCAGGCGTACTGCGAAAAATCTTCCTCACGGCACCGGTTATCTGTATCGGCATTCTCGTGTTGACCAGATTCCTGGGCAATTGGCAGGAGGAGCACTTATTGTTGCTCACCAACATTCCCCTTGGCGTGATGATTTCGGCTCTGACATCGCTGATTTGTCTCTGCCTCATTCTGGAGATTAAAGATGGTGCATCCTCCCTGATGCTTTTTGGTGCGGGCCTGGCTACCACTATGGGGTTTTTCTGTATCGTTTTTGCACTGTGGCCGATACTGAGAGACCCGGCGGCAGACAACATATCGCTTACTCTGTTGGTTGCGTACCTGATATTCGTGGCAGTATACTACGCTCTGTATTCTGTGCTTCCCTCCCGAGCCAACAGAGTGCAAGAGCCATTCGGTACTCCAGAGCAATCGTCCAGAATGCTGGTGCCGGATACCGCAGTGTTTGAGCAATTCTCATTAACCAAACGCGAAAGAGAAGTCCTTGACCTGATGGTGCAGGGGTGGTCCAATCAATACATGGCCGAAACCCTGTTTGTCTCTACCAACACCATCAAAACCCATGTCAAACGGATATATCAAAAGTGCGATCTGCATTCGCGCGAGGAGTTTTTGGAGTTGTTGTACCACACTTGACAGTATTGTCTGTGAGCGAATATGATCACGAATACGAAGGGGATGCCAAGTATTCTTATCCGGGTTGTTTGTCTTGAAAAGCGAATTCTATATTCTCAGAACAGAATAATTATCCAAGGCCGAACGCCGAAGTACCGCGTTCAACATTCTGGAAAATACAATCTAGCGAACGCCCCCAAACCCCAAATTGTCACCATTTAATTTAACCGTACCATTGCGTCGCATTGTTTGCATTTCTGTTCGAGTGGTGTATACTACCGTTTAGGGAGCCGGTGAGGATGGCTGAAACATCCCCACCGACTGATACCTTAGTGCTTGGGCGACCTCCGCTTGCGAGGTCGCTTCCCTTTTCTGGGTGCAATGACCAGGGCCACCACATCAAGCGCCAACTTCGCTGTTGCAATCAGCAGAAGCAGCAGGGAAACAATACTGTCAAAGCTCATAGATATCACCCCCTTCCCTAAGTAGGGGGGCAGCTTATTGCTGCATTGTCTATTATAGCGGCTTATTCAAATATATTCCAGGATGCGGGCGTCTCTCTTGGCTGGTGTTGAAGCCCTGCCGTGGCTAACCTGTCCCCTCCAACGCCACAGGTGCCGCCTGATGCCCCTCTGGCTGTGGTGTGGTACTTCTGGGGAGCCCCTTGGCACGCCCCGGCGCTCTCCTGGCCATTTCGTGAGTAAGCGGCAATGCCTGAGAACCACTGGTGGTTCAATGGTCGGGGCCAGCTGCGCACCTTCGGTGCTCCGCTTAACCCGACATTCAGCCTGCGGCTGAATCCTTTCAGCAAAGAGCGCTGAAAGCAGTAATACCTGAGAGCCTGCTGCCAT
>JAISEO010000058.1 GCA_031264075.1 Coriobacteriales bacterium | reverse complement strand
CAGCCCCGTCCCTCCTGCTCCACGCGCAAGGGCACAGTAAGTGCTACCCGGCGCGCGCCCTGGAAGAGGGCTCAGCTGCGGAAGACCGCGCGGACGCTGCTCGCCTGCGTCCTGACCCTCACGCTCATCATCCCGCCGGTGTTTGCCGGACAGGTCTTTGGGGAGGAGCCGCCGCCCGAGCAGTCCGGTGAGCCGGGCACCAGCCAGACTGTCCTCCCCGCCTACTTCATCGGGCCGTCGTTCAACTCGGGCAACGCCTCGGCGGACGGCATGAAGACTATGCGGATAACCGGGAACGACTCACTGGTCGTTGAGCCGACGCAGGACGCGTCGGGTTACATCAGGCTCATTTCCAAAACTCCGGGTGCATCCTCCCCTTGGAAATACGGCTCGGCCTTCCTCTCCCGCCGCATATACTCCGAAACGGGTTTCTCGGCCATGTTCGATATCTGGATGGGAGAAAACGGGGATGTCGCTGGCCGTAGTAGAACCGCGGACGGTTGGTCCTTCATCATCGCCGCTGACACGAACGGCATTACCGGGGGTTCCGGATCGCTTGGCTATGGAGGTACCGCTTTCACAAGGTCGGTCGCTTTCAAGGTCGATACCTACGACAACGACGGCGGACAGAGGGTTCCGTTTGCGGGCTATGGGGAGAAAGGCGGGGCGTTTTCACAAATAGCAAAAAACAACGACGGAGACGGCATCAGCACACGCTATCTGGGCGCTGTCGATGAGGCCTATAAATCGCCCAATTTTGTAGCCAACAGTTCGGGATATATAAAGAACGTACACTGTTACTCGTGGGTGGACTACAACTCCAAGGAGCGGTACCTCAATCTCTATATCAGCTCTACACCTGTCAAACCGCAAACGCCTACGCTTTCGAGAACGAACGTGGACATCGAGTCCATTATCGGCAACGAATATTATATCGGCTTTACAGCGGCCTCTGGCCAAGCTGCGCAGGAGTACGACCTTAAACAGTTCTATGTACTGAACAACTATGCACCTGCAGGCCTGGAGTTTACCGAAGATGGCAAAACCCTGAAGGAAGACGATAACACAACCATCATCGAGGACTTCACGGCTCCTACTGTGCCGGTGGTCACCCAGAAGAACACGAACTTTACCGTGGGCTACTCCACCGACGACACGGCTGTGGCCAAGTATCAGTACCGCGCTTCGCTCGACAACGGCAGCACGTGGGTAGACGGCACGGTCAATGACGGCTGGAAGAACTACGTGTTTACGGAGGAAGGCCCAGGCGCAGGCGAGTTTGACCTGACGGCTCAGACACTCCTGCCCTTCGTTCCTGATGGCGTTCCCGACACAAACACGCTGGTGCAGGCTCGTGCCATCGACACGGGCGGCAACATCTCGGGGGCCTCGTCTTACAGCTGGGCAGCCCAGCCCAGGCCGGTGGCCTCACTCACGAACCCCAAAGACGCCCAGACCAACGTCTATCCCTCTGCCGCACAGTCCCTCATCCTCAACTTCTCACAGGGCATAGACACGACACTGCCCGGCACGGTTGCTATTGAGAAAACCGCAGGCGGAGGAGCCGGTGAACCCTCGCTCACCGGTGGCGCGATTGTTACCGATGACTCCCGTTGGAACGCCGCGGGCAACGCGCTGACCCTGCCGGTGTCGGGCATCGAGTACGGCGCGTCCTATGAGGTAACCGTGGATGGCTTCGTGAGTACGGACGCTGTGGCAATGGAGGCAGCGCAGAGCTTCACCTTCTCCACCATAGCACGTGCCATCACACCGTTGGTAGGCGTCGATTTTGCCGCAGACTCCCTTACCCTGCCTGGTGCGGGCACCTACCTCGTAAACGGTACGGCCCGTACTGTGAGCGACAAGCTGATACCGCTTGCCACCTCCGGCGAGGGCGGCTATGACCTCCACGGCACCACGGTGTACGTCGTCACCGCTGGCAATGGCACGACGCTCGCGGACAGTGCCCGTACCGAGGTAGTGGTGCCGGCACGTCCCGCAGCTCCTGACGGGCTCTCGGGCTACGACAACAGGATATACGGCGTTACTTCTGCGATGGAGTTTGCCGCCGAAGGAACGACGAGCTATACGGACTGCACGGTGCTGACCGATGTTGAAAACGGAGACTACCAGGCCGTAGTTGCCGGAACCTACCACGTACGCTATAAGGCCATCAACACAGTCGGAGGATCCTTTGCGAGCGAGGCCTCCACCGTCATTGTGGACACCGATGCCGTGAGCCTTAACCTCACCGCACCGGTCTTTGGCAACGGCAGCAGCGGCAGGCTTCAACAGGGCAGCTCCGTAAGCCCCCTCCCGCTCAGGATTGCCGCCTCAGGCAACATCCCCGCTACGTTTACCAACGCGGAGATAAGCATCTCCAACACGGCCGCCTTTGAGCTTGCCAAACCTCCTGGCACCGCGGCCACAGAAACAACCCTTGAAGCAGGGGAGGACAACCTCAGCTTTACCGTGCGTCCCAAAGACGGGCTTGCCGTGGGCGATTACACGGCGGTCGTGAGCGTCACCTATCATCCGGAGGGCAAGGACTTCACCCATACGGCCCAGGCCACCGTGCATCTCACCGTTGTCGAGCGCACGCCGGTGCCCGTCGTGGACTATGTTGCCGAGCAGATCACCGGTCTCGCACACAGCGCGGTCTATCTGGTGGACGGCAACCAGGTCAACACGAACAACACGGGTGTCCTCAACATCGACGCCGCGTGGTTTGGACGCGGAGCAACCGACGACGGCCCGGAACCGCTCTCCCTTATCAAGCACAACACCAACAGCGCGCTCCAAAGTGACGCGGCCACCCTCGTCATCAAGGCGCGGCCTGCTGCTCCCGCCTCAACCACACGGGCTTTGAGCTTTGTGGGCTTTGCCGACGGCGCGATCCTCGGCGTGAGCGCGGCCACCATGGACTTCTCAAATAACGGCGGAGGGAGCTGGGTTGCCGACATCGCCTCGCTTCCGGGTTATGACAGCGAGGCGGGAGCCATCACCGGGCTTGCCGCGGGCAACAACTACCGCCTGCGTTACAAGGCCGAGGCCGGCGCACAGGGCCGTTTTGCGAGCGTTACGCAGAACCTTACCATTGCGCCCGGCACCGTTGCGCCCACCTGGGGCCTGGGCCTTGACACCGCCAGCGCGGCCACCTTCAGTTTTGATTCCAAGAAGTGGGGCTACACGTCTGCCGCCGCCGCGGGACTCGCCCACACCGTTGTCGTGTCCAACACGGGTAACCAGCCTACGGGCACGCTGAGCGTTACGCTCTCGGGCAACGGTGCGGCAGCCTTTGCGCTCTCCGCTGCCTCTCTCGAAAACATCGCCCCTGCCGGCAGCAACACGGATATTTCTGTACGTCCGGTCGCAGGCCTTGACGCGGGTGTCTACGAGGCCATGCTCACCGTGGCGGGCAGCCAAAGCGGGCAGGGCGGGCACACCGACCCCTTCTCCGCAAGTTATACCCTCAGCTTTACCGTAGGCACAGCCAACATCATGGGCTTTGCCCAGATAGCGCCCTGGACGGTGGGCACGGCAAGTGAGCTTGCCGCAGATCGTGACGAGGAGGCGGAGATTGCGGACATCCTGCTCAATGGCACGCTGGCAGACCCTGCCTTTGGCGGCAGCAAGGCCGTTACGGCCAACCTTGACACGGGTACCACCATCTCGCTGCCGATTATCGCGTGGGTCAACCTGGGTACTTCCTTTAACCCCAACGTCAACGGCATCTATACCTTCAGAGGCACGCTTGGCAGCCTGGACAGGAATGTCTCCAACACAAGCAACCTCGTGCCTCAGGTCACGGTCATAGTCAACGACCTGCCCTACGGCATTCTGCCCAACGTGGGCGGCACGCTTTCCTTTGCCGATGCCGAGTACGGCTACGGTGTGGGCGCGGGCGGTGTGGCTCCACAACCGGTGACGGTTACCAATATCGGCAGCAACCGCACGGGCGAGCTGACGGCCTCACTCGCCGGCCCGGGCGCGGGCTCCTTTGTGCTGGCGAGCGGGGGTGCCTCGGGCGTGAGCGTGCAGATTGCCTCGGTGGCGGAGCAGAATGCTGTCTCGGCTCCCTTTACCGTGCAGCCGGTGGCAGGCCTCACCTCCGGCAGCTATACGGCCCAGGTGCAGGTGTCCTCCGCGGAGCACGGCCTCAGCGAATCCTTTGCAGTGGCCTTTACCGTTACCGATAACAAGGCCAGGGGCTTCGTGCCCGTGGTGGTGCCGGGCGGCCATGCCGGCTCTCCGGCCCCGGGCTTTGCGCCGGCTGATGTGGCTGCCACGCTCCTTGCCCAATACCCCACGGTCACCGCAAACTGCACCAACGGCACGGTGGCCTGGCCCGTGAGTGCCTGGAACCTGGCAGGCAGTTATAACCCGTCCGCGGCGGGGAGCTACGCCTTTACCGCCACGCTGGAGACAGCGCCCGTCAACCATGTACTTGACGCGCAGGCAGCGGTTCCCACGCTCACGGTGATAATCGACCCCACCGTCAACGCCGCCGTGCCCAATATCACGCAACATCCCGCCGGGGGAGACGCCTACACGGCCATGGCCGACCCTGAGGGCGGAATACGCCTCAGAGTAGCCGCTGTTGCCTCTGACGCTGCGTCCGGCGGCATCCTGTCGTATCAGTGGTATCGGGCCACCGCGCCCACCGGCACGGTCGGCAGCACGCTTATGAACGGCGCTACGAGCGCTGTCTATGAGGTTCCGCGCGCAAGCGTCGGCACGTTTTACTACTACTGCGTCGTCACCAACACCAACCCTTCCGTCAATGGCACCCAGAGCGCTACAAGAAACTCCAACACCGCGGTGGTACGCGTGAACAAACGCGTGCAGACCGCTCCCGTGGTTATTGAGGATCCCGGAGCCAAGGCCGCGGCGGATGAGCCCTTTACGCTTGTCGCCTCGGGCGGCAGCGGCACGGGAGCGTTGGTGTTTGAGCGCACGATGGGCAAAGATGCCGTAGCAACGGTGTCTCCTGACGGAACCGTTACCGTGTACGGCGCGGGCCAGATTGCCGTAGTGGCGCACCGGTTGGACGACACCGATTGGGAGACGGGTATCGCCTCGGCAAGCCTCACCATCACCATTGCCAAGGCCGCGCCGGACGTGGTGGCACCTACGGGGCTTTCCGCCACCTACGGAGACCTCCTGAGTTCTGTGAGCCTTATCAGCTTCACCAACTCGGGCTCCGAGACCAGCCCCGTTCCCGGCCTGTGGAGCTGGGACAACCCGCTGGCAATTGTGGGCAACGTCGGCACGCGCACCCCGCTTGCCACCTTTACGCCCACGGACACGGGCAACAACGAGACCGTGCGCGGTGTGGCCGTTCCGCTTACTGTCACTGCCAGGTCCCTCACTGTGGACATGAGTGGGCTCAGCTTCGCGAGCAAGCACTACGACGGTCTCACCACCGTGAGCATGACGGGTGCGCCTGCGCTCGTTGGGGTTGTGGGTACGGATAACGTGGGCCTGAATGCCTCGGGTGTGAGCTATGTGTTTGCGAGCGAGTCTGTGGGCGAGAACACCGTCGAACGGACGGGAAGCTATGCGCTCACGGGAGGCGCGGCCACAAATTACACGCTCACCCAGCCTTCTGACAGCATTGCGAATCTCGCTACCATCTCGTCGGGCTTTACGCCGGAGGCCGGTGTACACTACACGGCAACCCCCCTGAACCAGGGCTGGACGAATGAGGACGTGGTCATCACCGCGGCCGCAGGTTATAAGGTGAGTGCGGAAAACCTGCACGCCAGCAGCTGGCTGGACAGCCTCACCCTCGATACCGCTGCTGTGCAGGAGGCATCCAAAACCTTCTACCTACGCCGCGCGGCCACAGGCACCGGTGACATAGCACAAAACGAGATCTCGACGCTCGCTACGCTTGACTACGGCATTGAGCGGACGGCCCCTGAGGTGAAGGTCAGGTACAACGAGAATGCCCTCACCGCCTTCCTCAACAGCATCAGCTTTGGGCTCTTCTTCAAGGAGACCGTGGACATTGAGCTTGCGGCTACCGATGCCGTTGCCCCCTCTTCGGGCGTGGAGACGCTGCGCTACTATCTCGACCGCAATCCAGGCAGCACCGCCCTCACCGCGGCAGCCCTTGAAGGCAGGTGGCAGACCTACTCTGAGCTTGCCAGGCCCGCTGTAGCAGAGCATGCCAGGTTCGCCCTCTACGTTGAGGCCATCGACTACGCCGGCAACAGCTCGGGCATCTTAACCGACGGCGTCATCGTTTACTCCGACAGCACCATCAACACCCAGGACCTCTCTCTCACCCGCTTCGCAGATGCTGATGCTACAGCCTACGTCGTTCTCAACGGCAACACCATAAAGGCTGTGGAGCGCACGGGCTACAGCGCATCGGGCGGCGCGCCTGAGAGCGTGCTGGCAGACGAGGGACAGGATGAGGGCGCGCCGGTGTTAGGGGCCTCCTACAGCGTAAATGGTAACCGGATACTCCTGGACGGGGACTACCTCAAGACCCTTCAGGTGGGTACGCACAGCTTTACGGTGAGCTACAACCCGCTGGGTGTGGCCTACTCTTCTGCTGACGCGCGCAACGATACCCCCGAGACGACAAGCTTTACCATCGTGGTGAGCAAGGCGCAGCAGAATGCGGTGCAGGTGACGGGAAGCGGCGTTGCGGCCAGCTCCACAGCCCCCGGCTCTGTGACCAGGACGCGTGAGAGCGGCAGCCTCGCCCTCACCGCCTCCGGCGGCTCGGGCTCCGGTGCCTACACCTGGACAAGCAGCGAAACAGACGTTGCGACGGTTGCACCCACCACAGGCAACGAGACAACGGCCAGCTTTGTCGGGTATAAGACCGACGGCACCACCCTTATCTCCGCGGTAAAGGCCGGCGACGATGACTATGTAGCCTCCGCTCCCGTCGAGCTAACGCTGACGGTGAGCAGGGACGGCACCGCGCCCGTTGTGGGAGGCAGTGTCGAGCCTGCGGTGAGCACCATAACCGCATCCGAGCCGATCGAGACAGGTGCAGAGACACCATCTTGGAACACAACACTCTCCTGGACGGCGGCAAGCGACACCTTTACAGAAGATTCAGCGCTTACCTACTACGTCTACCAGCACGCCACTGCCATAGACGACATGGAAGGTGTGGAGTCGGCCATGGAACACGGCACGCTCTTAAACGAAGACGATACAGTGGGCATCACCACCTATAACGTCACCGGTCTTGAGCCCGACACCTCCTACTGGTTTAACATAGTGGTAGAAGATGAGGCGGGAAACAAGGCCGCCTACACAGCCGTGAGGGTACTTGCCCCCCTTACGGTAGAAGTCACCTCCGCAGTCCAGCAAAACGGCGTGGACGGCACAGAGGCAACAGACGGCATACTCGTCACCTTTGACAGGGAGGTCGCGGGCTTTTACCTCGACAATGACGCCTATGCCCTGCATGACGGCGTCACCCGCACAGACACCGCCTATCCCTACCCCAAAAACCCGGAAGGTAGTGCCCGCACCTCAGCGGACACGTGGTTCATCCCCGTCTCGGCTTTGCCCATTGCCAATGGCACCACGCTTGAAGACGCCCTCACCATAAAGAGCTGGAAGCTCACGGTGCGAGAGGGGACAGGAGACCAGGCACAGGACCGAACCATCCACGACTACCGCATAAAGGACGACTCTGTAGGGATGGCAGTCACCTTCTATAAACCCGTACCGGAAGACACCCCGGAGGCCTGGATAGACTATGTAAACCGCACCGTAGCCGGACTTGCAGAAGGAAAGACGTATATCTTCGGTAACAACACAGAGGGAATCGGACACGTTGAAAGGTTCATCGGCACCGACCTTACCGACCCGAACAACCCATCTTACAAAGACTTGAACGATGTATGGCACTACCCCATAAACGATACTTGGCTCGGTGCGGGTATCGATGAGGTATCAGATGGTGTCACGACAGAGGGAATCGACGTGATACTCAAAGGCGGAACAAACACCGTCAACTCCGCGGCAACGGTTCTCTTTATCCCGCGTCGCCCCGCGCAACCAGAGCTTACGGTACATAACCCGGGCAATGCCTCAGATCCGAGCATCGTCACCGTCACGAACGCTACAGCGGATACCGCCTATGAGTACCGCGTCGGCATAACAGGTGAGGCTGGCTATGGGGAGTGGCAAAATGTCGAAGACGCAAACAAGACAGACACCTCCGTCATACTCACAGGTCTTCAAGGAGGGCGCTACACCTTGCGTGTGAAGGCAGTCGCAGCGCCAGATGACGAGACACAGGGCTCGTTCTCCTCACCTGCCACAGCTTTCTACGTCCATGACTTCGGCGAGGTACGCTTCGATGCGCAGCTCCAAGGCTACACGCTGCCGAGCACGGGAGATACGACAGATCCCCTTACAGCCCAGACCGTCCATGTCGCAGCCGGCGCCACCGTGGACAAGGTGGAGTGGACAGGGGAGAGCGCAGAAGACGCCGAAGACTGGTTTAAGCTCCAAGGCTCAGGTAACGTCTGGACGATACAGCCTGTGGCAGGTCTTGAGCCTGGCATCCATCAGGCGAAGATCAAGATAATGTATAGTGCAGTTGCCACCGATGAAGAACAAAACGTCACCTTTACGGTTCACCCGAAGATAGAGTTTGCAGACACAGAGGGTGTAGCCGTAAGCGATACGGACGAAGACGGGGTTTCTGACACCATGACGCTCACCTTCAAATACCCCATCGTGGGAGGTCTCAGCTGGAACGAGGTGGTGGTTAACACCGCGGTCGTAAAGGATCCGAGCGCACACGACTTCAAAAACGCTCAAGCTATCGCAGAAGGCACCCATAACAATGTCTATGTCATCCCCATCGCCCCTGCCTCATCTGCGGTAAAGACAGAGGCCAGTGCCTCTGTAGAGGTACGCATGGACTTGAACGGCAAGCTCGACACCTACCAAAAGCAAAACAGTGAGCAGGGACGTAACTATATCGCTGCCACCACTCCCATCACCGTGCCCCGCGCCATAGCCGAGGCTGAGGTATTTGCCGCGCTTCCGGGCTATTCCACCTCCACACTCCAGTTTACGCTGGCAAAGCCTGCAGGCGAAGGCGCAGACAAGAACTACTACCCCATCATAGCAACCTACGGCAATCCCGACAGCATCTACTTCTATCCGACAGATGAGAACGACAATCTGGATATAAGCTACCCCTACGACGGGCCGGTTAGGATAACGGACAGCGACGGTGACCCGATAGAGGGACTGAAGATAACGATGATCCTCCCCATAGACGAGGGCTCGTACTTTGCAGGCACGGTCAAATACACCTGGACCTGGCGCGTGTTCTTCAGTCTGGGAGACGAGTTCACAGACGATGTGACAGACGTTATGGTATCGATACCCTCCCTACCGGGAACTCCCGGCTTTGGTGTGGCGGCAGTAGAGGCGAGCGGCACCATCACGAAGGCTGTCGGTCTTTTGGACTCCCGCTACATCCTCAATGGTGGTGGCGTGAACTACCTCACGGACATGCACGCCTTCCAAAAGCTGCATCCCGTCGATGCAGGCGGAGCCTACACGGCACCTGCGCTTGACTTTCCGACGAGCGCAGATCTTGGCTCGGGAAGCCCGGAAGTATCGATAAGGGATGTGTATCTGGATATCCCCGGAGACGACAGGGGCTTTGTAGCACTTGGTGAGGGGGCCTACACGGTCAAGAGCGGAGGAGGAGTCATCTTCAATTTTACGGACGCCGATCCGACCTTCCTTGATGACCAGCTCATCTTCTCTTTGAAGGCGGACTGGACACGGATTAACGGCACCTACAGGCTTGCCATAGTATTGAGCGACCTTGCGGTGGCGCAGGCGACCTTCGATGTCACGGGTATCACACCCACCTACCGCCTCATCCTCACCACCGATGACAGCGGCTCGGCTGTCCCTGTGGCAACCAGCGACTACGGCACACCGGACGGCTGCTATGAGGCGGCAAAACCCGTCACCCTCACCGCCGGTAATTCCGCTGAGGGCTACAGGTTCGGTTACTGGACGCAGAACGGGGACGACGCGGTGACAGTCGAGCTTGAGGACGAAACCGCGAGTACCACCACCTTCACCATGCCACCAGCGCCTGTGATCCTCACTGCCAATTACCTCGACGGCGTCGCACCCGTAACGACCGCAGACCTCGCCAACGAAGGCTGGATGCGGGACAAGGTGACCCTCACCGCCACCGATAATGACGTGACGAAGGCTACAGGGGGCAACCTGCTCGGTGAGGGCCTCGGTACGGTCAGGGAGATCCACTACCGAGTAGACGCTGCCGCGGTGGATACCATCGTTGCAGGCGCTACGGCAGAGGTACTTCTCACAGCCCTTCCCGATGGCCGCCACACCATCAGCTACTGGGCGGAGGACGAAGCGGAGAACGCCGAGGCGGCGCATACCCTCACCGTCTACAAGGACGCCACGCCGCCTACCGGCAGCATCACCGCGCGTGGCATCGCGTATGCGGGTCTGCCTCTCTCGGATAGCCTTGCCAAGTTCTGGGCGGGCGACGTGTCGCTTGCCTTGAGTGGCGCGGACGGGGCTGGCTCGGGTATGCAGGCAACGGAATACCTCGTGCGGACGACACCGTTTGGGAGCGAGGCAGATGCTAAGGCCGCCACGGGCTGGACCGCGGGCAGCGCGCCGAACATCACCATAGACGGCAGCTACTTTGTCTACGCACGTCTCACCGACAACACAGGCAATGTGCGCGTCGTTGGCACGGAAGGCTTCGTGCGCTATACACAGAGTGCCACCACCACCACCACCACCTTCACGAAGGCCTCAGGCACAGACGCTGTCGCGGCTGTGGCGATGCACGGCAACACGGTGGCCGACATCGTGCGCACAGCCGGAGGCTCCGAGTTTGCGCTTGAAAGCACCGACTACAGCGCAGGGAGCCCCGCTGACACAATTACGCTTACGGCAGCCTACCTGCAGACGCTTGACGCGGGCACGCACAGCTTCACCGTCTCGTATAACCCGCTCGGCAAGCCGTATGCGGCCTCGCAAAGCACCGATGACCCACGGCCCACGACGCTCACGGTTGCGATAGCCAGGAATACCTCGTCCGTGACACTTGCCTGTAACCCGCTCACAAGCAGCTCCTACGCCGAGAACAACGTCACCCTCACGGCCACCGTTGCCGGCGAGATGGGCTTTATGCCCCGTGGCAAGGTTGAGTTTTGGGATGACCATGACAACGACGCACTCACGCCCGAGCTCTCTCTGGGCACCGAGACAGTTGACGGTTCGGGCGAGGCAAGTCTCACGCTCACCCTCAGCGGTGGTGACCACAGGCTCCGCGCCGCCTACGAAGGCGACACCGATTATGAAAGCTCCGAGAGTTCTTCGGTCTCCTATAACATCACCAGGGCAGCGCAGGCAGCCGTCTTCATCTCCGGCCCTGCCACCGTGTCCGCTACCTACGGCGACCAAGCCTTTGAGCTTACGGCAACGGGCGGCTCGGGCAGCGAGCCCGGCACCTACGCATGGAGAAGCCAGGATCCGGACGTTGCCACCATCGGGGAGTTGAGTGGCCGCATCAATATCATCGGCCAGGGGAGCACGACGATCTACGCCAAACGGCTTGGCGATGCCAACTACAACGATTCGGCCGAGGCGTGGATAACGCTTGTGGTGGCGCCGAAGCCGCTCACCGTCACTATGGCTGGCCTTGCCTTTGCAAGCAAACACTACGATGGCAGGACGGACCTTGCCGTTATGGGCGAGGCCGCACTCGCGGGTGTTGTCAATCCGGATTTGGACGGCATTGCGCTGGACAGCTCGGATGTGGACTTTGCGTTTGCGAGTGCTGAGGTGGGCACGTCCAGCGTAGCGAGAACGGGCAGCTACGCCCTTGCGGCCGGCTCCTCGCGCGACGTGAGGGCCAACTACACGCTCGCCCAGCCAGCGACTACACTCAGCGACGTTGCTACCATCCTCCCGGGCTTTACCGCGCTTGCTGAGGAGCATTACACGGCTACGACCCTTAACAACGGCTGGACAAACACCGACGTGGTGGTGACGGCGGCAACGGGTTTTGCCGTGAGCGCGGGGAACCTGGACACGAGCACCTGGCAGAACACCCTCATCCTCGGCTCAGCACCGGTCGATGCCAATGTCGTGCCCTTCTATGTGCGTCGCACGGGTACGGACCTGGAGGCCGACGAGGACAACGACGCCATCACGCAGCACGAGATATCGACGGTTGCCTCCTTCACCTTTAGCATCGACAAGACGGCCCCGGTGGTACAGGTCGGCTACAACGCCAACACGGCAAGCGACTTCCTCGGCTCGACAAGCCCCGCCCTCTTTTTCAGGGATGGTGTGGAGATCGAACTTGAGGTCACCGACACAGGCTCTGACGGAACCGCCGTGTCTTCGGACATCGAGACGCTGCGTTTCTACCTCGACGCTGCTCCGGGTAACACAGCTCTGGACGCCACCGCGCTCGCCTCGCTCTGGCAGGACTACGACGCGGCAGAGCCTCTCTCCGTGGAGGCAGGCACCGCCTTTGCGCTCTACGTGGAGGCCAGGGACTACGCGGGCAACAGCTCCGGCATCCTCAGGGACGGCGTCGTCGTCTACGAGGACAGCGCAGCCGATACGGAACTGGTCAACAGCACGCGCTTTGGCAGCACGGACGCCGAGGTCTTCCTCACCCTGAACGGCAACACCGTGGCAGATTTGGAGCGCACGGGCTACGATGCCGTGTGGGACGGCATCTCGCCTCCGGGGAGCGTGTCTGCCGGCGAGGGACTGGATGCGGACGCGCCTGCCCTGGCAATGTCGTACACCGTGGTTGGCGACCGCATAAGCCTTGACGGCAACTATCTCGCAGCGCTCAAGACCGGCACCCACAGCTTTACCGTACACTACAACCCGCTCGGATTGACCTATCCACTGAGCGGCGACACGCGCAGTGAGGCTCCTGCTTCTTCCATCTTTACCGTCGTGGTTGCCCCCGCAACTCCCGTGCTCGTGACGGAAGGCAGCCTGCCGATCCTTGCCTACGGAGATGGCAGTCTTGCCAGCCTCGGCCTGGAAACAAGCGGCTACGTCTTTGGTGGCAGTGCTCTCAAAGGCGAGGCGACGCTTTCCGGCACGCTCAGCTGGGACGCTCCCAACGCTTCCGCTCTTGTGCCGGGAGCAGTGGGCTTTGAGACGGACGTGCTGGGCAACGACGCGAGGAACGGCCTCTTTGTGGCCGCCGCGACCTTTACGCCAGACCCGGCCCTCTACGCCAATTCATACGATGCCCTGCCCCTGATGATATCGGTGAGGGTGGGCGCGGCCCAGACGAGCCTGACTGCGCTCGACTCGGCCCTTAGCAGCGCGGAGCAGGAGGCGTTTCCCTCGGTTACCCTTGCACGGGAGAATTACGACGAACAGGCAGTGGATGCGCTTGATGCCACGATGGCGAAGGTACACGCTGCCTTTGAAGCCGCAGCCAAGGCCGGAGGCCAACCGCTCACACAAGCGGAGGTCGAGGCCCTGCTCGCCGAGCTCGATGCGCGGACAGCCGCGCTTGACCACAGTCATCCCGTGCTCAGCTCCACAGTGGGAGCACCCATCACGGCGTATGGGCAGAGTGTCGAGGTGAGCTTCAAAGGCGACTTCGGCAGCGTTAGCAGCGTGAGCCTCAACGGCAGGATCTTTGCCCTCGGTGCCGTCAGTAGCACGCCCAGCGGCAGAGCGAGCCGTCAGCTCCTGCTTGACGGCACCGAGGTCGGCACCCTCACCCAGGGGAGCGCCGTCGTAGGCCTGGACACTGCCTTTGTGGACACGCTCGCAAATGGCAGCCATCTGATAGAGCTGCGCTTTGTCGATGACTTCAAGGCGGGTACGGGTTCAACCGCCTTTATGGTCGACCGGCCCGCGCAAGCTGTCCCTGCTCCAGCACCTGCTGCGGACGGCGGGTCGTCTCCGGCCTCGCTCTCCTACACCCCGTTGGAGGGTTCACAAAATACCCAGGGCGACACGACAGACAGTGCCACACGGGAGACACGGCCTGTTACCAGGACAGACACGAGACCAGGAGCCGAAGCAGAGGCCAGTGAGACCGCCGAGACCACCGAACTCACGGCAACAAGCGAGACGGCACCCTACCTGTTGTCGGTGACCTTTGGCGTGGCTGTGCTTGCCATCGCTTCGGTGTTGGCAGTCCTCGCCTACCGGATACGCTCCAGAAAGCGCGACGCAGACGCGCAGGGCCCTGATCCCGAGGTATAGCCACTTCTCTGAGGCTGGAGGGCACCCCTTCCCTGCGGCCTTATACTACAAGGGGAGGGCCGGTTCTTGTTCTGGCCCTCCCCTTTCTGATGCTCTTCAGCAAGGGCGATGTGCAGCTTGCTACCCCGCTACCCCGTAAACAGGGCGGTGGAGAGATAGCGTTCGCCGGTATCCGGCAGCACCACGACGATGCGCTTGTCGGCGTTCTCCGGACGCCTGGCGAGCTGGGTGGCAGCCCAGAGTGCCGCGCCCGAGGAGATGCCCACGAGGATGCCGTCGGTTCTGGCCAGGGCACGTCCGGTAGCAAAGGCGTCGTCGTTTTCCACGGTGATTATCTCGTCGTAGATGTGGGTGTCGAGCACGTCAGGCACAAAGCCCGCGCCTATTCCCTGGATTTTGTGGGGCCCCGGCGTGCCCTGCGAGAGCACCGGAGAAGCGGCGGGCTCAACGGCTACGATGGTGATGTCGGGGTTCTTTGATTTAAGGAACTCACCGGCGCCGGTGATGGTGCCTCCCGTGCCGATACCCGAGACCAGGATGTCAACCTTGCCATCTGAGGCCTCCCAGATCTCGGGACCGGTAGTGGCGTAATGAATGGCAGGGTTGGCGGGATTGACGAACTGTCCCGGGATGAAGCTGTTCTCGATCTCCTCGGCCAGCTCGCCTGCTCTGGCAATAGCGCCCTTCATGCCCTTGGCACCGTCGGTCAACACCAGTTCGGCACCGTAGGCGGCGAGCAGATTGCGGCGTTCGATGGACATCGTGTCGGGCATGGTGAGGATGAGACGATAGCCACGCGACGCGGCAATGGCGGCGAGCCCGATGCCGGTGTTGCCGGAAGTCGGCTCGATAAGCACGGTACCCGGGGTAATCGTGCCGGACTTTTCCGCGTCGTCAATCATCGCAACGGCGATGCGATCCTTTACCGAACCGGCGGGGTTGAAGCTCTCCAGCTTGCCGACGATCGTGGCCTCCAGGCCATTCTCGTCGTTATAGTTGGTGAGTTCGACCAGGGGAGTGTTGCCTACCAGTTCGCTTATGCTCTTGTAGACGGTCATGAGAAACATCCTTTCTTTTTGCGCCTTGCGGCAGGGCAGTGATGCTACGACACAGCATCCTTTTAACTTATCAAACTGCTAAGTTTGCTCCAGTATAAAGCAAAGCGAGTGTGAATGCAAGTGGGACAGGAGGGACGGGGCTGGGACAGGAGGGACGGGGGGGGGTTGCCACCACCACCAAACACAAAATAAAATTGGGTACACGGGGAAGCCGGTGGGACACCAGCCCCGTCCCTCCTGTCCCAGCCCCGCACGGTTCTCAGATGAAGAACTCGTAGGCGTCCTCGGCCTTGTGGGCATCCAGCACATCCTGGAGGGTCAGCTTGTCAAGATACGCCACCACTACCTCTTCCAGGCCCTTCCAAACATCCGCAGCCATGAGGCTGACACGCCTGTCCGCGCCTGTCTCCGCATCCTCTTCTGGCTCGACAGGAGAGAGATCACCTTCGGTGATGCGCAGGATGTCTCCCACGGTGTAGTCCTGAGCGGGTCGTTTGAGCCGGTATCCGCCCTGATACCCGCGCGCGGTGATGAACAGATCACCCTTGTTGAGCAGTACCATGATCTGCTCCAGATAGGTCTTGGAGATACCCTGACGGTCCGCCACATCGCGCAGGCGAATGTAGCCGTCCTGTGCGTGTCCGGCAAAGTCGAGCATGACCCTGAGTGCGTGCTGGCCTTTGGTCGAGACTTTCATCCGTACTCCTAACGTGAGACGCTACCGGTCGTGATGACGAGAGCGTGGGGCGGTAAAGGTTACGAAGATTGTAACCGATACCGCCCTGCGCGCTGCTGTTGGACAGGCGGTGTCTGTTGAGAGGCGCGGCAGTGGGAGGCTCACAGCTGCTGCCTTCCTGCCGCTGAGCCCCCCTTCCTTCGTACCGGCTTCTTATATCGAGGCAAAGCCCAGTTCGAGATCGGCGAGTATGTCTACGATATTCTCGGTGCCGATGGAAAGCCGCACAGTCGTTGGCGTGATGCCGGCGTCGAGCAACTCCTCGCTGCTGAGCTGTGAGTGCGTCGTTGAGGCGGGATGGATGACCAGTGACTTGACATCGGCGACATTGGCCAGCAGCGAGAAGAGCTCAAGCCTCTCCGTAAAGAGACGTGCCTGCTCGGCGCTGCCATTGAGCTCAAAGGTAAAGATTGTCGCGCCGCCAGTGGGGAAGTACTTGAGATAGTTGGCGTGGTCGCGGTGGGAGGGCAGGCTGGGATGGTTGAGCCGGGCAACGCGCGGATGGTCCTTCAGAAAATCCACGACCTTGAGGGTGTTCTCCACGTGGCGCTCCACGCGAAGCGAGAGGGTTTCGAGGCCCTGCAGGAACAGGAAGGAATTGAGGGGTGCCAGCGCACTGCCGGTGTCGCGCAGGAGCGTGACGCGGGCCTTGATGATGTAGGCGATGGGGCCGACCGCCTCGGTAAAGACCACGCCATGATAGGAGGGGTTGGGCGCGGAGAGGCCGGGAAACTTGTCGCTGGCCGCCCAGTCAAAGCCGCCGCCGTCCACGATGACCCCGCCGATGGAGGTGCCGTGGCCGCCAATGAACTTGGTAGCGGAGTGCACGACGATGTCCGCGCCATACTCAAAGGGGCGCACGAGATACGGCGTGGCGAAGGTGTTGTCCACGATGAGGGGGATGCCGGCCGCATGGGCTATGTTGGCAATGGCCTCAATATCGACGATGGTCGCGTTGGGATTGCCGATGGTCTCGATGAAGATGAGCTTGGTGTTGGGACGGATGGCGGCCTGGATGGCATCCAGCTTAGCGGCATCCACAAAACTGGTCTCGATGCCAAAGTCCGTAAGGGTGTTGGCAAACAGGTTGTAGGTTCCGCCGTAGATGAACTTGTCGGTGATAATATGGTCGCCACTGCGAGCGATGTTCTGCACGGCGTAGCTTACGGCGGCTGCACCGGAGGCAACGGCCAGAGCCGCTACGCCGCCTTCCAGCGCAGCGATGCGCTTCTCAAAGACATCGTTGGTGGGGTTCATGATGCGCGTATAGATGTTGCCGCTTTCCGCCAGGGCAAAACGGTCGGCCGCAGACGCGCTGGAGGGGAACACATAGCTGGTGGTCTGGTAGATAGGCACCGCGCGTGCGTCGGTGGCGGGGTCGGGGGCTTCCTGTCCTACGTGCAGTTGTTTGGTCTCAAACGACCATTTGGAGGTATCGGTAACGTTGGCCATGAGGGCTTCCTTTCTGTGGAGTCGTGTTGTTTGGCGCGACCGGTCAGGCCGAAGCCGTGTTGCGGGCAAAAACAGTAACTAGGTAATACTAGTAGTTTACTCGGTTTTGTCAAGGGGCAAACTTTTTCGCTGCCCGCTGCCCGCTGCCCGCTGCCCTAGAGTCCCGCGTAATCCTGATAGAGGTAGTGTGTATCCTCCTCATTGTCGAAATACTCCTGTCCGCACGGGATGCCGGAGCTGATACACCTTGCCTGCTTAAACGCCAGTGGCGTACACAGCGGCAGCGGCTCCCAGGCGCTTCCGGGTGCTGCTGAGGCAAGGGCCGTGCTGAGCGGGGAGGTACAGAACAGCGCGACTTCCTCCGACACCAGCAGATTGAGGGCACCCCGATAGTTGGTGTAGACAAAAAACTGGTCGGAGTCGAAGATGAGGAGGTTGAGGCAGTTACCCCTGGACATCTCCCCGACCATCTGAGAGAACACCGCAAAGCGCTCGTCCGACTCAAGCGGTGCCCCTTTCTCAAGGATGTTCCTGTTCATGTGGTCGACGAGGTACAGCAGTATCCGTTCACTATCTGTGGCGCCACGCTGTTGATAGAAATAGGGGTTGAGCGGCTCAAAGTCAAAGATGGTTCCTTTATGGATGAGCGTCCAGTGGCGGCCGCTCGCATCGGTAGCGGTAAAGGGATGGCAGTTCTCCAGCTCGACCTGGCCGATGGTTGCCGCGCGGATATGGGCCAACGCGTTGGTGCACCGGTGCGCGCTCAGGAGGAAGCGCTCGGCCTCTGAGCTGGTGTCCGCCCGTTCGGTTGAACGCACTATCCGGGCCTGCGAAGAACTGAGGTCTGCCACTCCCCATCCGTGCGGGTTCTCATCGCCGTGCGAAAAGAACTCCCGAAGCAACGGGTTCAGCTCCACGGGCTCTCCTGAGTTTATGGCAAACAGCTGACACATGGCAGTTCACATCCTTGCCTCTCTGGGCTTACTTTCCTCTCCGATATCTCCACGGCAAAGCATTCTGAGCGCACTACAGAAACGCAGCTGCAAGTATACTGCTAATGCAACACCATACGGTCGAGAACGCTCAGCCGGACTCGGGAGCGATGAGAAGCACTATCTCTCCCTTGAGCTTTCGTCCTTCGGCGCTGCGCTGGGCCAGGAGTTCGACCAGATCTCCCGCGGTGCCCGTGAGCACTTCTTCGTAGAGCTTGGTGAGCTCCCGGGCCATGACCACCCTGCGTGTGGGCAGCAGCTCGGCTATCAGTTGCAGGGTCTTTGCGGTGCGGTAGACCGATTCATAGAACACGAGGGTCGTGTCCTCAAGCTCTGCAAGCTCTGTGAGCAGACGCGTGCCCGCCCCGGTTTTGCGAGGGAAGAAGCCGCCAAAATAGCTGCTGCGTGCCTTGATACCGGCTGCGGCCAGCGCAGTGGTGAGGGCAGAGGCACCCGGGAGGACCTCGACGCTGTAGCCGGCCTCTCGCACGCTTGCCACCAGGAGGGCGCCGGGGTCCGAAATACCCGGCATGCCGGCATCACTCACATAGGCCAGGTGCCTGCCCGCCTCAAGCTCGGCAAGCAGGGCAGGCAGAAGCGCGGGAAGCCGGTGGGCATCGGCGCGGCGCAACGGGGTTTGGATATGGTAATGGGTGGTGAGCCTGCGGGTTATCCGCGTGTCCTCGCAATACACCACATCGGCGTCCTGCAGCGCCTGCAGTACTCTGAGCGTGATGTCGCCGAGGTTACCGATGGGAGTGGCACAGACGGAGAGCCTGCCAGCCCGGCAAGCACTGCCAGCGACGGGCGTGGAGGGGTCTTGAAAGCTCCCGTGTGCCAACTCCGCAATGCCAGACTCCGCTTCCGCTTCCTCAGCTGCTCCCTGCCTGCTCTCAGGCACTGGCCCGTCGATAATCTCTCCGCACTCGATGTGACGAGTGTTTACTGCTGTATTGTCGGCCAGCACGTGATGCGGGCTTATCTCCAAAAGTGGCGTTACCACAAAGGCACGGCGCAGCGACTCGGGGTGGGGCAAAGTGAGATCAGGGCCGTGGCACACAATGCCTTCGATGTCGATGATGTCGAGGTCGAGCGTGCGGGGCCCATAGGGCACAGAACCCTCTCCGTCACGCACACGGCCAAATGCCGATTCCGTGCTTTGGAGGAGCTGGAGGAGCTCGAGAGGAGAGAGCGTTGTCCGAGCGAGCATGACGGCATTTTTGAAGAGGGGCTGTTCAGCTACATGGGCCGGCCTGGACGTGTAGGTGCCGCTCAGGGCCACGAGCGAAATCTCCGGCGCGGCGGCAATCTGCCGAGCGGCTGCGGCGAGCGTAGCGGCACTGTCACCCAGATTGGAGCCCAGCGCTATCACAGCCAGAATACCTGCTTCTCCTCCAGAACCTGTCTCGCGCTTACTCATACAGGGCTTCCCATACCTTGAGCGCCTCAACCGTAGGGCCCACATCGTGGACGCGCAGCACGCCGGCGCCGTGGGAGGCGGCAAAAACGGCTGCGGCAACCGATCCGGCAACCCGTTTTGCGGCTGTTGCCTCTCCTGTTATCTCGCCGATGAAGTTCTTGCGCGACCACGCCGCCATAAGCAGATACGGGGGAGTGCCCAGGTTGGCCAGGCGGGCGGTGTTTTGCAGGAGTGCCAGATTCTGCTCGAAGTTCTTACCGAATCCAGGCCCGGGATCCAGGCAGATGCGCTCTCGCTCTACCCCCGCATCGGCCAGCAGACGGGCCTGCGTGAGAAGATACTCGCCCACCTCGGCAACCACGTCAACATACTGCGGGTTTTCCTGCATCGTCTGTGGCCTGCCCCGCATGTGCATGACAACGCAACCGGCCCTGCTCAGTGCTGCGAGTTCTACCATGGCGGGGTTGGTAAAGCCGGTGATGTCGTTGATAAGGGCGGCACCCTCGGCCAGGCAGGCCTCGACGACCTCGGCGTGACGAGAGTCTACCGACACGCAGACACCCTCGCGCGCAAGCGGCCGTACCACGGGGAGCACGCGCGCAAGCTCCAGGCTATACGGCAGCTCCTCAGAGCCGGGGCGTGTGGATTCTCCGCCTATGTCGATGATGTCGGCGCCCTGCTCCAGCAGGGTATGGGCATGGCAGAGCGCGTCCTCGGTCTCCGCATACCTGCCTCCGTCGCTGAAGGAGTCCGGGGTGATATTGAGGATGCCCATGACGAGGGGACGTCGTTGCGCAAAACGAAAGGGGCCGCAGTGCCAGACATGTTCCGCTGTGGTCATGGGTGTTGCCCCGTCACTCAGCTTATTTGCTCAGGATGAGTTCCAGCGCCTCGGCGCGGGTTTTCTGAGAGAGTTCAAAGGCGCCCCGTACTGCCGAGGTCACGGTTTTTGCGCCGGGCTTCTTGACGCCTCTCATACTCATGCAGAGATGCTCTGCTTCCACCACGACGATAACGCCGTCGGGCTCCAGGCGCTCAACCAGCGTATTGGCAATCTGGCCTGTGAGCCGTTCCTGTACCTGCAGGCGACGGGCAAACACATCCACGGTGCGCGCCAGCTTCGAGAGGCCGCAGATCTTGCCGGCGGCACCGGGCAGATAGGCAACGTGTGCCAGCCCGAAGAAGGGCACCATATGGTGTTCGCACATGCTGTAGAAGGGAATGTCTCTGACCAGCACCATCTCGCGGTGGCCCTCCTCAAAGGTCACGGCAAAAAACTCGGCAACATCCTGGTGCATCCCCTCAAGCACCTCCTCGTACATCCTCGCCACGCGCGCGGGCGTCTTCTCGAGGCCCGGCCTTTCAGGATCTTCACCGATGCCCTCGAGAATGAGGCGAACACCCTGCTCGATCTTAACGCGGTCTATCATCAGCGTCCTCATCGGTGTGTTCCGGAGGGTTCTGCTCGCCGTCCTGCCCGTTTTGCACCGAAGCGCCCTGCTCAGCAGGGTTTTTATCTGGCTGCTCAACAGGGTGTTGATTCGGCGACGGCGCTTGCTCAATCGAACTCGCATTCTGTGCGGGCTGCTGCTCAACGGGAACCTGATACTGAGGCTGTTCTCCCATCAGATCCTCGAGCCGCACGCGCCCGGCAAAGACATCTTCGAGGGTATAACGCCTGCCGTTTGCCTTGACAGGTTCGCCGTTGGGGCCAAGCCTACCGGGAGCAACGCCGCCAGCCGAGAGCGGAGAAGCGTCCGTGGCTCCCCCTGCCTGTGAGAGTGCCGCGTTCTGCGATGTCTCGAGTCGTTTGCGCTCGTCCTCTTCTTCCTGCTTGCGCAGTTCCTCGGCCTTGTGTGCCAGGATCTCGTCCTCATGCTCTATGTAGACGTCCCAGGTATTATCGAGCAGGGCCTCAAGCGCCTCATCTTCAACGGTCTCACGCTCCAGCAGTATGGTGGCCATGAGTTTCATCTGTTCGCGGCGTTCGTCCAGCACGGCCCAGGCACGGTCGTGGGCCTTGCGCATTATTTTGGCGACTTCTTCGTCGATACGTCGCGCGGTCTCATCAGAATAGTCCGGCGTGGCGCCGTAGTCACGGCCCAGGAACACTTCATGGTTGGCCTCACCGTATACCTGGGTACCCAGCTCCTCGGTCATGCCAAAACGGGTGACCATCTGCCGCGCCATCTTGGTGGCACGCTCCAGGTCGTTGGAGGCGCCGGTGGTGATGTCGTTGCAGAAGATCTCCTCGGCCACCCGTCCGCCCAAAAACACCGCGAGATCGTCAAACATCTCCTCGCGGGAGTTGAGGAAGCGGTCCTCGCTCGGGAGCGAGAGGGTGTAGCCCAGGGCCTGCCCCCGGCTGATAATGGAGATCTTGTGCACCGGGTCGGAGTTTTCGAGTATGTGCCCCACGAGGGCATGGCCGCTTTCGTGGTAGGCGATGATGTTTCTCTCCTTGTCGGTGATTATCCTGCCCTTGCGCTCGGGCCCTGCAATCTCGCGCTCCATGGCCTCGGAGAGTTCGGTCATGGTGATGAGTTTCTTATTCTTGCGGGCGGTGAGAAGGGCCGCCTCGTTCATGAGGTTGGCCAGATCGGCGCCGGTAAAGCCCGGGGTGAGCTTGGCCATGGCCTCGAGATCAACGCTGTGCGCCAGAGGCTTACCCTCGGAATGCACGGTCAGGATCTGCTTCCGGCCCTTGAGGTCGGGCCGGTCCACGACAATCTGACGGTCAAAGCGCCCGGGACGCAACAGCGCCGGATCGAGGATGTCCACGCGGTTGGTTGCGGCAATCAGTATGACGGAGGAGTTCTCCTCAAAGCCATCCATCTCTACGAGCAGTTGGTTGAGGGTCTGCTCGCGCTCGTCGTGCCCGCCTCCCAGGCCGGCACCACGTTGGCGTCCTACGGCGTCTATCTCGTCGATGAAGATGATGGAGGGAGCGCTCTCCTTGGCCTTTTCAAAGAGGTCGCGCACGCGCGAGGCGCCAACGCCCACGAACATCTCCACAAAATCCGAGCCCGAGATGGAGAAGAAGGGCACGCCGGCCTCGCCCGCCACCGCGCGCGCCAGAAGGGTCTTGCCGGTTCCCGGAGGGCCAACCAGGAGCACGCCCCGCGGAATCTTCGCGCCCAGCTCCTGAAACCTGGCCGGGCTGGAGAGGAAGTCCTTGATCTCCTGCAGTTCCTCCACGGCCTCGTCAATGCCGGCCACATCGGTAAAACGAGTCTTGGGCTGTTCGGCGATGGCCTTCTTGGTCTTGGTCTTGCCCAGGCCCATCTGGGTCCTGTTGACCTGATTGAACTGCGTGTAGATAAACCAGACAAGCAATCCAAGCAGGATGAGCGGCACGCCGTAACTCAGGACGGTCAGCCAGAAGTTAGGGTCAGAGACGCTTACGTTGTAGTTGATCTCGGAATGAGAGGCCATCAATTCATTGAGACTATCCTCGCCCACGTAGGTTGCCGTAAAGGGCAGGGGCTCGCCTTCCGCACCGCCGTCGCCAACGAGGTAATAGCCGGTGAGCGAGCCGCTTATTGCGTTGTAGATAACCTCGGTTACCCGGTTATCGTCCACAGCGTTGACGAACTCACTGGTGGTGAGAACATCGGGCTGCGTGGTCTCCTGGCTTGCGTTATTCAGCTGAGAACCAATGAGGAACAGCAATACCACTAAGAGTATTCCATATATTATCCAGGTCCTGGTCTTGGGGTTCTTCACTCTGTGCTTCCTTTTCTCATATCCGTGCCAGGGTCGTCATTCATGCGTATACCGAAGGCTCAAGTACCCCGATATAGGGAAGATTGCGATAGCCTTCATCATAATCCAGACCGTATCCCACGACAAACTCATCCGGGCAGATGAGCCCCACGTACTTGCAGTCCACATCGGTTTGCTGCTTGCCCTCCTTAAAGAGCAGGGTGGCTACTTCTATGGAAAGCGGGTTACGGCTCTTGAGGTTTTTGAGGAGGTATTTGAGGGTGAGGCCGCTGTCAAGGATGTCCTCGACGATGATGATATGGCGTCCCTCCACCGAGACACTGAGGTCCTTGATGATACGCACGACGCCGGAACTCTTGGCACCATCGCCGTAGCTCGACACGGCCATAAAGTCTATTTCGACATGGCCCTCGATGGCACGCACCAAGTCGGCCATAAAGATAAATGCCCCCTTGAGCACCGTGACAAGCAACAGCTTTTGTCCTGCGTAATCTCTGGCAATCTGCCCGCCTATGCGTTTGACGACCTCTTCGAGTTCGGCCTCGTCAAAAAGAACTTCGCGTATTTCTGGGGGCAGCGGCGCTGCTCCTTTTTCTGGCATTCTGCTCCCTGGGTTCTCTCAGTAAGGGGCTTCTCATGCCGAGCGTGGTTGTTGCGACGCAAGGCAGAGGGTAGACCCCAGGCAAAACGGTCACTTTGGGCCGATAGGCTCAAACGCCTATTGTATCCGTTATTGCCTTGGGCAGCAGGGAGAGGAGCACATATAGTTACAGAAATGTTGGGTCAAGGTCATATCAGGGTCATATCAAGGCTTGAATCGGCAAGGCGGATGCGGGGCAAATCAGGCTCTTGACAACACGTGAGTTTCGTCTATCATATATGCTACTGAGTAAGTAACATATAATTGGTCGGGCGATAGCTCCTGGGGGGATGTCGCATAAGGACTGTCTGCAGAATGCCTGCCCTACTCAGTATTCATATCAGGATGTTACAGAATGGAGAAAACAATGGAAAACACTCTCGACGAATTGCAGAAGAAGGCAGGAAGGGTACAGCATGTCTACAGTAAGCTCGTGGGGCCGATCCTCTCGATCCTGGTGTCCGCCACCCTGCTCGGCATGATGGCGTATCTTGTGTTTGGCGGTGCCTTCGACATCGGTGTTCTTGCTGACGAGCATAATGTTGTACGCATTCCTGTGGTGCTGCTCATCGTCGCCCTGCCGCTCGGTTGGTTGGTTGAGCTTGTCGGATTTACTGCTGGCGTGTCTATCATCAGCGCAGTATTGGGATTTTGGCTGCTAGCCAGCATCGTATCCTTGATAAAGACGATAAAAAAGCTACGGTCAGCTAAATAGCACGCAAAAAAGACAGGTGGGCAGGGCACGCAGAAAGGGGGCGGTTCCGCTTCTCTGAACCAGACAGAGAATCGTCCCTCCGGTCCTCCCCCTTTTCCTACGGATGAATTCCGTCCGTGCCTGTGGGACAGCAGGTGGGACAGCAGGGACGGGGCTGGTGTCCCACCAGCTTTGACGCAAAAAAGAAGAAGGACCTGCTAGATATACAAGTCTTTCGGAAATATCCCTGTCAAAGTGGGACAGCAGCCCCGTCCCTCTTGTCCCTATTGTCCCTCCCATCCCGCTACGCAAACAGTGGTATTCTGCCCAAAAGAAACTCTTCAAGGGAGCAGCTTTCATCACCTATAACCAGCGATGTCGCCCCGGGGTTCTGCCTTAAAAATGCCTTGATACCTCCGAGGCCTTTGATGGCGCCGCTCTTTACCTCAATGGCAGTGAGCAGCGATGCCTTTCTGATGACGAAATCCACCTCTTCTCCCTTTTTTGATCTCCACCAGAAAAGCTCAAAGTCCTCTTCTCTAGCGCGCGCAATGAGATAAGCTCCCACGGCACTTTCTACCAGATGCCCCCTCTTGGCGGAGTCTTTTATCAGTAACTCCCTGCTTGACCCAGTGGCGTAGGTCATAAGGGAGGTGTCATGTACCATCAACCTTGGCGAACTCCTCCTTACCTTCAGCAGCTCTGTCGCGAACTTCTGCAGCCCTACGAGTATGCCTGCCTTGTCGAGCAAGTCAAGATAGTGCGCGATGGTAACGGTGTTGCCAGCATCCAATAGTTGCCCCATTATCTTGGTGTAGGAGACCTCCTGCGCAGAATAGGCCGCCCCTATACCAAAGAGCGCTTTGAGGAGGGCGGGCTTGTCCACGCGCCCCATCTGCAGGACATCCTGGTCTATTGTTGGATCCACAATAGAGGTCTTCAGGTAACGCGCCCATCGCGCCGGGTCATCCTTGAGCTGTGCAGTGCCAGGATAGCCGCCAAAGAAGAGAAAATCCTCCAGTGAATAATCAAAGGCAGTCCTGCACTCAGCAAAGCACCAGTGGTGGCTGTAGAGTACTTCAAAGCGTCCTACGAGGGAATCTTCCATCCCTTTATGTAGCAGTAGGGATGACGAGCCGGAGAGGATGACCTTGAGGGGACACTTTGTGCGCGTATCCTCATCCCACATCTTCTTTACTGTGCCTGCCCAGTGCGGGATCTTCTGCACTTCGTCAACGACGAGTAAGGCTTCAGCCTGGGATTGCTCGGTTAAAGCGCGTGCCTTTCTCCATTCACCAGCAAGCCACTCAGGAGAGTTGAGGAGTTCGTCGTCGGCTGCAATCAAGTGATATGGGAGAGTGACTTTGCCCACCATCTGGCCTAGTGCCGTAGATTTTCCTGTCTGCCGTGGCCCAACGAGCACTTGGATAAAAGCGCGTTTTTCGCCGGTTCTCTCAACCAGCTGGGAAACAAGCGATCTTTCAAACATGGAGCATCCATTCTACTGGTACTTTTACTCATGACGCTGAGTATTTTACTCAATACTCTGAGTGAATGCAATACAGGAACAACGGCAGCTCCGTCGTGCTTGACTACAAACGCAGCAGATACGGAAAACGAATTCTTGCTACACTGTCGCAACAATTGAGTTGGTCGCACTTCAAGGAGATACTGCCGCTGAAATCCGAGGAAGCGCGTGGGACAGCAGGGACGGGGCTGGTGTCCCACCAGCTTTGACGAAAAAAAGAAGAAAGACCTGCTAGATATGCAAGTCTTTCGGAAATATCCCTGTCAAAGTGGGACAGCAGCCCGTCCCTGCTGTCCCAAGAAAATCGAAGAGTCTTTCTCCGCTACTTTCTCGGGTCATGCCTCGGGGGCTTGGCCTTGGAGAACCTGATGGCTCCGCCAACCGTACGCACCTCGATGCCGCCTGGTATTTGACAGGCAAAGCCATTCCTCTCGCCGCCGCGCACGATATGCTCGACATGCTCAAAGCTAATGCGGGCATCGGGCGCAAGCTCGGCAATGGCGCTGTTGCAGGCCAGGTAGACCGCCCGGCGCAGGAGGGGCAGGGGAGCGGTAAAACTCTCTTGCGTAAGCGGCAGCAGCTCCAGGGCCCGTGTATCCATCCATGCACTCTCGTCTGCAAGTACAGTGGCCGTACGGTTGAGTCCCTCGACGATACCGGGGTTACGGCTGGCGAGGAGCGGCAACAGCTCATGGCGCACGAAGGCGCGCGAAAACCGTGTGTCAAGATTGCTGGCATCCTCACGCCAGAGGCATCCATCCACGCCCCTGTCGAGGCTCGTGAGCCAGCTTCGCAACTCCTGCTTTGTGCAGGCGAGCAGCGGACGCGCGATACGGCCATTGCGCCGGGGGATAGATGCCAGCGAAGAGCTGCCTCCGCCCACAATCAGGCGTTGAAGCAGGGTCTCGGCCCTATCGTCGGCGGTATGTGCGGTGAGGATGCTTCCCCGGTCCGGTGTCACTCCGAGCTCGACAGCAAACTCGTCGAGCGCCGCCTGCGCAAACCCGTACCTGAGCCTGCGGCCCGCCTGCTCAAGGCCTTCGCCCGTCTCGGCTGCCGCTCTGGCCACGTCTGTGCGTTTGACGATGCAGGGTATGCCCAGCTTGCCGCAGAGCGCAACGACAAACCGCTCATCACCGTCTGACTCTGCGCCGCGCAGCATATGATTGACATGGAGCACGCGGAGTAAGGCGGGGGAGTCAAGGGAAGCGGCACCGTTCGCGCCGCGATACAGTGCATCGGACATATGCAGGAGTGCCACAGAGTCCGACCCACCGCTCACCATGAGGAGGAGAGGAGCATCTGCAGCACCGAGCCCCTCTGAGCCAGCGAGTTCCGGAGCCAGCACAAAGTCAGGCCCCGGCATTAACCCAGCGTCAAGAAAGCCGTTCACGACCTTGCTCATAAGAGCTCTGTTTGCAGTTGCTGTCACAGGGGTATTATAAAACACAGACGGCGGAGCGCGCTTTGTGTTCTCGCCTGTGTCTTTGCAAAACGAAAGGGAGACCTTTACATCTTGGGGGGTGGTATGTAAAAGTCTCCCCTCCTCTGAGAGGGTCAAAGTTGATGAGAGGCCTTTGATAGAGGGGGCTATCAGTACCGGCGTCAATCAACCAACCCACGATATGGTGTTTACAACGACACGAATGCCGCTCTTGTCTGTGCTGTGGTGGTTTGTTGCCTAAACCCTCAGTGCCCAACCCCACAGGCAATCCTACGCTTTCATTATGGCAGTATTTGCGCAATAGTCAACCCCTGGGAGCCACTATTTTTCACAGAGTTCACCCTGAGATTCTCGGCCTCTTCCCTGGTACTCCGTCTTGAATGGCCCCGCTTTGTGACGCAACGTGATAGAATTATCCGCATGGATACGCATAAACGTTTTTTTGGCACCGATGGTGTACGCGGCGTGGCCAACAGCAGCCTCACCTGCGAGATGGCCTTCTGCCTGGGCTCTACGGCGGTAGAGGTGCTGGGACCCACGCTCGTCATTGGGCGCGACACCCGTATCAGCGGCAGTATGTTGGAGGCAGCCCTCGTGGCCGGCATCACCTCACGGGGCGGAAAGGCGCTGCTGGCGGGCATCATTCCCACTCCGGCAGTGGCCCTGTTAACACGGGAGCTTGGGGCAGATGGCGGCGTGGTCATTTCGGCTTCGCATAATCCTCCGGAATACAACGGCATCAAGTTCTTCGACGCCGAGGGCTACAAGCTCTCTCCCGAGCTGGAGGACAGGCTTGAGGCTGGCCTGTGCGAGGCCGGAGAAGACAAGCCTGAACCCTCCCTGCCAACAGGCAGTAAGGTTGGCACAGCCGAGCCCATCGGCGACGCGTGCGAGCGCTATGTGCGTCACGCCGTACAGATACTTGAAGCGGACGGGATTTCGCTCAAGGGGTTTACCATAGCGGTGGACTGTGGCAATGGTGCCGCGTACTACACGACTCCGGAGGCCCTGCGTCGTCTGCATGCCGAGGTGGTGGTTATCAACGACGAGGCGGATGGCAACACTATCAACGTAGGCAGTGGTTCAACCGATCTCGGGCAGCTCACTCAGCTTGTCAAGCGCAGTGGGGCCGATGTGGGCATTGCCCATGACGGCGACGCGGACCGTGTCATAGCGGTAAGCGCCAGCGGCGCAGAAATAGACGGCGACTACATAGAGGCCATCTGTGCCCTGGACCGCAAGGCTGCGCGCGGCATACCGGGCAATACGCTCGTGAGCACCGTCATGTGCAATATCGGGTTTATCGAGGCCATGGAAAAGGCCGGCTTGCAGGTTGTGCAGACCCCCGTTGGCGACACCAATGTCCTCACCACCATGCGGAGCGGCGGCTATGTCATTGGCGGCGAGCAGAGCGGCCATATGATTTTCATCGAACACAATACTACGGGGGATGGCCTGGTGACAGCGCTGATGCTTCTGGCGGCGCTTAAGCGCAGCGGCACGTCGCTTGATGCGCTGGCGTCAGCATCCATGAAGAAGTATCCGCAGACCCTCATCAATGTGCACGTTGCCGGCTCCCCTCTGCTCGAAGGCAATGCCGTCATCGCCGCGGCTACCGCTGAGGCGGAGGCAGAGCTCAAGGCAGGCGGAGGCGGACGCGTGCTCATACGCGCCTCGGGCACAGAGCCTCTGGTGCGCGTCATGGTGGAGGCGGCAGACAGGGAGACCGCCGAGCGCATAGCTCAGAGTCTGGCATCGAGGGTTGAGGCCGAATTGTCATGAGCGGCTATGTACCCAGGCATGCCCGTGAAAAGACCGACTCTGCTCTGCCGGCCGAGGCAGACCTCTCCCGTGCTGAGGAGGACAGGGCAGATAGTGAGGAGCCGCTCTCCTCATCCGACGAACCGCCCTCCTCTTCAGACACAGCTCCCTCCCTTCCCGATACGACCTCCCCTGATGCCGAAGTCTCCGCCCTCTCAGCCGAGGTTTTGCTGGAAGCCATTGTTGACGCGGACAAGGCGGTGCACGAGCATCCGGAACTGGCCGATCCCCTTATTGAGCCGGACGAGCCTTTGGAGCAGGCCGAACTCTTGAGAATGGGCGACGCGGTCCTGGTGGGAGTGGTGCCCGAGGTGGAAGCAGATACCGCGCTCGCCAGAATCCGCAAACGCCGCTGGCCCGTTACCATCGCCATACTGTTGATACTCATCGTGGGCAGTGGCGCAATAACCTACGCGGTGCTGTCGTCTCAGGCCCTGGAGCGCGAGGCCAGGAGAACAGCGGGTTACGAACTTCTCGACGAGGCCATCGCTCTTATCCAGGAAAGCGACCAGGTGGTAGTCTCGCTTGATACCGCTACGACAACCGAGGTCACCGAGAGCAATCTCTCGGAGCGAGAGGTACTTCTGAAACGTGTGCCAACAACACAGGAGACCCTGAGTTCGGCAGAAGAGAAGGCGCTCTCCGCCGTTGAGCTTTTAACAGCAACAGACGACAGGGAGTTTGCCCAACACGTTATAGACGCCGCAGTCAATCGCCAGGTCCTGCTCACCAGTGGCGAGGCCATCATCGGCAAGGATATTGAAGCCATGAACTCCGCGCTCATCTTTGGGCAGGCCTGGGAAGTCATCGTCAACGCCGACACGGAACTGAGGGCTACGACCCAGCTCTCCAAGACCGGCAGCTACAACGAGCTTCAGGAGGCCATTGAAAGAAACAACACCGTCCTTACAAGACTTCAGCAGGCGCAGACGCTGCTCGCTCAGGCTCAAGAGGCCTTTGAGGATGCCGACTACAGCGTGGTTACCGAGTATGTCGCCCTCAAGATAGCATCGGTGCACCTTGCCATTGAGGCCGACCAGGCCCTCTTTGACGGAGACATCGAACTGGTCAACACCAAAAACACAGAGTTTACCCTGAGGGACGCCGCGGTGGTTAATGCGGCCGGCAAAATACCCTCGGATCCCCTCACGATGATTACCCTTGCCTACGAGGCCGCAACCGCCGAGAATTATGCCCTGTATGACTCCGCGCGCGCGAACGCCGCCGAGGCAGATGGGTATATTCGCGAATACGTGGGCGTAGAAACGCAAACAGGGGTACAATAGGGTTCTGCAACTGCACTCGCACTTTGCTCGACACGGCCTGAAAACGTGGCCGATAAGGAGGAACAAAATGCAGAGATTGGCAACATACGCCGACGAACTGGTTACGAGTGTTGGTCCCAGGCCGGGAGGATCCGAGGGCGAACACGAGGCCGCCGAACTGATAGCGGCCCACCTTGACGACCTGGGCCTTAACACATGGATCCAGGAGTTTTCGGCTGCCCGAAGCATCGGCTGGGTACGGATACTCTATTACCTGTTGGGAGTCGTGGCCGCAGAGCTGCTCTTTGCCCTACCGGCGTTTACGGCGCTGGCATTTATCCTGGCACTGGCATCAGCGGCACTGCTGGTTTTGGATATGCTCGGCAAAAATCCGCTCTATACGCTCTTTAACAAGGGGCTGAGCCAAAACGTCATCGCCCGATACGTGCCCAAGGGTGCCGACCCACGTCGCAAGATAGTGGTGGTGGCGCACTATGACTCGGGCCGCTCCATGCTGCAATGCGCGCCGCCCGTTGTGGGCTTGTATGTGTTGCTCCGCAGAGTCATTCGTGGCTGTCTGATTGCGCTGGTATGCGTGACGCTGCTGTCGCTCCTGCCGCTTCCCCAGCCGCTGGTATTTTTTCTGTCCATCCTTGGCCTGATCATCGGCATCATCGTGTTGGCAGCGGCGCTTGTTGAGGTTGTCAACCTCTTTATGCCCTATAACCAGGGGGCCAACTGCAATGCCTCGGGCGTTGCGGCGATGATGGGAGTGGCCGAAACTTTGGCAGGAGTCCGAGGCAAGGGTGAGATGGATCGAGTCGGAGCCTCTCGTGGCGCTGAGTCAAGCGGGCTCACAGGCACGGCACGGAACGGTGCGTCTTCTCGAAGCCGGGAACGGGGCGAACAGGGCGACTACTCAGGGGAACAGGAGCAGTTTGCCGCCGAATACTACGAATATGACGAGTATGATGAGCGCGACGAACACGAACCCGCGCGCGCCGCTCGGGGGAGTTCTTCTCGTAACGGCATCGGGGGAGTGGCAGGCTCACTCCTGTCCAGAGCCAGAGGACTTGTGGGAAAAAAGGAGCCCGCGCGCTCAGACCGAGGCGAGCATTTTGACGAGCAGGACTACGAGGGCCACGTAGAAGCGTCGGGCAAGCAGAAGATTCGGAGCGGAGTACCCGTCAGCAGGGAGGCCCGTCTGGGCTTGAGGCCAGAACGCTCCGGAGGCCCTGAGGAAGCTCGGAGTAGTACGGGGGCAATCGGGGAGGTAGAATCCAAAGCGAACACCGCCGACCTGGCATTGGGTCAGGCAGCGGCTGCACCGCGCGCCGCATCCGAGTCGCGAGTCTCTGGTGGTGTTGGCGCTGCGGATGGCCTGTCCGCGAGGGGGGCTGACCTCCTGGCCTCAGAAGGACGCGCTGCCAGCAGCCCCACAGGCACTGCGGCCAGCAGCCTTTCCGGCGGCTCCTCAGGCAGACCCTCAAACGGGCGCCAGTGGAGCCAGGAGAGAAGCCAACGCATTACGGGCGCCGGAGCGTCCGGGGCGGGACAGACGGCTCGTTCGGGTGCCGAAGCACGGTTTTTTGACAACCCCGCTATCAAGGTAAGGCCACCTCTCGACGAGCAGCAGGCACAGGAAGACGCAGAGGCAGAAGCTCTGATCCTCGCGAGCGAACAATCCGAGGGCGCTCTGCCCGCCTGGTTTGTCAATGCGAAAAAGGCTGCCAATAAGGATGCCGACAAGGCCGCTGATGCGGGCAAGGAGCCCAAGGTCGTACGTTCTCGTTTTGCGGACGTTCCGATTGAGTATACGCCCGAGAAGGCAGCTGAGAAGATGCCTGAACCCGAGTCGGCGGTACGGCAGGAGCGAGCAACAGGGCCAGGGGCCAGATCGGCGAAGGCTTCCGAGTCATCGTCTGCGTCGAGGCAGAAAGCAGCACGAGCCGCAGACCCAACCCAGTCGGAGCGAGCAGTAGAGGCAGACCAGCAGAATCAGGCTGCGGAGTTTGTGCCCGGCCAGTCCGCGTCTGTTCAGGAGCCTGTGCTTCCACCATTGGACTTTGAACCTGATCCCACACAGAAATCCGTGCCCGCGGAGCTGCCTCCTACCACACTCAACGCGGATTTTTCCGGCATTGACCGCCTGGCCTCAGACCCCGCTCCCAAAGAATCAGAGCGCCTCCACACGGCGCACCGTGAACCCGCTCCCCGGGAACCCGCTCCAAGGGACTCCGGTTTTCGAGGCGGCTCGCGTTTGCCGGAGAGTGCCTCTGCTCTGGAGCGCGCCGCCGCTACCCCTGCTCCCGAGATTCCGGCCAGCGAACGCCTGCGTAACCTTCCCAAACTCACGCTGGGCAACTCCGGCATGATTCCCACACAGCAGGCCGCCTTTGATCAACAGACGAGTTTTGACACCGACGAGCGGGAAGGGGACTCTGGCACCAAGAAGGTCTCCAACACCGGCTCCTTCGCACCTCTCGGCGCGACGGGCATCATGAAGCCGGTAGGCGAGGAGTTGCTGCAGTACCACGACGATGAACAGGACATCTACATCCACGACGCGGACGAATCGCTCGCATGGAACGGACAGGCCAGCTCCGGAGGCGTCGAGAGCGCCCCTCATCTGGTGGACATACCCAAGAGTCGCGCCAAGTCGTTCTTTGGCAATTTGGGCGACCGGCTTTCCGGCAGCTACAAAAAGGAGGACTTTGACTCTCTGCCTTCTACGTGGCTGGGTGTAGACGAGAACTACGATGCCCGTACCGAGGGCTCTCAGATAGGCGGATGGGAGAACTTCTCAGAGGAAGACGATGAGGGCTGGACGGGCGGTGCCTACGGCGGTTCCCCTGAGGAGAACACAGAAGCGCTCTCTCGCTTCAGCTCTCTCCTTATCGACAAAGAGGTCTGGATCGTGGCCATTGGGTCGCATGAGAACAAGAATGCCGGCATCAAGAACCTGCTTGCGGAGTACGAGCGCGAGCTCAAGAGCGCCCTTATCATCAATCTGGACGGCGTGGGTGCCGGCGAGCTCTGCTACACGGTAGCGGAGGGCGGATTCCGTGCGCGAGGAACCGACCATAGGCTACAGAGCCTTATCAAGTCTGCCACAAACGCGCTGGACGTGCCGTTTGCTCCCACCAGATTCTCCGGCTACGCTACCGAGGCAGGCGAGGCTCTCGCAGCGGGCTCTCGCGCTATTTCCATCATGGGTCTGGATGGTAAGCTGCCGGCTGGCTGGCGCTGGAGCGATGACCAGCTGGACCTTGTGAACGAGGCCAATCTGGAAGCAGTGGCAGACGTGGTAGTAGAAGTCATCAAATCGGTGTAGCCTACACGAACTGAAGGCAGAGTGGCGTGAACATCATCGTCGTGGGTTGTGGCAGGGTTGGCTCACAGTTGGCCATGCTCTTTTCTCGTGGAGAGAACAATGTCGTGGTCGTAGACACCAACGCCGCCAAGTTCAACAACCTCGGCCCCAGCTTTGAGGGCAGCACGCTTGTTGGTGTGGGTTTTGATGAGGATGTCCTCACCGAGGCGGGCGTGGCCGACGCCGACGTGCTCTGTGCGGTTACCGACCGGGACAACTCCAATCTGATGATTGCCGAGGTAGGGCGCAGGCTCTTTGGTGTGCCCTATGTGCTGACGCGCCTCTATAACCCCGACCGGGCCAACGCCTACCTGCAGCTGGGGCTGGACTATGTGTGCGGCACAACCCTCGTGGCCGAGGAAATGTACAGTAAGGTCACGGCGGCACGGGGAAAGTTCATAGAAGCGTTGGGCGACTACAATATCATGCGTTTTGCCCTGAATCTTTCGTCTGTCGAAGCCGACAACATCAGCGTGGGCGAGTTGGAGCGCGACCACGAGATACGGATTGTGGCCTTTGAACGCAAGAGCGACTCGCTCAGTTCCATCCCTACACGTGAGAGCATCCTCTATGCGGGGGACACGGTCATCGCCTGTGTGCGGGACGACCTGTTGGATGAGTTTTCGGTGTATATGTCGTAAGTGGAGAGTCTGTGGGGGACGGGGCTTTTGTCCCACGAACCCCAGTGGGACAAAAGCCCCCTCCCCCCCAAGGAGTTGAGAATCAAATCGTTATAAACCGCGGCGGTAAGAATTGCGAGGAACAGGCCAAAA
>JAISEO010000022.1 GCA_031264075.1 Coriobacteriales bacterium | reverse complement strand
CTGCGATGCATGGGGTGCATGGAAGAGTTCGGGGAGGGTGCGAGGTCGTGCCCCCATTGCGGGCATCCCGTTGTTGCCGCGCCGTCGGAAGGCTCGGCCTTGCCGGAGGGCTCCATACTCTCCGGGCGCTACATTCTCGGGAGGGTGCTGGGCACAGGGGGGTTCGGCATCACCTACTTGGGATATGATGGGGCTTTGGGGCGCAAGGTGGCTATCAAGGAGTACTTCCCGTCCGACTTCGCCAAAAGGGCGCACGAATCGGCCCGGCTCTCGGTATTTTCTGGTGATGCGGCCGGCTACTTCAGGCGTGGGCTTGCCAGCTTCTTAGACGAGGCGCGCCGCCTTGCCGCCTTCGCGCGTGAGGGCAACATAGTGGCCGTGCACGATACCTTGGAGGCCAACAACACCGCCTACATCGTCATGGAGTACCTCGAAGGCCAGACCTTGAGGGACTTGCTTAAAGAGAAAGACAAGCTTAACTTTTCAGAGGCTATGTCCATCATCACGCCGGTGCTCGACGCGCTTTCCGCCGTGCACGGCGCGGGCATCATACACCGCGACGTTGCACCGGACAACATCTTCATCCGCGCAGACGGCTCGGTCACACTCATAGACTTCGGCGCGGCAAGGGCGTTCGCCCAAGATGCCAACAGGTCGATGACCGTGGTGCTCAAGCCCGGCTATGCCCCGACGGAGCAGTACCTCTCCAAGGGGAGCCAAGGCCCCTGGACAGACGTCTATGCGACTGCCGCCACGCTCTACCGTATACTGACCGGCACCGTACCGGAGGAATCCATGCAGCGGGCGCTCAGAGACAGCCTCGTGCCGCCCTCCGACCTCGTGGCCGACCTGCCGCCAAAGGCCGAGCGGGCATTGTTAGCCGCCCTTGTGGTGAAGCCCGAGCTGCGCACGCAGGACATCGCCGCCCTCAAAGCGGGGCTGGTCGGCTCGCCCAAGGTGGCAAGGCAGCCGGCCCCTGCCGCCGAGCCAGCCACAGTTGCATCGGCCACCGCACCGCCACCACCGGCTGCCGCACCAGCCGCCATGCCCACTCCCACACCTGCAGACGGAGAGAAATCAAATGCGCCGGCTGTTGCTCTCACAGTTATAGTCGTAGCAATCATTGCCGTAGTAGTGCTATTCATCGCGCTCCTCCAGCCCTCTGGCTCCTCGGCTCTCCCTTCCATCGAAAGCGTGGGTCAGCGTGTGGAGTTCGGCACCTGGAACGGCGAGCCCATCACCTGGCGGGTGCTTGCCATCGAGGACGGCAGGGCATTGGTAATCTCTGAGTATGTACTCGAGCAAAGACCATACAACGATGGCGAGGAGAAGAATGCCGAGATTACTTGGGAGGAATCTACCCTGAGGCAGTACCTCAACGGAGAATTCCTACAGGCCAGCTTCTCCGTAGATGAACAGTCATATATCGTCACGGTCACGAACGAGAACCCCGATAACCCTGCGTCTGGTACCGATGGTGGTAACGCGACGAAAGACAGGGCCTTTTTGCTTTCTATCGAGGAGGCAGAAAAGTATTTCACAGGCAATTCGGATCGGGTCGCAGATGATCTTCAAGGTCAGGCGCTCTGGTGGCTGCTTCGCTCACCCGGCACCGCCGGTGTCTACGCCGCGCGCGTCAACAGCGATGGTGCCGTCGACATCGGCGGCTACGGCGTCCGCGTCGTTGACGGCGTGCGTCCCGCTCTCTGGCTGAATCTGGCCGCAGATGACCAAGCGGCTCTTTCTACGCCTCCTACTGGCTCTAACACGATGGCCGCGAATGACCAGGCGGAGCCTCCTTCCACCGAACGTGTGGGCGAGCGTGTTGAGTTCGGCACCTGGCGCGACGAGCCCATCACCTGGCGGGTGCTCGCCGTCGAGGACGGCAGGGCGCTGGTAATCTCCGAGGACATCCTGACCGTACTACGGTATGACGACCTCGATGCCGATACATCGTATGAAATCGGTGGGGATCTTGCGTCGGCCATTTGGGCTGAAAGCGACATCCGTGCATGGCTCAACGACGAGTTTCTGAACACTGCCTTTACCAAAGAAGAACAGAGGGCAATCGACCTTGCGCTCATCTCGAATCCCGATAATCCCGAATACGGCTCCGGAGGCGGCGTGGATACCGAGGACAAAGTGTTCCTTTTGAGCATCGACGAGGCAAACCGCTATTTCTCAGACAATAGTGACCGCATCGCGAACATCACGATGACCGAGGAGGACATTCAGTATAGACTGCGCGACGCCAACTATTGGGGCTATAACAAAAGACAGTTGGCAGATTACGAAAGCACACTGCGAAGCGACTATCTCGGCCAGAGCAAGGCGCGCTGGTGGTGGCTTCGCTCTTGCAGCGGTCTCGTCTTCGGTGCCACGATTGTCGATGAAGACGGCAGAGTCAGTGCTGATGGCATCAGCATCGCCATCGGTGTCAACTTCTACGGCGATGATACCGGCGGCGGCGTGCGCCCAGCTTTATGGCTGAATCTGTAATTGAAAATCTTTGAGTTTGTGAGAGGTGATTGGGTGTATAAGACAGCAAGAAAGAGGAGTGCGACAACCGCAGCGGTGCCAACGGCGGCGACTGCCACGCTGCTCGTGCCAGGGGGCCAGAGATAGCTATGCTGCGCTGCATGGGATGCATGGAGGAGTTCAGGGAGGGTGCGAGGTCGTGCCCGCACTGCGGGCATCCCGTTGTCGCTGGGCCTTTGGAGGGCTCGGCTTTGCCGGAGGGCTCCATACTGGCGGGGCGCTACATCATTGGGAGGGTACTGGGCACCGGCGGCTTCGGCATCACCTACTTAGGCTACGACGGGGCCTTGGGGCGCAAGGTGGCTATCAAGGAATACCTCCCATCGGACTTTGCCGCAAGGCCGCTCGGGTCGTCGCGGCTCTCGGTGTTTAGCGGGGACGCGGCAACCTACTTCAAACGGGGGCTTGCCAGCTTCCTCGACGAGGCCAGACGCCTTGCCACCTTCGCGCGTGAAGGCAACATAGTTGCCGTACATGACACCCTTGAGGCCAACAACACCGCCTATATCGTCATGGAGTACCTCGAAGGCAGGACACTGAAGGAACTGCTCAGAGAGAAAGGGAAGCTTAACTTTTCAGAGGCTATGTCCATCATCACGCCGGTGCTCGACGCGCTTTCCGCCGTGCACGGCGCAGGCATCATACACCGCGACGTGGCACCGGACAACATCTTCATCCGCACAGACGGCTCGGTCACACTCATAGACTTCGGCGCGGCAAGGGCGTTCGCCCAGAATGCCAACAGGTCGATGACCGTGGTCTTGAAGCCCGGCTACGCCCCCATAGAACAATACCTCTCCAAGGGGAGCCAGGGGCCCTGGACAGACGTCTATGCCACTGCCGCTACGCTGTACCGCATGCTGACCGGCACGGTTCCAGAAGAATCCATACAGCGCTCGCGCAAAGACGGCCTGACATTGCCCTCAAGACTCGGGGTTAACCTGCCACCCGCCGCCGAGGCAGCGCTCATGACCGCCCTTGCGGTAGAGCCCGAGCAACGCACCCGAGACATTGCCACCCTCAAGGCAGGACTTTCAGGCAGGTCGCCTCAAGCGACAAGGCAGACATCCCCATCCGCAGCAGCAGCAACCGGGGATACGCCAGCCGCCGCATCACCCGCACCAGCCATCACGCCAGACGACGCGCCCACAGCTACGCCCGCTGCCACGTCCACTGTCGCGCCCGCAGACAGAAAGAAATCAAAGGCGCTGCCTGTTGCTCTCGTAGGTGTAGTCGTAGCAATCATTGCCGTGGCAGCGCTATTCATCGCACTCCAGTTCTTTGGCTCTGGCACAAGCGTGGGCCAGCGTGTAGAGTTCGGTACCTGGCGCGGCAAACCCATTACTTGGCGGGTACTTGCCATCGAGGGTGGCAGGGCGCTAGTAATCTCTGAGGCTATCCTTGAGGATAGGCCCTACAACGAGCAGGGAGACAACATCACTTGGGAGACCTGTAGCCTGAGACAGTACCTCAACGGAGAGTTCCTACAAACCACCTTCTCCGCAGATGAACAATCGCACATCGCCACAGTCACGAATAAGAACCCCGATAACCCTGAGTATGGTACCGATGGCGGCAACGCGACGAAAGACAAGCTCTTTCTGCTCTCTATCAACGAGGCAGAGAAGTACTTCACAAGCGATTCGGGTTGGTCCGCAACTCATTTTGAAGGCGGTGCGCACTGGTGGTGGCTCCGATCACCTGGCTACGACGGCCACTGTGCCGCGCTCGTCCACCCCGACGGCGGCCTCGGCGTGTACGGCTACGGCATCGGCGACGACGGGGGCGGCGTTCGCCCAGCTTTATGGCTGAATTTGTAATCGAGGGTCTTTGAATCTGTGAGAGGTAATTGGGTGTATATGGCAACAATCAAGAGGAGTACGGCA
>JAISEO010000030.1 GCA_031264075.1 Coriobacteriales bacterium | reverse complement strand
TCAAAACCGACCTTGTAGCTACCGGCAACCGGTTGGTGGTCAAAGCGGTAGGAGCCATCGCTGGCTGTGTTGGTCGTGGCTACGAGTTCATCGTTTCTATACAGGCTCGTGCGTACCTCGCCAAAGCCAACTTCGTCCTCGCCGCGTGCGCCGTTGCGGTTGGTATCCCACCACGCAAATCCCACAATGTGAAGATACGGCACGATGCCGGCGTTATAGGGGTCTCCCACGGCGCCGTCCGTGGCGGAGTTGGTGGAACCGTAGCCCAGCGCTATGAGGCCGCTGCGCGCAAGGCTGAGCTGGCGACCGGCAACGCTGGTGTCAAAGGCATCGATGCTGCTGTCATAGGGCGTGAACCTTGAGGCCAGGGCCGGGTTGCTACCCTGATCGGGCAGGGCCCACGTATAGTCCTCGCCCGTATTGGCAAGCTGGGAGCGGTCGAGCTCCAGGAAGTAGGTACCCCGGGTGAGGTCTGCAAAGGCGTAGTTGCACTCGTCGGCCGTGTCGATGACGGTGGTGGCCACGAGCTCGGGCGTGGGCAGCTCGATACCATCGGCATCGACGGAGCGATACAGCGCAATGGTGAGGAAGATGCCATCATCTGCCACACCCAGATCCAGGCGCGCAGACTCCAGAAGCTCCTCGGGATCCTGTACGCCGTTGTCATTGGCGTCACGCCAGACTCCCGCCAGACCCTGGGACCCCAGGCCGCCGCTGATGGTACCCGGCTCGTACATACCGGCGTCCAGAGAGCCGATGGGGCCGGAGTTGACGCGGATGAGTTCGAGGGAGGCGGTCTCAGCTACGTCGTCCGTGGCCTCGGTATAGCAGGCGTCGGAGTCGAGCAGCGTGTAGTCAATCTCAGGATCGATGCCGGCGGCATAGGGTGTGGTCCACTTCCAGGAGCTACCGGGGAGCTTGAAGCCTATCCTGTACTCCTTATAGGGCGCAAAGCTGAGACCGGTCGTAGCGCTCTCGACAAGGCGGTAGCTGCCGTTGGCATCCGTTGCCTGAGCAGTGCCGTGCTGGGCCCAGCTCGTGCCGTCCTCAGAGAGCAGCAGCGTTACTTCGATGCCCTCAAGGGCTGGCTCGTTGGCATCCTGGAGGCCATCATGGTTATAGTCATTCCAGACCCTGCCGTTAAAGGCGTTGAGCAGCGGATGGATACCGGCGTTATTCTCGTCATAGCCGGTGTCCCTTTTAGTCGAATCCGCGAGAGCGTAGTCGGCATACACCACGGTAATGCTCGGGGTGGTTCCCAGAAGCGATGCCCGACCGGTCTGACCCTCGTGCGCCACGCCCGTTACCCTGTTATCGGTGAGGGGAGCCGTGAGATGATTCTCGACCGTCCATTCATAGCCCTCGGTATAGGACTGGATATCCGTGCGGTCAAACACGACCCGATAGCTGCCCGGTGCCACCTGGCCAAAGCTATAGGAGCCCTTGCCCTGAGCGTCACCGGCACTGATTGTCTTTGAGGCCACATCGGTCCAGCCGCCAGAGCCATCGGGCTTCTGCAGGGTAGCCTCACAGGACACGGGGAGCAGATCGGCTCCTGCGCTCTCAGCGGTAAAGCCAAAGTCGTCCGCGTCGCCCTTCATGCCATCGTTGTTGGCGTCGCGCCAGACGATGCCGCTCACCGTCGTGAGCTTATAGATACCGGCATCGGTGGTGTAGTTGGGAGCGGTTATGGCCTCGGTCTTGCCAAGCGAGCTACCCGAGGCAAAGACATCGGAGTCGATGGCCGTGTTGCTGCCTACGTTTTTCTGCGTATAGGCCCAGCCCGTGGTGTTGGGACGGTCAAAGCCCACGTAGTAGCTCTTGGTGCCATCGAGCGGGCCCACCTCGTACAGGGTGCTGTTGTCGCCCAACCCGAAGGTATAGCGGCCGTTGGCATCGGTGGTACTCTGATCTATGAGGTTGGTGTCGCTACCCTCGTAGAGGTAGACCGTCGCGCCGGCAATGCCGCCCTCATAGGCAAGCTGGGTCGGATCAAGCTCGCTGGACTGGAGGCCGTCCTGGTTGCGATCCTCAAAGAGGCGGCCCTTGATGACACGACCTACCGGCACAATACCCGCGTCGGTAAAGGCCGTGGTGGAGCCATAGGCAGGCGTGAGTTCCACACCCGCGTAGCGGAGCGTGCGGTCAGAAGCGTCGTAGGTGCTGAGATCGGCCAGGAGCGGCGTTACGTCAGAGTCCACCTCGGGGTAGACAAGCGTGCCGGTGCCTCCCGTGGCTACCTTGGTCTGAGTCCACGCATAGGTATAGTTGGCATGCGCAACGGTGTTCTTGTCCACTACCACGCGGTAGGTACTGGTGGGGCCGTACTTGATATTGATGTTGCTGAACTCGTAGCTACCGTCCGTGGCGTGGGTGCTAGTGCTTGCCACCTGGTTATAGGCACCGCCCAAAGCCCTGCTATACAGCGTCACCGTAACCGGGCCTCCGGGCACGATGCCTTCGCCCGCATCCTGGAGCCCGTTGTTGTTATCATCGAGCCAGACGCGGCCCTTGATGACAGCGGTGGTGTACATGCCGGCGTCCACGTGGGCAACATCATTACCGGCGGTGAACCAGTGACTGAAGCCGTTGGTGTCGTCACTCCTGACAAAGGTGGCATCGGAGTCAAACGCGTCCGAGGCACTGCTGCCTGCGTTGGGCGTGGTCCAGTAGAAGCCGCTCGGCAGCCTGTAGCCCACCAGATAATGGATAAGCTCATGCGCCGGGCTGCTCGTGCTGTTGTACGACGACTCCAGATGCTCAAAGCTGTAGCTGCCATCGGTGCCGCTGGTGGTCTGAGCCACATGGCTGAGGCCCGGCACGGCAGAGAGCTCAGCGAGGTCAACCGTGCCCATGTCGGGCAGGTCTGCGACAGCGCCCACGAACTTGTAGAGGTCAACGCTTATGCCGGGCTTGGCTGGGTCGCTGTCCACATAGGTAGAGGAGTTGGAGAGGCCGTCCTGATCCTTGTCCTCCCAGGTCTTGCCACTGATGGCAACCTCGTCGGCAACAAACCTCGCGTACACCGCGCGCTCGCGCTCAGCGGGAGCAGGCATGGAAATATCAGTACCGGGTGTTATCGTGGTATAGCCTATGGCCATGTTATTGGCCAGAAGCTTCTGCGCGTCGGAGCTGAAGAGGGTATTCTTCTGCGCCTGTGTAAGGTCGGAGCGGAGTTTGAGCGAGAACTCGACGGTCAGCAGCTGTGGCTGGATCTCGCCGCTCACGACGGTGCCCAGCTCAAAGCTGCCCGTATCGATAACGAGGGCCTGGGGATGCTGTTCGTCTGCCGCAGCTGTACCCTGCCCCGCATACAGGGCATTGATATTGCGCTCGTCGTAGGCTTTCAGGGTAAACGGCACGGCAACGGGAGTGTTATTCACGGTCGTAGAGACCGTCACGCTGCTGGGGTCAAACTCCAGGCAGTCGAGCAGGGCCTGGCTCCACGTGGTGCCACGGCTGCCACCGGTGAAGAAGCTGTCGTTGGTGGAGGGCAGCACGTCGATGATGCGGAGGTTCTTCTCCCGGAACTGGCCGCTCATATGCTGCAACCGGTAGTTGATGGTGTCGCCCAGGGTAACCGCGACATTGGCGTCGGCGCGATTGGCAGAGGCCACGTCGGCCATATAACTGCCATCATTCACGGCGATGCTCTTGACTATCTTGGGGTCGGCGCTGGCCATGACCGCCGTGTCCGAGGTCACCGCCTTGACCAGCAGCCCGTAGCCGCTCTGGCCGGCGTTCGTGAGCCGTGTCCAGTCGGTGAGGGCATTGGCGTTGCCGGCCCAGACGGCCTGAGAACTGCTCATGCCCTGTGCGGCAACAAAGGAAGCACCGGAGGGATAGCTGTTGGAGTACTCCAGAGCGGTGGCGCTCGTGGCATAGGCCTCGTTGCGCACCGCGCCGCGTGGCACGATGTCGCCTATCTCTACGGTCAGTTCCAGCTTGAGGCTGTCGCCTAAGGCAAGCGTCTCATCAGCGGGAAACACCCATTTGAGAATGCTGCCGTCCTGGGTAAAGACCGACTCTCGCGTGTAGGGTGCGTAGTCTGCATCGCCGGCCCTCTTGACGGAGATGGCAGCACTGCCCTGCACGTAATTGACCGCACTCTCCTCCAGCCAATCCAGCAGTACCGGCGCTGTGATGCCCAGCTCGTCCGGATCGGCCGTATTGCTGGCGATGATGGTATAGCTGAGCTGCTCGCCGCCCTTGGCCGGACTGACGAGGGGCAGAGAACCGCCACTGTAACCGGTCAGTTCCTTGCTTATATCCATGCTCGGGCGCGTGTTCACGGTAAAGCTCAGTTCGGCCTCGTTGGAGCTGCTGCTCTTTGCACTGCTGCCGTGCAGGCTTGCGTAGACGGCGGCCGTATTCTTGATAGACCCTACCTCTGCCTGCTCGGCCGTGGGCTTGAACTGATTGAATACCACATCCATCTCTACCGCGCCGGGCTTGAAATAGCTTCCCACGTAGTAGTTGCTATCGGTGACCGCCGCACCATACGGGTCGTTGCCGGTTTCCGGAACAACCATGCTGTAGCGTATCGTCACCTCCTGGCTCTCCGTAGAGCTGGTGGCGCCGTTACCATCGCCCAGCATAAACTCGCGTTGCTGGTTGAGCAGCTGCCAATCGCTGCCGTTGACACTGGCATACACGGCGGTGGGTGTATCGGTCTTTTGCGCCGCGGCGCTTGCGTAGGCAGAACTTGCGGCCAGGCGTAGCCTGGTGATGGAGTAGCCAACCGTCGTACCCTGCGCGCCAGCAGTACCTACGGCAAGAGGCCTCCCATCCGCTCCGGTAAAGCTGAAGCCCGGGTCGTAGACGCGATAGTTAAAGAGCGGCAGACCGTTGTTGATGGCACCATCCCTGTTTGTGCCGCTAGTATCCTCGCCGCCCGGGGTGAGCACATAGGTCTCTGTGATGGGGCCGGAGGCCAGTGAGACCTCCTCGGTTCTCGTGCCCTCAATCGTACTGGCACCCTCGCTCGCACTCACCTTGATACCCTTGTCCAGGGTGATAAGCTCGTGCTCGTCCTCATTGGATCTGCCGTCGCTGAATAGTGCCGTGGCAAACGCAATCTTAGTGCCGTTCTCATCCACTTCGCCCATGGAGACCTTCTTGATACTTTCGTCATACCAGCTATCGAGGACATAGCCGTTTTCGTTGACGGGCAGGCCGGTGGGGGCTACAACCTCTCGCACCCAGAAATTCCTCGGTGCCGTGGCAGACGGATTCAGATACATCGGGTCAAAGTAGACCGTACCGTTGGAACCGTCGGAAGTTGCCTTGAACTGCTTGACATTGGTCGTGAGCGCGGGGTTATTGGGGTCGGGTATCTCAACGTAGTACACGTGAGAGTCCAGGGCCAGAGGATCGTCGGCCAATGCCTCCTCCCTGCTGTAGACGTCGGCGTCGTACAGGGCAAACCAGGTGGGGCTGAGATAGGAACTGGCGTTGCTGGTGTAGGGATCCAGGGCAGTGCCGCTCATATAGTCCCGCTTCTGGGCAGCAATCTGATATCCGTCAAAGGGGTTGGTAATCGTCGTGAGATTGTCGTATCCCAGGATGGAGGTTCCGCCTGCCGCGGGGTTGCCTTCTATCCCGGTCTTGTAGCTATCGGTCTCATCGGTTGCGATGACCAGCGTGCCGCTCTCCTCATCAAAGGACACGAGGAGCGGCTCGCACGACGGAAAGAGGTTCTGGCCTGTCGTAGCGCCGGGCTCGCCTTCTTCTCTGTCATAGGTGTACTTCTCATTTATTTTGATGTAATCGTAGACCTCGGGAATATACCGCTCGCGTTCTACCAGCATATAGACACCGGTTCGGGCAATCCTGAAGCGCGAGATGTCCTTGACGGTTGTGGTGGTGGTCTCGCTGGCCGTGCGGATGGTGTCCCAGTCGTCCCACATGGTTATGTCCGCGGCAGCCTTGGCTGCGGCCAGAGAGGTCGCTGGGTCGCTGGGGTCATAGTACTGGTCTTGGAGTCGGAGCAGCGTCACCGGAAAGGACGACACCCGCACCCTGCGCTCGGCGCCCGAGCCACCGGCAACGGCCGGATAGACCACTTCTTTCGTGGCATTGAGATAGGTGATCTGCGGGTTATAGATGCCGAGGGCGTTGCTGCTGTCTTCTGTGTTGTAACCCCTGTAGTCCGGATCTTCTGCGGCCAGAACCTCCAGGGCGAAGTATTCGTTGGTCCTGAAGGCCAGATCGCCGTCCAGAGGCGCGGCCGTCTCGCGGACCACGTAATGACCGGCGGGCGCGGTAAACTCATAGCCCGTGGTGGTGTCGATGGGATTAGTGCCCGCGGCATCAAAGCTCGGCCAGGCCGTCTGGTTCCATCGGATGGTGGCGAGGAGGGGGCCAGTGGGCGTGGTTGAGCCGGGGCCGGTGGAGGCATAGAGCTCCAGCACCGCAGTGTCGGTAAAGCCGGGATAGACCCTGCCGCCGATATTGTGCGTGTTGCCCGTATCTCTGGAGTCGGTGATGTACAGCGCAAAGGTGCCGCTGGTGCTCTCATTGAAGAAGTAGGCCTTCTGGGCAATGACGGCTCCCTGCACCGGATTGTCAGCCGTGCCGCCCTCTATGAGGCTGGTGTTGGTGAGGTAGACGACGCCGTTCTCGCTTATCTCAAAATAGAACCAGCTCTGCGTGTTGTTGAGATCGAGGGTCCACTTGGTTTCTGCAACGCCCGGTTCTCTGTACTGTTCTGAGCCTACGGCTTTGATGCGGTAGAGTTGGTTGGGCGGCAGTTTCTGACGCAGGCCGTCGGTGTTGGCGTTGGGCAGGGCGTTCCAGCGGATCGTGCCGGCTCCGTCAAGCCCAAAGCTGCTGAGAACAGTGGCGTCAAACACCGCTTCCGGGGCAACAAAGCTGCCGGTGCTGTTTTGTACCTGTAGTTCAAAGGTCTCGCTCCAGAAGCCCTTGCCGTATTGCCAGCCGCTTGGTTCAACCGGATCGGGGTGCGTATACCAACCCGTGAATTGGTCGGCATTGAGGTCGGTGATACGGTTCTTCTGGGCATCGATGAGGCCTATCTGGATTATCAGCGCACCCTGTGAGGGCTGGTTGACGTCGAGCGTGTTGGTGTCGCGGTCAAAGCGGAGACCCAGGGGCGTAAAGGCGGGAATCCTGCCTGCCGCCTCGGGGTCGTGCGAGGCAAAGTAGACCGCCTCGCCGCCGCCACTGCCACTGCCGCCTGTAACCGTGCTTATCTCCCCATTCTCAACGGTAATGACGATATAGCTTGATTTGGACGCCGCCGGATTGGGAATGTAGTCTGCCCCGGTTGCGCTACCGATGCCGCTCTCCACTATGGTGTAGCTCCCATCGGGAAGCCCCAGCGTGCCATCCTTGGCCGCGGGAGCAGATACGGTACTGCTGATTTTGTAGTCAAAGGTCACCGTATTGGTGCCGCTTACCTGCTTTGTCTCAACCAGATTTTCAGCAGTAACCGCTGTGCCCTTGTAGAGCCGATAGCTTGCCGTATAGCTGTTGTCGGAGGAGGCCAGTGTGTTCCAGAAGTTGCGTATCGAGAGGCGCGGCTTTATCTTGTTGGACACCGTTACCTCGTAGCCTGCGTTGTTGCCGCGATAATCATCGCTGCCGCGCAACTCAAACGGGCCTATCCAGTCTGCCGTGTCGCTCGTGCCAAAGACCGCGGACTCAAGGCCGCCGTTGTTATTGGAGCCGTGACTCCCCTCTTTCCTGTCTGCGTTAAAGTCGATGGACCACCGGCCAAAGCGGTTGTAATTGAGGGGCGTGTCCTGCTCCACGAGGAAGTAATACCCGGGATGCAGCATCTTTGTGGCGGTGCCGATGTCTTCCAGCGTGCCCTGCGTTACCAGGCGGAGATCGCCGTTGGAAGCAGTGCTGGAGGGGTTGAGCAGCGTCGAGAGTGGGTTGAGAGCAAAATAGCTCCTGAGCGCGAGCAGATTCGCTCTCTGATCGCTGCTATCGTATTCGCCGGTAGAGACGCCGGCCATGGCCAGAGCAGCCTTGCTGACCTGATAGAGGTTGTAGTAGGCGCCGTTGACGCGATCGCCCTCTGTGGCAGCGCTGGAACTATTGATCGCGGCGATGAACCCGCCAGAATTGGCATCGGGGAGCAGCTCATCTGCGAGCGTGTTCTTGATGATGCAGAGCTCGGCTGCGCCCTGATAATTGGGGATGATCCAGTAATCCGAGTACCTTCCCCAGCCCTCAGAGCTGAGGTTGGAGGGGTTGGTGGACGAAGCCAGATTGTCTCGCGCGGCAGCCGGGATGGTGGCCACCTCGTCAAAATGCGTGTTGGAGCTGCCGTAGCGGTTGTTGCTCCACTCCATGCGATATTCCTGCTGAGGCGTGTAGGGCGAGCCTCCGGGATTGTTGGGATCCTCGAAGATGCCGCCCCGGGGCTGGGTGGAGTCGCCAATCTTGATGCTCGGCTCGGTCCACCTCCAGTAGAAGCTGAGATTACCCGTCATGCCGAGGTTGCTGTTGATCTTGCTTACCGGGAGCAGCGCGTCGTCGCGATAACCCTCGGGCAGCGAGGCCTTGATCTCTTCAAAGATAAGACACCACTCCCCGGCGCGATAGCCGCGCAGGGAGACATCCTGGACAAACTCGTCTCCCATCCAGGAATACCCGTCGTAAGAGCCCGTGGCTGTTGAGGTGTAGGAATTCCAGTTAACAGCTCCGTTGACCGCGATTCCCAAAGTTCTGGGATCTTGGTAGGTCCAGACGTCAGCCGTGCTGCCCTGATCGCGTCCGTACTGTTGGTAGGCCGCAGAGATATTGAGGTGTCCGAGTTCAAACACCCCATTGCTGTTGGTACGCACCGTAGCCAGAGGCTCATTGCCAAAGGTCTGGAGCTTACGGTACTCGCCATTGCCGAGACGATAGGCCGGCCACACCTTGAACTCAATACCACTGAGCGCCCTGCGCTCGGTGCTGAGGGTCATATTGGGCTCGTAGCTATAGCCCAGTTTGGTGCCGTGGAGCTGGAGGTAGGTGTCTGCGCGGTCGCCACGGTTGGCGTCGAGGCGATTGGAGTTGCCAAAGACGAGGTCGTAGGTCCTGTCCTCGGTGCTGGGGTTGGTTTCCGGGTCAACGGCGCTCACCGTTACCGGCCAGCCATTGGCAAAGTCGCCGCCATCAACGGCCGGTATCCACTCGCCCTGGTCTTCCAGGTAGGGATCGGCGGGAGCGTAGTTATCAGCGGGATCGTCCTTGTCGTAGGCCAGGTTGGGATCGGTGTGCACAAAGACGGTGTTGCTTCCCTCCCAATTCTGATACGCACCGGCTGAGCTGCCGTGGAGGATGGGTTCGTAGTCATCAATCGCGCTGTAGTTGAGGCCGCTGGTAATCTCGCAGACCCAGTAATTGCCCGCGGGCAGGGCCTTGCTTTTGGCATCGTTGCGGAGGATGTCCTGCACGCGGCCGCCCGTGCTTATGATGTCCACCAGGTCGGGGATTCCGCCGTTCTGGCCGGGGTAGGTCTCACCGGCTTCGAGCTTGTAGATGGCAAAGCGCGCATTGTATACCGCTATCTTGACCCAGTTGCTCTCACCGGAATTATCGAGGTCGCCGGCCTTGAGGTCCAGGGTGTAGCTAGAGGGATACGGCGCGGGAGCAGGATTGGCAGCCACGCCCCCAGAACCCGGAACCAGCGGCAGCTTGAACACATGGATCCAGTATTCCTCGAGGATGTTCATGCAGACATAGCAGCTATCCGTGCGGGTAACCCGGTAGTTGCTTGTGGCTGGGGTCTTGGCGTCCTGTGTGGCCGTAGTGGTTGAGTAGCTGAGCCTCCAAGATGTAGAGCTGTTGCGGTAGGCACCATACCGCATTTCGCCGGTGCCGTGGTAGTTGCTTTTGATATGCACGCCAACCCGGCAGTTGTCAAGGGTAGCGCTGTAGTCAGCCAGGAAAAAGTCGATGCAGAGAGGATTGTCCGGGTTGATGCCGTACTCCTGGGCATCATCGTTGGGAGAGTCTGTGGGCGTATAGGCCGGGGCCTTTACCTCCTCCAGGTACCAGTTATACTCGTAGGCGTTGGGCAGGTTGGCGTCAAAGTTCCGGATGGCGATGTAGCCCCTGTCGGCACCATTGGCGTCGATGGCGGGAGCCGGGACAGTGGTCGTCGTTCCGGAGTATATCTTCGGCATGCTTTCTGTCGTGGACGCACTGGCGGTGACCACACCGCTTGCGTTCAAAGACCAATACACCCGGTGCGTGCTGTCTCTGTCCTCGCCTGCGGGCACGGCATAGAGGTTGAACTCGGCGCCGTTACGGGGCACGGTGATACGGGCCTGGTCGCTTCCCTCATGAAAGCCCACCGTCTCGCCCCGCTTTTGGTAGTCGTGGGTGGGCGCGGCCAGGTAACTGAAGGCCACGTAGAGGGTATCCGCATTGCCGGTTGCATTGTTGTTTGAGTAATAGGCGTTTTTGGCGGCACCGGCATTGTGCAGCTTCTCATCGGGGCCTGCCAGATTAGCGTTTTGCGTGTAGGTGAAGGCACCATCGACAATCTCAGCCTTCTCATTAACCGAGAACGCATACTCAGGCTTCATGTCCACGTAGTGCGTGGAGGTCCCGGCTCCAGAAGGGGCCGAAGGTATGCCCGTGGGGTTGGAAACCTGGCGAATAGTATACTGGCCGGGGCCGAGTCTTATGGCATCGGCATAGCTCCGTGTGGCTGGATTGCTGTCCACCGCAAAGAAATGCGTATAGTAGGCGCCGCTCCCATTCATATAGGTGCTACTCTGATACGACACTGAGTAGTTGGGAGCATAGTAGTCAGACGCGTACGACGTGTTTTGTTTGGTGATGGCCGAGACGCCTATCTTCGTCCACTGCCCGTGGGAGTTTTGGTAGAGTTCATAGGATGCGCCGGCAATCGGGAGGCCCGCGAGCGAGGTGAGCGGTGTCGTGCCGCCCGCATTACGGAGGCTGGCGGTAGCTGTGGAGCTTGTTGAACTGTAGCCCACGGTGGTATTCGTGGCCTCAACGGCCTTGACACGCAGGTTTACCAGCGGCGTATTGATTATCGTGTTTGTGTCTCTGCCATTGCCATCCTTCTCAAAGACAACCGAGGCAGGGGCATTGGCACCGTTCTCCGGCGCGGACAGCGAGCGCATCTGCTCCAGGGAGACGGTAAATCTGGGGCAGTTGGCGGCCTCTACCGCCGCGGCAGACACACTGGGCTTGAGTGCCAGCGCCACGCCGGTGCCCAGCGTACCCTGGCTGGGGTCGGCATAGAACAGTGTGCTCCACTCCGGCGCATTGAAATTGCTGGGAATAAGCGACTCAACCACCGCATAGCTGCCCTCGGAGAGGTTGCCCGCGCCCGCAAGCGTGCTTCTGCCAAAGCTGACGTTGAAAACGCCTGCGGCAGTGGCCGTTGAGTTTGCCGTAGAGGGCAGGAGCTCGTAGGCGGTGCCTTGCTCATTGAGCTTATAGAGGGCAAGCCTGGCACCCGACAGACCGCGACCGTTGTCGCCACGGGTCTTGTACATCTGGGCCCGGGGTGTGCGAGCCAGCACAAAATAGGCCATCTCGACGCTGGTTCCGTAGTCAATACTGAGCATCTTGTCGCGGTACGCAACAGAAGCGGCATCCACGGAGGCCGTATCGGCGGTAACGCTGACATAGGCATACTGCCTGGTCTGTGCCGCGGAGGATCCCGCACTGGCACCCACGTTGCCCAATGCGGCGGTGGTTGTCTGGCCAGTGGCAGCACTCGTATCCAGACTGACCCGATACCTGCCCAGCGGCACAGAGAAGTTGAGATAACCCAGATCGGAGCCGTTCTCGGCATTGGTCCTCACCGTTTTGATGGCGTGGTAATACCCCGGCTCCCCCTGAGGGATGGCTTCGCCGTTGGCGGCTACGGCCTCAACAAGAAAGTCGCCGCCATAGGCCTTGGTGATGCTTCCCGCCGCGTCGTACAAAAAGTCATAGCAGTGGATGCCCATGATGCCCATGCGCGAGACATTGCGCAGGTAGTATTGATCGACACCGGGCGTTGTGCCCAGGGCTGTGCCCGTGGCATGAGTCGTGTAGGAACCGCTCACTATGGTAACGCCGGCAGTGGCCACCGCCCGAGCCACGTCCGCGTCAAAGCTGGGACTGCCGGGTACAGGGGCCGGATTATTGATGAGATCGTATTCGTTCCGCCTGTCATACAGCGGGTTGCCGTTAACGTTGGTGCTTGTCTCTCCCCCGATGTAGAGGCTCTCCTCAACCAGATAGAAGCTACCGGGAGGAAGATCGGCCGCCACGGCGCTCAATGAGGACTGGGCGCCATAGACGGTAAATCTTCCGGCAAACTGGCCCTTGGTATGCGTCTCGCCAAAGTCATCGGTGTGGTCGGCGGCGTAATAGGCCGCAAAATTAGCATAGTGGTTCTTGATCTCATCCACGGGGACCTGTGCGCCGCCCGGGCCGACAAAGAACTTGCCGGTGCTGAAGCTGCCGGAGTTGGCGATGTAACGCAGCACATAATCGGAAGTCGTATTGCCACTGTGGAGATCGATGGCTCCCGTGGTGAGATTCTCGGCATCGGCCTTGATTCCGGTGAGCGTGGAGCCTCTATTGGCCTGCGCGTCATTGGCCCGGGTGTCCAGAACCCAGCCCGTGGGGGTGTTGACATCGGGGCTGCCGCCGTCAGAGAGGCTGAATACCGCTCCCTCGGGGACGTTTTCAAAGTACACATTGCCGTTGGTGTCTGCTGTTGCTGTTTGGACAACGGTGCCGCCTGCGTCTCTCAGCTGGACGACGGCATGGGCAAACTCCTGAAAGATGGGATTGCCCGTGAGAGGCTCGTTTTGATACTTAAGCTGTTTGAGTACACTCACCATGACCCGGCCGACCGTCGTGGCCGTATTGTCAAAGACCATCTCGGCATCGGTGCCGGTGACGGCAACACCGTCAACGGTTACCGCGGACAGGCCCGTGCTCGCGTTGGGATCAGAGACCGTTATCCAGTGGGGAGTGGCCTCTGCCGGCACACCGCTGGAGATGGCCGTGGTCTCCTTGACATAATAGGTGCCCGGGAGCAGCTCGCCAAAATACGCGGTGGAGTAGCTTGCGGCGGAAGGGGTGTTGCGCTCGTCGTCGTTGAGCTTGAGCGGCAGTTCCGCAACTGGCTCAGACACGCTTGTTCCGTTGTCGCTGCTCTTATAGAGGAGAAAGCGCAGGCCAGACTCATCGCCGGGATTGTAGCTCTTACCCTCGTAGAGTGAGGCCAGGGCAGCGGTGTAGTCGCGCGTACCCTGATAGCCCAGGGCGGTCAGGGGAACCATACCCGGGCTCACCGTGAGCTTTTTGCGGATGGTAAGGGTTGGCCTCGTGGGCTGCTGCTGCTTCCAGCCGAGACTGATGTTGACGTTGGAGGGCGCAGTCGTAATCGGACTGCTTGCCGGGACGGGCTTGTAGGTGAGTGTGCCTGTGTTGGAAAGCGTGATGGGCACCGTGCCGCTGAACAGAGGATTGCTCGACGTGGCAAAGGCGGTGTAATCGTTCTTGGAAAAGCTGAGCTGCACGTAAAAATCGCGGGCGTTGACCCCAGCCGAATTGCTGAGCTCGGGCACATTGAAACTGAAGCTCAGTATTCCACTGGCAAGCTGGCTTGTATCCGGCGTAACGACCAACGCGGTGGCGGAGCTGCTGTCAGCGCTGACCCTGATGCCCGGGGCCACACCGGGAGCGAGCCCGGTGATGCTGTCGTGTACCGTGAGGTACTCCTGAAAGTAGCGGCCGGTGTCGCTGCCACCCGTTATGCCGTTGGTGTTGAGCGAGAGCCTGTAGGTAGCCGTATACGTGTTCTCAGCGCGGGCGCTGTTGTCCTTTGCCAACTCCACGTTGGTATAGGAGCGCTGAATGAGTTCCGGATAGGTCTGTGTGCCCTGGGTGCCGTTGCTTGTCGCACTCACAAAACTCTTGGTGAGGGTAAAGTCGTCCTGGGCGGTCCACCTGAGGGTAACAGGCCAGGGGCGGCTGCCCGCGTCAGGGTCAGCAGGGTCAATCTGAGAGTCTGCGCCGTCATAGGGAGCGGCTGCCGTGCCGGGTATGCCCGGCGCGCCTGAACCCAGGAACTCCCCTCCCGAGGTCTGGCCGGCAGTAAAGTTGGTAGCTGGCAGCGCAATGACGTTAAGAGGGAGTTCGGTGTTGTTCGGGGTGGTGCCATTGGGATAGCCAAGGTCAAAGGAGACGGTGGGCTGATAGGTGGTCTGTGTCGTTCCCCACACCACCACGGCGTGTGCTATCTGGGCGTGCTTGAGGCGCCCGAACTTGTCGGTATAGTAAAAATCGAGGCCGCCTGCGCGAAAGCTGTTATCAACATACAGGCCGTTGCCGGCGTAGACATCCGAGACAGCACCGGCAAAATCCGGATCGGGCACGGGTATGATGATGGCATAGGTGGGGATACCGCTGAAGGTGACCATGGTCTTGCCTGCCGTGAGGCCCGTGGTCTGACCGCTCTGGTAGGTCTTGTACTGGCTCGTCGGCGAGTCGGCTCCCAGCAACAGCGTTACGTTGATGCCCGTGTCTGTTGCGGGATCAGGATCCTCTCCCAGGGGGAGGATCTCGCCTGTATTGTCGGGGATGCGAAGGGCGCTGAAGCTGTCGAGTACGCTCGACGTATCGGGCGCGATGGATGGAGCGGACAGGGCCTGCTCATCGGAAAGCTCCGCGGGATCGTCCTGTTCCTGCACACTGAATTGACTGTTGGGGTAGGTCTGGCGTTCCTGGCCTTCGGTGAGTGCCAGCGCCGGAATCAATCCGACAACGAGAAACAGTATGAGCGCAAGCGACAAAGCCTGTGCTCCAATGCTGCACCTGCCGTGCAAGCGTCCTGTATTCCTGTTCATGACAACCAACCTTCCGTGTATACAACTTTGTCTGAGCACCCGGTTTTGCACCCGTTTGTTGCTGTACCCATTCTGGATAGCCAAGAGCGCTCTTGCTTCGTGGCTCTTAGCTTCCTGTAGACCAGTTGCGACGACCTTTGCTAGCGTCTTGCCCGGCCACGAATCCTCTTTCTTTGATTCGTGCGCCGCTGGGCCTGCATAGGGGTTCCCGTTATACGCGCTTTATTTTCTTAAAGAAACCTCCTGCAATCTCCGTTCGCCTTATTAAATGGCTCTTGACTTAGGAAAACTTCCGTGCTAATGCGGAGATGGTTTCTGTACGGATCGCATGCTTTTGCACCAATCGGTGCGCGGCGAGCGGCTGCGAGCAAGCTGCGAGCGTAAACAAAATCTGACCGCTTAAAAGCAAAGCGATGCCGCTGAGCTTTGCCTGCTTTGCGGCGAACGGTAGGGCGAGAAAACGGAATCCCTCATAAAATTGCTTATCGCATCTCCAACCGGGCTCAGAAGCTTTATAATTGAGGAGTCTTCAGCAAAAAAATGAGCGGGAATAGGAACAGAGAAAGGGGAGCGAGATGCTCAACGCACAAAAGGCCTTTACTGTGGAAATTGACGATCTCGACGCGGCTGTGGCGGAGATACAGGAGCAGCTGGATCTTGACAGACTTGAGTCTCATACCATCGGCTTGATAAGCTGCCTGCCGGCCTATGTTGAGAGCGGTGTTGTGGCCGCCCTGCAGGAGGCCCTGCCTTTTGACCTCGTGGGCCAAACCAGCATTGCCACCGCTACGGTAGACGGCGAGGACCTCGACCAACTGAGCCTGCTCGTACTCTCAGCCGATGACGCAGAGTTCTCTCTTTCGTTGAGCGAGCCTGTCACGGGAGAAGATACCGGGCCACTGACCCGGGCCTACGAGGAGGCTTCGGCCCATCACACAGAAAAGCCCCGGTTCATCCTGGGGTATGTGCCCCTCCTGTTTACCGCCAGTGGCGACTTTTTTGTTGACGCAACCAATACTATCAGCGGTGGTGTTCCCTTCTTTGGCAGCTTGTCGGTAGACGACACCATGGACTATCACAATTCGCAGGTAATTTTCAAGGGTGAGGGCTACAGCGACCGAACGGCCTATATTCTCTTCTATGGCAAGGTGCGTCCACGTTTCTACCTCGCCGGTATCTCACACGACAAAATCATCAACGAAACCGGTGTTGTCACCGCCAGTGCCAGCAGTCAGCTGCAGTCTGTCAATGGCGCTCCTGTGTCGGTGTTTCTCAAAGACAAAGGCCTTCAAACCGACGAGACGGGGCAATTCGTGGGCATCAATACCTTCCCCTACATCGTGGACTATAACGACGGCACCGATCCGGTCATCCGCGTGATGTTTGCGCTGACCCCTGAGGGATACGCGATCTGCGGCGGCGATATTCCTGTCGGGGCTACGCTGGGCGTCAGCTACTTTGACAGCGAGGAAATCAAGAAGAGCAGCAAAACGAATATCGCGAAGATCGCCGAGGACATTGCCAGGGATGGGGCCAATGCCGTGGTGGTGTTTTCCTGTATCGGCCGTTTCTTCAATCTGGACTTTGACACCGATGCAGAGGCTCTCCTGTTGCGCGATGCCCTCAAAGACAGCGGCGTGCCCTATACCCTCACCTACAGCGGCGGCGAGATCTGCCCCGTGCCCAGTAAACATAATCCGGATATTTTGACAAACCGCGCCCATAACAGCACCCTGGTTGCGGTGGTGTTATAACGGCTCTCTAAGGATACGACGGGCTCTCAGATGTCTCAGAAAGAACAGGATACGATACGGCAGCTTGAACTCGAACTCAAGAAGCTGAACCGTGCGCTCGCAAAGGAACGGGCGCTCAATGAGCGCAATCACGCCAACTTTGAGGCCAAGCGCCAGTTCTCGGAGATAGTGTTGGCGGAGCGTTCCCGCTTGGAGCGCAATATGAAGCTGATGCTTCGACACAGTACCAACATGCTCCTGTTCTTTGACGTGGATGGCATCATTGACTTCTGCGCCGAGATTTTTCTGGCATTCAGGGGAATCGCTGGGTTTGGCCTTATCAAGGGCGGGAGCTTCCGTGACATCACGCAGGCCTTTCTGCCGGCTGATTTTATTGAGAGTGTCGAGGGGCTTCTGGCAGACCCCATCACCCTCAACGAGTCCGACGAACCTATCGGGATTGCGCGCGAGGCTAATTTTCAGGCCTTCTCCAATATCGAGCACGAGCTTCGCGACTACCTGGTGAGGGCCGTGCTGCTTATTAACGACATGGGCGAGAAGGACGGCCTGCTCATCCAGATGTACGACACGACTGAGTATACGCGGGCTGCACGGGCGGCGGAACAGGCCAATACGGCCAAGTCAGACTTTCTGGCCACCGTAAGCCATGAGATCCGCACGCCCATGAACGCCATTATCGGCCTGGCAGACATTCTCTCTACCACCGACTTGAACGAGGCGCAAAGGGAATACCTCTATAAGATCCAGGCATCATCCGTTGCCATGCTGGGGCTTATCAACGACATCCTGGACTTTTCCAAGATCGAAGCCGACAAGCTCGACATACTCATGGAGTATTTTGACCTGCAGGCGCTACTCAATAATATGGAGTCGATGTTTGAGGTCATGATGGCGCAAAAGCAGCTCAGCTTTACGACCCGCTTTGATCCGGCGCTGCCGCAGGTCGTGTTAAGCGACGATAAGCGCGTGCGCCAGATACTCACCAACGTTTTGAACAACGCCTACAAGTACACGCCGTCTGGCACGGTGAGCTTTTTGGTTGAGCCGGCCGGCGATGACATCATACGGTTTGATGTTGTTGACACGGGCATAGGTATCAGAGAAGAGGATCTCGGGAGTCTTTTTACCGAGTTTGAACAGCTGGATGTCGTACGCAACAAGCACATCACCGGCACCGGGCTGGGCCTGGCAATTACCAAGCGGCTCGTGGAGCTCTTGGATGGACGCATCGAGGTGCGTTCGGTGTACGGCGAGGGCTCCACGTTTTCCATACTGCTCCCCTTCAAGCCGGGCAGTACAGAGGACCTGCCGATTGCGTTTGACGAGACCATCAAGTTCAGCGCACCGGGGGCACACGTGCTGATCGTAGACGACGTAGACGTCAATATCGAGATTGCCGAGTTCATGCTGGAACCCTACGAGGTGACGATAGAAAAGGCCCACAACGGCCTGAGGGCAGTGGAATTGGCCCGCGAAAAACACTTCGATTTGATTCTCATGGATCAGATGATGCCCGTCATGGATGGCATCGAGGCCACGCACCGCATCCGCGAGCTCAAAGGCCCCGCCGCTGAGGTGCCCATTGTCGCCCTCACCGCCAACGCCATACAGGGTATGGAGGCCAAGTTCAAAGAAGCCGGCTTTGACGGCTTTATCTCCAAGCCCATAGACACCACACAGCTGGCCCGGACACTCTACCGCCTGCTGCCAAAGGAGCTTATCGTCGAGTAAGAGTGGAACAGAAGAAAAGTACCTACACGGCAAAACCGGTGGGACAGCAGCCCCGTCCCTTCTGTCCCAGCCCCGTCCCACTATTGCAGCACAAAGAGTTGGCTGGTGGCGGCAAAGAACGCAAGCACGACAAGGCCAAGCACGATGCGGTACCAGCCGAAGACCTCAAAGCTGTGCCTGCGAATGTATCCCATCAAAAACCGAATGGTGAGGATGCTCACCACAAAGGCCACGACGATGCCCACGACAAACACGCCCCACTCCGTCGAGGTGAGCACCAGCTTGTCCAGGACAAAGCCCTTCACCAGCTTGAGCAGGCTCCACCCAAACATCACGGGAATGGCCAGAAAGAAGGAAAACTCCGCCGCTGCCTCCCGGCTCACGCCCAGGATGCGTCCACCCAGGATGGTGGAACCGCTGCGCGAGGTGCCCGGAACAATGGCCAGCACCTGAAACACACCCATGCCGATGGCACGCCCAAAGCCCAGGTGGTCAACATCTGAGACGGCCGCGCCGCCGCCTCGTTTGCTTGGCTGGCGTTTGGGAAGCAGCGCCTGCAAGGCCGAGGGCTGGCTGCCGCCTTCCTGGGCCGCGTGTGCCCTGAGCGCCTCGGTCGTATGCCTGCCGCTCGCCCTTGGCCTGTCGGCACCTTTGACACGCTCGACAATAATAAACGCGATGCCGTAGACCAGAAGCGCCACAGCCACGGTAATCGCATTATAGAAGTGCTCCTCAAACCAACTGTCCAAAAGGATGCCGACGATTGCCGCTGGGATACAGGCCACGATGACCTTTGCCCACAGCACCCAGGTCTTGCGACGCCCTTCTCTGCCCTTTGAGGGAGCAAAGGGGTTGAGCTTATGGAAAAAGAGGATGATGACGGCACAGATGGCGCCCAGCTGGATGACCACCAGGAACATTTCCCAGAACTCCGGCGATACCTCAAGCCTGATAAACTCGTCGGCAAGAATCATGTGACCGGTAGAGGAGATGGGCAGCCACTCGGTAATGCCTTCTATGATGCCGATTATGGCTGCTTTGATGAGTTCTATAACGTCCACGGCACCTCCGGGCCTGATGAGTAGTTCCTCATGAGATTATACCGCCAGCTGCTCCTTATAGCTCTTGAGGGTGTCTTTATAGCTGTGCTCGCCGGTGGCGAGTATCTGTGTTGCGAGGATGGCTGCATTCCTGGCCCCGTTGATGGCCACGCAGGCGACGGGCACTCCCCCGGGCATCTGTACTGTGGAAAGCAGGCTGTCCAGGCCGCCTAAATCGCTGGTCTTGATGGGCACAGCGATAACCGGCAGGCTTGTGTGAGAAGCCACGACGCCTGCCAGATGCGCAGCCTTGCCTGCGGCGGCAATGATTACTTTGATGCCTCGCTCCTCGGCAGTGTCTGCCCACTCCTGCACTCTTCGAGGGTTACGGTGCGCACTGGCCACTATCAGCCCATAGGGTACCTTGAACTCCTCGAGCTGTTTGGTGCAGTCCTGCATGACAGCCAAATCGCTTTCCGACCCCACAATCACTCCAACCAACGGCACGCTCATGTATCCTCCAAACTGTCGTGTTACCGGTCGCACATTTGACGCGGTCGTAACATGGGTTATAATTGTACACCCTGTGCGCCGTTACCTCAGCTGGATAGAGGGCCTGACTACGAATCAGGACGTCACAGGTTCGAATCCTGTACGGCGCACCACGTCGCAGCACACTCCGCTAGAGCTCCGTTTCAGCCAAGGGCGCTGAAACTGCGCGCGCTCCGTGGCTGCTCCTCCTCCCCACAACGCTCACTCGCTTACGCTCGCTCAAGCGTTGCGGGGGCCCCCGTGTTTACAGCACACTCCGCTAGAGCTCCGACATCACACGGCGCCTTTGCGGCACTTCGTGGCATGGGCTATTGGATAGCTGCTCATTCCTTGTTACAATGATGGAACTGTTGCTGTCTTATCTCATGAAAGGGGATGCTGGTCATGATTGCGTTCTCAACTCTTATACAGGCGGTTCTCTCTCCGTTCATTATTGCGGCCCGCAGTTCGAGGGGCTCATTTGACAGCTACGATGATTGGGCTATTGTCCTGGGGGCTTTTCTTATCGTCATTGTAATCCTCATCGTTTTCTACGTTGTGTGCGCGATTTTCTATATGAAGCTCTTTGCCAAGGCCAACGTGCCCGCCTGGAAGGCCTGGGTCCCTGTGGTTAATAGCTGGAAGTTTTTGGAGTTGGGCGGCTACCCGGGTGCCCTTTGCCTGTTGTCTCTGGCCGGGTTTATCCCCTTTATCGGATGGGCGGGAGAGATTGTCGCTCTGGTATTTTTCTGTCTGGCCGCCTATCAGATTGGCCTTAAGCTGAGCAAGGACGGCGTTTGGGTCGTGCTCTACATTTTCCTGTCTATCGTGTGGCTTGGCATCGTGGCTTTGGATAGATCCACCTGGAACGACAGCCTGGGCAAGCCTGCGCGCGGGCCGGAACGTCCGCCTACCTGGCCTCCGTATGGCGGCGGGTCGCCAACGGGAGTCAACTACTACAGCTATACCAGCGGCCAAGGGGGAGGCTACGGCGGCGGCCCTTCAGCTGGCGGCAGCTACGGCAGCTACCCCTCGTACCCCACAACCAGTGGCGGCTACGGCGCATCTGCGGTCACTGACCCCTACGGCGAAGGCCAATACGCGGGATACAAACCTCCCCCTCCCCCTCTTGCTCCCCTTCCGCCACAATCTTCTTAGTAGTCTGTGTCAGCTAAAGGTTTGCATTCGCAACGAGGATATTTGTTGCCAGGCAAGGCGGCAAATGACGGCACTACTTGTGGTAATGGCGTTATTTGCCAACGAAGCATGGCGGC
>JAISEO010000028.1 GCA_031264075.1 Coriobacteriales bacterium | reverse complement strand
CTTTTGTCATTGCGAGCGAGTGGAACGAGCGCGGCAATCCACGACAGCAGATAAGGAGGACACAAAGACTCCCCCGCACAGGACAAATGTCCTGTGCGGGGGTTTTCAGCCATAATGTCAGTTTTCATACAAAGCAGGACATCTGTTCGCAGAACTGCTACGATTTTTGTGATTGTAGGGAGGTTACATGGCTTCGAGAACAAAGCGAGCTAAGGCGGCTCAGAAAAAACCGGTTGTACCCTTTGTCGTGCTGGTATTCTTCATCGGCCTTTTCTTTGTGCTCGGCGTGGGGGCTACGAGCGCCATGGCTGTCGTGGACAAGTGGCTGGAGGACGTGCCACCCGTATCGGATTTTGAAGCATTTAATGTTGCGGAGAAGACCAAGGTCTATGCCAGCGATGGCGTAACCAAGCTGGCCGAGTTCTTTATGGAGGACCGGGAGCCCGTTGAGGCTACCAAGGTGTCTCCCCATGTGTTCAACGCCACCATTGCGGTTGAGGACGAGCGCTTCTGGGAGCATAACGGCGTGGACTTCTACGGAATCGCGCGTGCCGCGGTCAACGACATCCTGGGGGGTACCACGCAGGGCGCTTCTACCATCACCCAGCAGCTGGTACGACAGACCGTGCTCCAGAGCGAGGCCAATGACATCACCGCTGAGCGCAAGGTGCGCGAGATATACCTGGCCATGGAGCTGGAGAAGACCTACAGCAAAGAGACCGTCTTGATGATGTACCTCAATACCATCAATTACGGCGACGGCGCCTACGGCATCCAGTCCGCGGCCCGACACTACTTCAGCAAAAACGCCTCGGACCTCAATCTGGGCGAGGCCGCGCTTCTGGCCGGTATTCCGCAACAGCCCACCTACAATAATCCCGTGTATTATCCCGAGAACGCCGAGATACGACGCGTCGCCGTGCTCGGCCGCATGCTCGTAAACGGCTATATCACCCAGGCGCAGTACGACGAGGCTGTTGCCACCCCGCCGGAGCTCATCCTCAATACCCAACCGGACGACGGCATTTATCTCGCACCCTACTTCACCTCCTACGTGCGCAACCTGCTCGAGCATCAGTATTCCACCGAAACCGTCTTCAAGAGCGGCTATACCGTCTATACCACCATCAACCTCGATCTCCAGGCCCTCGCAGAGGACGTGTGCGCTGAGAGGGAGGCAACGGTTGACTGGGACGTTGAGATGGGCCTCACCTCCATAGATCCCCGCAACGGCTACATTCTGGCCATGCGCGGCGGCAAGGACTTCTATACCGACCAGTGGTCGACCTCTTCCGACATGCACCGGCAACCCGGCTCCTCGTTCAAGACCTTTGGCCTGGTAGCGGCCCTGGAGCAGGGCTATTCACCCAGGACGCCGGTGTCCGCCTCGTCCACCTTTACGCTGGGCGACTGGAACGTGGAGAACTTCGGCAGGGCCAACTACGGTACGCTCACGCTGGAATCCGCCACATGGAAGTCGTCCAACACGGCTTTTGCGCGCGTCGTGAGGGCGATAGGGCCCAACGCGGTTATTGACGTGGCCCACCGCTGCGGCATCAAAAGCGACCTGGCCACGGTCAACTCGGTGATTCTGGGTTCTCAGGGCGTCAACACCCTGGAAATGGCCTCGGCCTACGGAACCATCGGCAACAACGGCGTGTATGTTGAGCCGGTCGCCATCACCAAGATCCTCGACTCCAACGGCAACCTTATCTATGAGCACGAGGCCGTGGGGACACAGGCCATCACCCCCGAGGTTGCCTGCGCCGCCACCAATGTTTTGAAGGGCGTCATTACCTCAGGCACCGCGTATCAGGCAGTGGTCGCCGGCCATCAGGCCTACGGAAAAACGGGGATCTCCGAGGATTATCGCGATTGCTGGTTTGTCGGGGGCACGCCACAGCTCTCCACCGCCATGTGGCTGGGAGTCAGAGAGGAGCGCAACACCGGCTATACGGCCGAGGATTACGTGTGTTCGTATTGGGGAGAATACATGAGCCGAGCCCTGGCCGGAGAAGAGGACCTGGCCTACCCCAGCGCCCCCGATCCGGTCTACAAGTCTGACGCAAGCTTCATGTCCTCCGACGAGCAGTCCGCATACGCTGCTGCGGCAGCGGCAGCCGCGAAGCAAAGGGAGGAGGAGGAGGAGGCCGCTGAACTCCTCGAGGAAGAGCAGAAGCAGGCCGAGGAGAACAAGGATCCCAGCAGCGGTGGCACCACGCCCGGCGGCGAAACGCCCGTCCCGGATGGTCCGCCCATCTATACCCAGGGCAGCCCGAGCCCGTGAATCAACCCTCTTCCAGGAGCTTCTTCCGGTAGGCATAGTCGCTCTGTAGTATCTCCCTGAGCCCGAGGCGCGGCTGCCAGTCCAGCTGCTCTCGGGCTTTTTGTATATTGGCTATGAGCCTGGCCGGGTCACCCGGACGCCGAGCCGCATACTCGTAAGCAAAGGGAAACAGCGCCTCCGCCTCGGCCACCACCTCCCTCACACTGTAGCCCCTGCCGGAGCCGAGGTTGAGCAGCAGGCTTTCTTGGTGTTTGACGATATGCTCAGCTCCGAGTACATGGGCCCGGGCGAGGTCGCTCACGTGGATGTAGTCGCGGATGCAGGTGCCGTCCGGCGTATCATAATCGCTGCCGAAAATCGAGAGCCGATCTCTCTGGCCCAGCGCGGTCTGCATGATGAGCGGCACCAGGTGGGTGAGCTGGTCCTTGTCAAGGCCAATCTCGAGGGAGGCATCGGCTCCCGCCACGTTAAAGTACCGGAACACACAGAAATTCATCCCGTGGGCGGCGGCCACCCACTGTATCATGCGCTCCGCGGCCAGCTTGGTCTCGCCATAGGGATTGATGGGCAGCGTGGCGCTTTCCTCAAAGCATTCTCCCTCCCCAGGCTCGCCATACACAGCCGCTGTGGATGAAAACACGACATGCCTGACATCGGCCTCTATGAGGCCTGCCAGCATCTGACGCAGGCCCTCCACGTTGTTGTGGTAGTAGGCGAGCGGGTGCGTAACGCTCTCGGGCACGATAAGCTTGGCCGCAAAATGCAGGGCCACGGCCACGGCGCCCGTCTCTCGCTCGGCCTCCAGGACCTCGACGACGCGGGCCCGGTCGAGGATGTCCCCCTCATAGAACCGGGCCTCCGGGTGCACTGCCGCACGACGTCCGGTGGAAAGGTTGTCATAGACAACGACCTCATGCCCGGCGCGGAGCAACTCATACACGGCATGCGAGCCGATATATCCGGCCCCGCCAGCAACAAAGACTTTCATGGAATCCCTACCTCTCAGTGAGCCAGTGCAGAAATTGCTTCCATCATAACCTATAATGCATAGCCAAGGAAAACGCAGCAGTTTGGAGGAAGCTTGTTGGACAGCACACATCAGATACCGATCTTCGCGAGCGGCCAGGCGCACATCGTGCCCCTGGCGGGACTCACAGAAAAACTGGAGAAGGGCACTCCGCTGCGCATCAAATTCGGCGTGGATCCCACCGCCCCGGACATCCATCTGGGGCACGCGGTGCCCCTGCGCAAACTCCGTCAGCTGCAAGAGCTCGGGCATCAGGCGGTGCTCATCATCGGCGATGGCACGGCACACATCGGCGACCCCTCGGGAAGAAACTCGACCCGTCCGCCCCTGACCAGCGAGCAGATTGCAGAAAACGCGCAGACCTACGTGAGCCAGGCCTTCAAGATACTGGACCGGGAGCGGACCGAGCTGGTCTGGAACGGCAGTTGGCTCACCCCTCTTGCCCTGGAAGACCTGCTCCACCTTATGTCGCACTTTACCGTGGCGCGCATTTTGGAGCGGGACGACTTTGCCAGGCGTTACCACAGCGAGCAGTCTATCTCGCTGCACGAGTTTTTGTATCCTGTGATGCAGGCCTACGACAGCGTGGTGGTCAAGGCAGACATGGAGATAGGCGGCAACGATCAGCTCTTCAACCTCCTCGCCGGGCGCGAGCTGATGGAAAAACTCGGCATGGAGCCGCAGATATGCCTCACCCTGCCGCTTCTGGAGGGCACCGACGGCGAGCTCAAGATGTCCAAGAGCTATGGCAACTACATCAGCATTACCGAGGAGCCGGCAGAGATGTTTGGCAAGGCAATGAGTATCCCCGACGCTCTGATGCCGCGCTATTACCAGCTTACGTCCTCCTTCAGCCTCGCGGAGATTGAGCAGACGCTAGCGGCGCTGGCGGACGGCAGTCTGCATCCCAACAGGGCCAAGCGCGCTCTGGCGGCCAATATCGTCACCCAGTATTGGGGCGAGGAGGCAGCCGCCCAGGCCGAGGAAGGCTTTGACCGCGTGTTCAAGCAGCATGGCTTGCCCGAGGAGATTCCGTGCTACGAAGGCCAGGTATCCGCCGACGCAGACGGCCAGGTCTATCTTCCCTCCCTGCTGGCAGAGACCGGTCTTGCTGCCTCGGCGAGTGAGGGCCGTCGCCTGATAGACAACGGTGGCGTGAAGATAGGAGGCCGGGCGCAGGCACCGAAGCACTACGAGGCCGCAGCCGAAGCGCTCGCAGGCGCGGTGTTGCAGGTAGGAAAACGCCGGTATATCCGCCTACCCTGAGCGCCAACTCCCGGCCCTGGACCTTTGGCCGGCAGCGTACAGGCGGTATGCCTCCGGCCCAAGACAGCCGGGCAGCAAGCCTTCAACCCTGTTTCAACCGAGTAAGCCCCAACCAGTAAGAGGAGCGTGTCATGAGTATCCTGTTCTCCCGTATCGCCTACCTGTCCAGCGCCTACACCATCGAGCAGGGCTACGTGCTCACCGAGGGTGACACCATCAGCTATGTGGGCCCCGATGACCCCCGTACGGACGCAAACCGTGCGCTGGGTGCCGTGCAGGAGATAAGCGGCGTGGGCAGGCTGCTGATGCCGGGCCTGTACAATATCCACACCCACATCCCCATGACCCTGCTCAGGGGTTACGCCGAGGGGCTTTCGCTGGCGGAGTGGCTCAACACCAAGGTATTTCCGTTTGAGGCGCTGATAACGCCGGAGATGGCACTGCCTGCCAGCGAACTGGCCATTGCCGAGATGCTGCGCTTTGGCGTCGTGGGCTTTACCGACATGTACAACTTTACGAGAGAGCGTGCCGAGGCGGTGAGGACCAGCGGCATCAAGGCAAACCTCAGCTACGGGCCGGTGGCCTTTGACCCGGAACAGCGCTACGATACCATGCCGCACAAGGCCGAGGTAGAGAGCCTGGTGCACAGCTACCATAACAGCTGCAACGGGCGCCTCAAACTGGACATCTTCGTGCATTCCGAGTATCTCTCCAACCCGCATATCGTCCGGGCCGTGGGCATACAGGCGTGTGAGCTGGGCGTTAACACGCATATCCATCTGAGCGAGACTGAGAGCGAACACGAGGAAGCCAAGCTGCGCAGAGGCGGGCTCACACCCACGGAGTACTTTGACTCCCTTGACTTCTTTACCCAGCCCTGCACGGCCGCCCATGCCGTATGGACCGAGCCGGAGGACTGGCGGATTATGGCAGCCAGGGGCGTAACGGTGGCCCATAACCCCTGCTCAAACGCCAAACTCGGCTCGGGCATCGCACCGCTTGCCGGCATGCTTGCCGCCGGGGTCAAGGTGGGCCTGGGAACAGACAGCGTGGCCTCCAACAATAATCACAATATGTTCAAGGAGCTGTACACAGCGGCCCTGCTCGCCAAGGTACGGGAGCTCGACGCCAGCGTCGTGGGCCCCGAGGATGTGCTGAGGATGGCAACGATTCAGGGTGCACAGAGCCAGGGGAGGGAGCGTGCCGGCATGCTTGAGGCAGGTGCCGCCGCGGACCTTGTCCTCCTGGACGTCAGTGGGCCGTGGATGTATCCCGTGCACGAGCAACTCAACAACCTCGTGTACGCCACCCAGGGCAGTGACGTGCTCATGACCATGGTGGACGGTGAGATACTCTATTCGCACGGTGAATGGAAGACCATTGACCTCGAACGTGCCGTCTCGGGGGTGAGTAAGGCCGCACAGGACATTGTTGCAGCCTTGTAGCGTTGACGGATGAGGCTTTTGCTAGAATGCCGCTTATTCTTCTGTCATGCAATCTGCTTTGCCTGCAAGGGACAGCACGGTACGGCGTTGAGTCGCGTGGGACGTGTGCGCAGCTGCGGAAGGCTTGTACAGAAAGACGTGGCAGAAGCAACCTTAACCAACCCAGGGAGGAGTGTTTATGAGTGGTCTCATTGAGATCCGCTGGCATGCCCGAGCCGGACAGGGCGCCGTTACGGCCTCTAAACTGCTGGCCGAGACTGCCTTACGCAACGGCAGTTACATTCAGGCCATGCCCGAATACGGACCGGAACGCACCGGAGCGCCGCTGAGGGCGTACTCGCGCATCAGCGATGCGCCCATAGAGCTGCACAATAACATCGTTAACCCCGGTATCGTTGTCGTGCTCGACGAGACCCTGCTCTCCATAGTCAATGTGTTGGAGGGCCTGGATGAGAGCGGCCTGCTCCTCCTCAACACCACCAGGGATGTTGACACTATCCGTACCGAGCTCGAGGTACCGCCAGACATCAGGATAGCCATCGTGGACGCTTCGGGTATTGCGCTCGACACCATCGGCCGCGACATCCCCAACACACCCACCGTTGGGGCGCTCGCCCATGTCACCAGGGTCGTAACGGTTGATGCCCTCAAAGAGGATCTGCGGATGAGCTTTGGCAAGAAGTTCTCACCAGCTGTCATCGATGCCAACCTGGCCTCGGTGGACAGGGCAGCTCAGGAGGTGGTGTGCCAATGACACAGGCAAAGCTGACTCACAGGGACGTATCGGACTTTGATCGTTGGACCAGCAGCGACTTTCTGCCGGGTGCCGTGGTCATTGATCCCGGCAATTCCGTACTCTATGCCACCGGTGGCTGGCGGAGCGACCGCCCTGTCTGGAGCGAGGACGCCTGCACCAACTGTATGCTGTGCTGGGTGCACTGCCCCGACTCCTCCATCCTCGTTGAGGATCAGGCCATGACCGGCATAGACTACGAGCACTGCAAGGGCTGCGGCATCTGCGCTGCCGAGTGCCGCTTTGATGCCCTGGAGATGATTCTGGAGCCCGACCCGCTGTCTGAGCGGGAAAAAGCTTCCGTGCAGGATATCGCGTCAGGGAAGGGAGGCAAATGATGGCAGAGATAACCGTACTGGCCGCTACCGGCAATGCCATGGTAGCCGAGGCCTTCCGGCAGGCGGCTCCCGACGTGCTGGCCGCCTATCCCATTACTCCGCAGACGGCCATTGTCGAGAACTTCGCCAAGTATGTGGCCGATGGCCGGGTACACACCGAGTTCGTGGCCGTGGAGAGTGAACATTCGGCGATGAGCGCCTGCATCGGTGCTTCTGCGGCAGGTGCGCGCGTGGCCACGGCCACATCGTCACAGGGCCTCGCGCTGATGTATGAGGAGCTGCACATTGCCTCCGGCATGCGCCTGCCCATCGTCATGGCCAACGCGAACCGCGCGCTGTCTGCCCCCATCAACATCCACGGCGATCACTCCGACGTCATGGGTGCGCGCGACACCGGCTGGATAATCCTCTTTGCCGAGACGGCCCAGGAGGCCTACGACAACTCGGTCATTGCCTTTCGCATTGCCGAACATCCCCAGGTGCAACTGCCCGTCATGACCACGCTCGATGGCTTTATCACCACGCACGCCATGGAGCGCTCTGAGCTTCTGGATGACACGACCGTAGCCGCCTACGTGGGCGCGTACACGCCAGAACACCCCCTTCTCAACGGCCAGACGAAAGCGGCGCACGGCATGTTCGCCTCACTGGGCGGCACCTATTTTGAGATAAAGAAGGCCGAGCGTGCCGCCATTGACGCCTCAATGCCGCATATCAAGGCGGCGGGAGAAGCCTGGGCAGCGATATGCGGACGCGAGTTTGCGCCCGTGGATGCCTGGGAGTGCGAGGACGCGGACTACATCCTCGTCGTGCTGGGCTCTGCGGCCGGCAATGCCCGTGTCGTGGCACGGGAGCTGCGCGCGCAGGGTATCAAGGCTGGCGTCGCACGCATCCGCGTCTATCGGCCCTTCCCGTTTGAAGAACTCGCGCAGGTGCTTGCCGGTGCGCGCGCCGTGGGCATCCTTGACCGGAGTGACTCCTTTGGTGCCCAGTACGGACCGGTTGGCCTCGATGTGCGCTCGGCGCTGTACGGTGCGGGGCTCCTCATCCCAACCCGGGACTACATCTACGGCCTTGGCGGAGCGGACGTTACGCTGGATGTTCTGCGCCAGGCCTACGGAGAACTGCAAGCCCTGGCTGCTGGTGAGCTTGACCAGAGCCTCAGCTATCTGGGAACGAGGTAGAACATGGCCAACATCAAACAACTTTCCGAGACGAGGGAGCGTCTTGTTGGTGGGCATCGCCTCTGTGGAGGCTGCGGTGCCTCGGTTGCCGTGCGGCAGGTATTGCTGGGCGCCGGCGCTGACACCGAGGTCGTCGTGGGCTCAGCCACCGGCTGCCTCGAGGTTTCCACCACGGCCTTGCCGTACTCATCATGGGACACCAGCTTTATCCACAATGCCTTTGAGAACGCCGCCGCCACTATTTCCGGTGTCGAGGCCGCCTATAAGGGCCTCAAGGCGGCAGGCAAGATAGCCCAGGACAAGATAATCAAGTTCGTGGCCTTTGGCGGCGACGGCGGAACCTACGACATCGGCCTGCAATCGCTCTCGGGAGCACTCGAGCGCGGCCACGATTTTGTCTACGTCTGCTACGATAACAACGCCTACATGAACACCGGCATCCAGCGCTCCTCCGCAACGCCCCATTATTCCTGGGCCACCACAGCAGAGGTAGGCGCGGCCCTGCCAGGCAAACCGCAGCGTCGCAAGGACCTTACCTCCATCGTGGCGGCCCACCATATTCCCTATGTTGCGCAGGCCTCCATAGGCAACTGGAAGGACCTCGTAGAAAAATCCGAGAAGGCCTTTAACACGCCCGGCCCGGCCTTTCTCAATGTTCTGGCCCCGTGCCCCCGTGGCTGGCGCTATACCGGCGAAATGACCATAGAGGTGGCCAGGCTTGCCTTCAAAACAAAGTTCTGGCCGCTCTATGAAGTTGCGGACGGCGTGTGGAGCATGAAGGAGGTTCGTGAGAAGGACCTGCTGCCCATAGAGGAGTTCCTTCGCGTTCAGGGGCGCTTCAAGCATCTTTTTGAACCGGAGAACGAGCATCTCAGAGCGCTGTTGCAGGCTGAGGTGGACGAATATTACGACTACATCAGGGAGAGGTGCAGGTAGACGATGCGGGGCAGCGTACGGGGTAGCGCGCGGGACAACAGACACGAAGGCGAGCGCAGCGGCCTGCGCCTGCCAGACGCAGAGCGGGGCAGCATCGAGCCATCTGGCTGGGTTATGCTGAGGAGGAGGATTGTGCGTGGATGCAGGACAGGCTCTGCGCTGCTCCTGGTGGCCCTGCTGGCTTCGGCCGTGCTGCTCACCGGCTGCGGCGGCTCCAGCCATCCCGCTTCCAGTGGCGGAGATTCCGGCTCAGGCTCTGAGCGCTCCTCCGGCCCGGGCGACGCAAGTGGCAGTGCAAGTAAGCCGGGTACGGGCCGCGCGATAGTCATCGGCTCGCTCGCAACCGAGGATATCCTGCCGTTTTGGGTAGCCGAGGCAGAGGATATCTTCGCCGAACAGGGCCTGGACGTGAGCATAGAGACCTTTCAGAGTGCCCAGGAACTCATCACCGCCGTGGTATCGGGTGCGGTTGACATGGCCATGACAGACATCATGGTGGCAGCCACGCTCTCCGCCTCGGGCACGCCGGTCACCATGGAGTGGGTGTGCCTGGGTACCAGCGCGAGCCAGGGGCGCTTTGGCATCATGACGAGTCCCGAGAGCGGCATCACCAGTCTGCGAGAGCTCGCCGGCGTGCCGGTTGGGGTTGGCTCCTGCACCATTCCCGAGTATGTCATGGACAAGCTGCTCGAGGAGGCAGGGCTCAGCGATGACCAGATAGTAGGCGAGGAAATCAAGAAGGTGCCGGTTCGCTACGAGATGATGGCCTCCAACAAGGTGGCCGCCGCCGCCCTGCCGGGCTCGCTGTTGGCACTGGGCGAGGCGACTGGCATGGTACTGCTCGCCGATGACAGTTCCGGCACGAATCTCTCGCAGAGCGTGATGATAGTGCGGGAAGACCTGGCCGAGACGACCTCCGGCATAGCCATGGTAGAGAACCTGGCCCGGGTCTGGGACACCGCCGTAGAACGCATCAACGCCAATCCGGAGCAGTATCGCAAGCTGCTGGTGGAAAAGGCCCAGCTCCCCGAGCCCGTCAGGGAGAGCTATGTCATAAGCTACTACCCCACAACCGAGCGACCCCGCTCCTCCATGGTAAAGCCGATACTCGACTGGATGCTCAAAAAGGAGTATCTTGTCCATAAGCTCATCTATGACCACAGCACAGGATCCTTTATAGAGCGCTGAATGCTTAGCTTTGGCAACGTCAGTAAGTGGTACCGCGGAGGGGCCGGAGAGGTGCAGGCGCTCGACGGCCTCAGCTTTACCGTGGAGAGAGAGGAATCCCTCGTACTCATCGGGCCTTCGGGCTGCGGAAAGTCAACAGCGCTCCTGCTGGCAGCCGGGCTGCTTGCGCCAGACGCGGGGAGCATCCTCATAGAGGGAAGAGCGCACAGCGGCCCGCGCCTGGGCACGGGGCTCATCCTGCAGGACTACGGCCTGCTCCCGTGGAAGACCGTGTTTGAGAACGCGACGCTGGGCCTGCGTATTCGCAGATACCCACGCGCGCCACGAGAGGCTGAAACCCGGGTCCTGCTGGAGCAGTTGGGCCTCGCGGAGTTTGCCCAGAGCTATCCGGGCGAGCTTTCCGGCGGCATGAGGCAACGCCTGGCGCTCGCGCGCGTGCTGGCTCTTGACGTGGACCTGCTTCTGATGGACGAACCCCTGAGTGCCCTCGATCTCGAACTGCGCGAGGCGCTGCAGGATCTGCTCCTCACCCAGTGGCGGAGCCGGGGCTATGCCCAGCTCATCGTGACCCACTCCATTGACGAGGCGGTGTACCTCGGTCAGCGCATCCTCGTGATGGGCCCGCGTCCCGGCACTTTGGTGGCGGAGCTGTCCAACCCTCTTGCGGGGAGCAGCGGCTATCGCTCCTGCCCTGAGTTCTTCGCCAGGGCCAGCCAGCTGCGTAGCCTGCTGCTCACCACAGGAGACGCCGATGGCGCGTAAGTTTCTCGGGTATGTTCTCGCCCTCGTTGTTATCCTGCTCTGCTGGCATCTGCTGGCCCTGGCTCTGGATTCGCCTGCCCTGCCAACCCCGCTTGAGACCGTGCCCATGCTGGTACTCTATGCCGGACAGTTGGGCCCCGACTTTCTCATCAGCCTGTACCGGGTCGTCGTCGCCCTGCTCATAGGCACCGCGCTTGCCATGCCTCTGGGGCTGGCCATAGGCCGTTCACCCCGCCTGGACACGGTCCTGGGCCCGATGCTCTACATCCTGTATCCCATACCCAAAATAGTCTTTCTCCCCATACTGCTGGTCTTGCTCGGCATTGCCGACGCGCCAAAGATAGTGCTCATTGCCCTCACGATATTCTTCCAGGTGCTCATAACCGTGCGTGACGCCGCCAAGGCGGTGCCCGAGGCCGCGGTGCTGAGCGTGCGTTCTCTCGGTGCCAGCCGCCTTGCTGTGTTCCAGCACGTGGTGATACCCGCCTCGCTTCCCGAGCTCTTTACCGCCCTGCGCATATCGTCGGGAACAGCCGTTGCCATACTCTTTTTTGCCGAGGCCATAGCGGGCTCTACGGGCCTGGGCGCGTTTATCGTTGATTCCTGGGCCCTGCTCAACTACCCTCGCATGTTTGCTGGTATCATCGCCATGGCGTTTCTGGGTGTTGTGCTCTATGAACTTTTTGATATTCTGGAGAGAAGGCTTGCCCGGTGGCGCTAGCACCGATACACTGAGCCGGGGCCGCGAGCCGAAAAGAGGAGTATGCAGCACGACACGAACACAGAACTGGCCGCAGAATTGGCGGTGTGCGACCTGCAACGACAGCTGCAGGTGCTGGGATACCGTCTGGGCGACGAGGCCGAAAAAGGGCTGTTTGGCGAACGAACCGCGGCGGCCGTTGCCAATTTCAAGGAATCCAACGGCCTGGGTTTTGACGATGTGCTCGACCAGAGTACCTGGACGGCACTCCGCGACGCAAGCAGGCAGATGGGCGACCGGCTCCTCTATCTCCACATGCCGCACTTTCGCGGCCGGGATGTGGGTGAACTCCAGGGTGCGCTTTCGTCCATGGGTTTTTCCTGTGTTCCCGACTACAGTTTTGGCCCTGAGACCGAACAGGCACTCCGAGACTTCCAGGCTACCATGGGGCTCGAGCCCACGGGCCTGTTTGATGAGGCGAGCCTTATCGCGCTGCTGCGCCTCAGGCACCTCTGGGATGGCAAGCGGGGCTACTTTGTGGAGGGTCGGGTACCCGATATCGCTCGCTCGGCCAGGGTGCTCGAGGCCGTGCCCGTGTGTGTCTTTGGCACCGACGAGGTGACCCGCGATCTTGCCAATCGCATAGCCAACCTTGCCCGGGCGACGACGCGTGAGTCAAAGCTGGTGAGTGCCTCGGCGCTTGCGGCTGAGCCAGGACGGGACATGTTGCTCGTGGGACTCGAACAAGAGCGTCAGGAGAGAGCGCACAAGCCGGCGAAGACCGGTCGTTCCAACACTCCCTCTGTGACTCTGGATGGCACAGCCGACCGTAGCGCCGAGCTTAAGGAGGCGGTGCTGGCTGCGCGCAGAACACAGAATCGGCTGTCCCTCATTATTGCCACAAAGGCGCACGAAGGAGAGGCCGCTTCAGCACAGGGCCAGGAACTGGCGGTGCGTATCCTCGACCTGCTCTGCGCAGCACTGGCCTAACAGAGGAAGTGGAGCGGGCAGGGGGACACTCAGGGAACCAGGGTCTTGAGGGTCATATCCAGCGCTTCGCCCAGGCTGAGATCGTTCAGGCGAGCCGTGGCCAGGACGCTACCACCTATGAAGAGCAGTATTCCCAGAAGCAACAGGCCCACCGCACGCAGCACGCCTGCGAGGGCAGTGCTGCCTTTCTGGCGCCTCTTGCTCCGTGAGGCGGGAAACTCGTGATAGACCTGTATGAGCTTGCCGTTGGGAGTCGTAAAGACCTGCGCTTCGGGCAGGGCGGCCCTCGGAAGCAGCGGAGGCACTGAGGCGGCTGCCGTAGTGTGAGGGATGCCCGTAGCAGCCGGGATATCTGGAGCGTCAGTGGCACCCGGAGCGTCCGTGCCCTGAGGCGCATGAACCTCGGGGCCGCCGAAGGCATGCGACTCCAGGCGTTTCTCCAAATCGGTATTGGCGGAGTCCAGTTCGAGTAGCTCGCATATGCGCGCGGCCAGTTCCTGTTCCAGCTGGGCCTTGGCATCCATTGCCTCCTGGAGTTCCTGCTCCTTACGATAGGTCTCCGCACTGGCGATCTCAAGGTCGCCCATGACCTCGTTTCGCGTGAGCTGTTCGATGTTGATTTGCTCGCGGAGGTTTTCGAGCTGGGCGATGAGCATCTTGTTGCTGTTTCGCTGCGACTCCAGGTCGGTGGCAAGTTCGTGCAGGAGGCTGTCGCGCCAGCGCAGCTGCGCGTCGCTCTGGGCCAGCTGCTGTTCGAGCGTGGCAAGGGCCTCCTGTTGGACGCCACCGGTATCCTCGACATACTCGACATCACCCTGAAGATAGTCAAAGGCCGTGGCAAGGTCGTCAGCCTTGACCAGCTCACTCCCGAGCGCGATATCCTTCTTGCTGGCAAAGAGCAGTACGTTGCCAACCCGATAATGACCCTGTTCCTGAACTTCCCATATCAGGTCGGTGCCGGTGAGTTCGTAGAGGTAGTATCCGTCTCGTTTGCCTTTATAGAGCATGGCGATGTTCGCATTCTGCCGGTAAACTCTTGTCAGACATTATTTCTCAAGATACTCGTCCAGGGCGGCACGGAGTATCTCGGACTGGCTCGACGGCTCTATACCCTTGATCTTATTCTGTGCGGTGAGTTCCACCAGCCTCACATACTGATCCTTGTAGATATAAAAACCCTTGAACACGGTGTCGCGCACCGTGCCTTCTGCTTTCAGGGCCTTCTGCAGCTTTTCTTTTTTGAGCGCTACCATGGCATTACCTTTCTCTAAACAATTGCATAATTTGCTCTTGACATCTTATTAATAATATTGTATGCTAGCACAGAAGTGCGAAAAAGTAAAGTCCTATCGGATAAATATTTTGAGAAAGATCGGCAGGTGCTCCATGAATACATCACAGACAGCAGAACCGCTTGGCACACACACCACGCAACCCCGTCAGTGCTCGACAAAGACCTTGCTGGCACGACTTGAACACAGGCAACAGCAACCCTGCTTTGTGCTGGCGCCGAGAAGCTGCGGACAGGATGAGTTGCTTCAAGCCTACCTGGGGCAGCGCTGCGGTACCATCCTCCTTTCCGTGTACGCCGTTGATGATGCGGGGCAGTGCCTGTTGCTGGAACAACGGCAGCAGGAGCTGTCGAGCCAACAGAAGGGTAGTATCGGGCCCATCGTGCCTGAGCACCTGTCTGCTGGGAGCGAGGTACCTCCTGCAAAACCGGACGAGCGCGAAGCAGCGGGTACAAAGCCTGCCGGTAGCAAGGCGCCGTGTACTCCAGCTGCCAGCACCGTGCCCCAGTACGAGGAACAGGTGGTGCTTATCGCTGCTGTGCCCTGGCTCGAAGATGAGGCAGCCCAGCGATTCAGCGACCACATCGACTCGCTGCTCGATGAGGGACATACGGTGTTTGTGTGCTGCGCTCCGCAAAACGACAGATACCAGAACCTGCAGAGCGACCGTATGGAAATCTCGGCACTGGAACTCAAACAGAGCGGGCTTCTTGCCCCAGGCGCTTACACTGCCGCGTTCAAGCAGTTCATGACAGAGTTTCTGCCGCTCCAGGTGAGGCTCGCGGCCGCCCTGACGGCAGTACTCGGGCAGACCAACCTTGAGGAGCTCGAGCGGCTCAAGTATGTCCTGGCCCCCGACCTTCCCGTGTTGCTGGAAGGGCTCAACCCTCTGTTTGCCGCCACACAGTCGGGCTTGGGTATGCGGGCGGAGCCCCTGCACATCCCGCAGCTGCAAGAGGAACTCTGCGAGGTCATTGGCGAGTATCTTGAGGAGCAGGGGCAGCAACGCAGCGTCTCGTCCCTGGCGAGCAGGATAACGGCGCTTTCCATGGCCTCCCTTGAGAAGAACGATCTGGAAGCCTCGCATCAACTTCTGGAGATGGCAGAGGAGCTTATCGGCAGGGGAGTGGGAAGGGAGGCGCAGCACAGCTTTGCCACTACGCCGCAGCGCGGGTTTTCGGATCGCAGCGAGACGCAGCAGGACACGGTGCACGGCAGCGCAGGGCCTCTGCACAAGCCGGAGCTACCCCCTCTCTATCTCCGGCTCTTTGGCAAGCTCGAGCTAAGGTTTGAGGGCGCACTGGCCACGGACAGATCGCGAGCCAACGCATATCTCTCGCGCACGAAGATACGACGGCTTCTGGTGTATCTGGCCTTTAACCAGCAGCGCGCGGTCTCCCGGGACAATCTCATCGACTATCTCTGGCCCCATCTGGATCCTGATCGCGCGCAGAAGAACCTGTACACCAGCTGGTGCATGCTCGCCAAGGGTCTGGGAGCCGAGAAGGTGCGAAGCTGCCCATATATCCGGCGAAACGGCGAGCTGTATCAGCTGGACTCAGAGCTGGTGAGCTGCGACATACAGCAGTTTGAGGAGCTCGCCCGTGCCGTGCTTTTTGGCAATGCCCAGCTTAACGTTCAGGTAGAGAACCTCCTGCACATGGAGGCACTGTACCGCAACTCCCTTGTGGCCGACCTGCCTGCGGATGGCTGTATTACCGCAAAGATGGACGGCTATCGTTCGATGATGGTGGACTCGCTTCTGTTGATTACCCGTCAGCTGCGCAGCGCCGGAGAAGTGGAGAAGGCCCTGTTCTGCGCGCGGGCGGCCTATGAGCTGGATGAGTCGCGCGAGGACGTGTACCGTGAACTCATGGACACCCAGCTGGGCGCGGGGCAGCGCACCTCGGCCCTACAGACCTACTTTTCCTGCAAGCGTTTTCTTTCTGATGAGTTGGGTATTCTGCCGTCCAAGAGTACAACAGCTCTGTATCAAGACGTATTGCTCGATAACTGTCGCTAGAGAATGCGGTACACTTAGCGTCGTATTGATTCGCAGAATAGACCGAGGGATATTCTCATGGCAGGATTTTTATCCAAGATACTTCGCAGCGGCGAGGACAAGACGCTGAGGCAGTTTACCGAGCTTTCCACCCGTGTCGGCGAACTGGAGCCGGAGGTACAGGCGCTCGACGACGACGAGCTGGCGGCGCGTACCCTGCGGTTCAAGGAGCGCTACGAGCGGGGAGAGACCCTTGCTGAGCTGTTGCCCGAGGCGTTTGCCACCGTGCGTGAGGCATCGGTGCGCACGCTCGGCATGCGTCATTTTGATGTGCAGCTGATAGGTGGCATGGCGCTTAACGCAGGGCAGATAGCCGAGATGAAGACCGGCGAGGGCAAGACCCTCGTCTCCACACTCGCAGGCTATCTCAACGCCGTGAGCGGCAAGGGCGTGCATATCGTCACGGTCAACGACTACCTCGCCAAACGCGACAGCGAATGGATGGGACGCATTTACCGCTTCCTCGGCATGAAGGTGGGCCTGTTGCAAAACGGCATGAAGGCCGACGCCAAGAAGCCGGCCTACGGCGCTGACCTTACCTATGGCACCAATGCCGAGTTCGGCTTTGACTATCTGCGCGACAATATGGTGCTCAGGGCTTCCGACCGCGTGCAGCGCGGCCACAGCTTTGCCATCGTCGACGAGGTGGACTCCATTCTCATCGACGAGGCCCGCACCCCCCTCATCATCAGTGGCATGGGCACGAGGGCTGCCGACACCTATAACCAGTTTGCCCGCGCCGTGGCCAACATGCGTCCGGATATCGACTTTGAAATGGACGAGGCCAAACGGACCATCTTCGCCACCGAAGCCGGCCTCCACAAGATGGAGACCCTGCTCTCCGTACCCGATCTGTACAGCGACCCCTCAGGCCAGCTCGTCAACCACCTGCAACAGGCTCTCAAGGCTCAGTTCCTCTTCAAAAAGGATGTCGATTACGTCGTCATCAGTGGCGAGGTCAAAATAGTCGACGAGTTTACCGGACGCATCATGGAAGGGCGCCGGTACAGCGAGGGCCTGCACCAGGCACTGGAGGCCAAGGAACGCGTCCTGGTGAAGGAGGAGAACCAGACACTCGCCACTATCACCCTCCAGAACTACTTCCGCCTCTATGAGAAGCTCTCCGGCATGACCGGTACGGCCATGACCGAGGACTCGGAGTTCCGGCAGATATACAAACTCGCCGTACTCGCCATCCCGCCCAACAGGGAGGTCGTCCGTGACGACCGCGTAGACCTGGTCTTTCGCAATCTCAACGCCAAGTTCAGGGCTGTCGCAGAGGACATCATCGAGCGCCACCACAACGGCCAGCCATCGCTCGTGGGTACCGTTTCCATCGAGAACTCCGAGTTCCTCTCCGGCCTGCTCAACAAGCGGGGCATACCCCACGAGATACTCAACGCCAAGCATCATGAGCGTGAGGCGCATATCGTCGCGCAGGCCGGGCGTGTGGGGGCTGTGACCATTGCCACCAACATGGCAGGGCGTGGTACGGACATCCTGCTCGGCGGCAACCCGGAGTTTCTGGCTGACGAGCTCCTGCTCAACGAAGGCATAGCGCTGGAGGAGGCAACGGAGCAGGACCAGGAGCGCGCCTATGAGAGGGCGCTCGCCATCACCAAGGAGGAGCACGACCAGGTAGTGGCCGCGGGTGGCCTGGCAGTCATCGGCACGGAGCGGCACGAGTCGAGGCGCATCGATAACCAGCTGCGCGGTCGCTCGGGCAGGCAGGGCGACCCCGGTGTCTCACTGTTCTATCTCTCCCTGGAAGACGACCTGCTCAGGCTCTTTGGCGGCGACCGCATGGACCGCATCGCCAATGTCATGGAGCGCACCGGTTTTGAGGAGGATATGCCGCTTGAGAGCGGTGCCGTCTCCAAGGGTATAGAGAGTGCCCAGCGTCAGGTCGAGGCCATGCACTTTGATTCCCGCAAGCACGTGCTGGAGTACGACGATGTCCTCAATATGCAGCGCCAGACCATCTATAAGGAGCGCAACGCCATTCTGGACGGCAAGGACATCCACGAGCAGGTGCTCGTCATCATGAATGACACGGTGGATAAGAACCTGGGCCGTTACTGCGAAGGAGTCATGGATGACTGGGACTGGGAGGGCCTCGATAAATGGCTGGAGGAACTCACGGGCGACACGAGCATGGATGCCAAGGCGCGGTTTGCCACGGAATACGATGATGAGGCCGCCTTTGCCCAGAATGTCTACGATTTTCTTGAGGCCAGCTTCAAGGAGAAGGAGCGGATTATCGGGGAGGAGCAGATGCGCCGCCTGGAGGCCCAGATAATGCTACGCATCATGGATACCCGTTGGATGACCCACATGCAGGAGATGGACTATCTCCGAGCCGGCATAGGGCTCCGCGCCTTTGGACAGCGTGACCCGCTGACCGAGTACAAGAACGAGGCCTTTGCCGCCTTTACGGAGCTGCGGGACGTCATGTACGAGGACTATCTCCGTACGCTCCTGCGTATTCAGTTGGCCGTTGTCGAGGAGCCGGACGAGCAGCCGGAGTCGGGTACGCTGAGGGGCGCACGCTATTCAGGTCCCTCCGAGGAGGTGCCCTCCCTCAGTTCGGAGCTGCGCGCAGGGCTCCATGCCCGTGAGGCCCAGGCAGGCGGCGGGGGAGTGGGCCCTGCCGGACAGCGGGCGCCGCAGAAGGCCGCAACGGCGGTCAAGGACAAGAACGACCCCTTTGCCAACGTGGGACGCAACGACCCCTGCCCCTGCGGCAGCGGCAAAAAGTACAAGAAGTGTCACGGAGCGCAGTAGATGGCTGAAAGCTCCACAGAACAGCTCGCCGGGCTCGCTCAGCGTCTTGAGCAGGCCCGGTCGTACCTCCAACTGGACGCCCAACGCGAGGAGCTCGCCCGCCTCGATGAGGCGGGCAGTCAACCGGGCTTTTGGGATGACTCCAGCCGGGCACAGGACCTGGCGCGCCAGGCGTCCCTCCTCCGTGCCAGTATCACGCGCTACGACAGGGCCGAGTCGTTGCTTGCCGATGCAGAGGCCGCGCGTGAGCTCGAGATGGACGAGGAAGCCTCTGAACTGGCCCGTGAGCTGGACGCCCTCCTGAGCGAGGTGGAACTTTCGTCCTGGTTTGACGGAGAGTATGATCACGGCGATGCCATCGTCTCCGTCAATCCGGGGCAGGGTGGCCTGGAGGCCCAGGACTGGGCCGACATACTCTACCGGATGTACCTGCGCTATGCCCAACGCAAGGGCTTCAAGGTGGAGGTACTCGACGCGCCCGCAGGCGAGGTTGTCGGCATAGACAACGCCACCTTCATCGTCTCCGGCCCCGATGCGTATGGCCTGCTCAAGGCGGAGAACGGCACGCACCGGCTGGTACGCATCTCTCCCATGGACGAGAAGCAGCGCCGCCACACCACCTTTGCCGGAGTAGAGGTCTTGCCGGTCTTGCCGGATGACCTCGAAGTGAACATCAACGACGGCGATCTGCGCATAGACGTCTTCAGATCCAGCGGTCCGGGGGGCCAGAGCGTTAACACCACCGATTCGGCCGTCCGTATCACCCACCTGCCCACCAATACCGTGGTAAGCTGTCAGAATGAGAAATCGCAGCTCCAGAATAAAGAAACCGCGATGAAGATACTGCGCTCACGCCTCTACGAGCTTGAGAGGGCCAGACGTGCCAGTGAGATTGCCGCCCTGCGTGGCAATAAGACGGAAGCCTCCTGGGGCAATCAGATACGCAACTACGTGCTGTATCCCTACCAACTCATCAAGGACGTGCGCACCGGACACGAGACCGGCAACGTTGCCTCTGTGTTGGAGGAGGGCGATCTCGACCCCTTTATCATGGCCTATCATAAGTGGCGTCTGGAACAGGAGGGTGCAAGGTGAGTGTGGCGGTGTCAGAAACGGGAGAGCCAGACCTGAGAGCAAACGAAAACTCCGGCGAAGACCGAGCTGTCAGTAGAGCCAGTCTGGAGGCGTATGCGCGAAGAATGCGCGCTCATGTGCTCCGCATGACGACGGCGGCTGGCAGCGGGCACCCCGGTGGTTCACTCTCGGCCGCTGAGATCATGGCCGTGCTGTGGTTTGGCGGCGTCATGAGCTACCGGGCAGACGATCCGGGTTGGGAGGAGCGCGACCGCTTCATACTCTCCAAGGGCCACGCCGCACCCATCCTCTATGCCGCAATGGCCGAGGCCGGGTATATGGACGAGCAGGAGTTACTGACACTCCGAAGGCTGGGCAGCCGTCTGCAGGGGCATCCCGACATGCGCAAGCTCCCCGGCGTTGAGGTCTCCACCGGTTCCCTTGGCCAGGGGCTTTCCATAGCGTGTGGCATGGCACTCGGGCTCGCCCTCAAGGGCGGAAGTCAACGGGTCTTTTGCCTCATGGGAGACGGGGAGTGTCAGGAGGGACAGGTCTGGGAGGCGGCACTGTATGCCGCACAGCGCAAAACGGACAGGCTCATTGCCATCGTGGACAACAACGAGCTCCAGATAGATGGCAGCCTTGCGGAGATATGCGACGTGGGCAGGCTTTCCGCCAAGTTCGAGCAGTTTGGATGGTGGGCAACCGACGTTGCCGGCCATGACATCGCTGCCCTCCTCGGGGCTGTCCAAGAAGCGCTCACCACCTCCTTTGAGGGGCCGCGGATAATCGTTGCCCATACCGTCAAAGGCAAGGGGGTGCCTTTCATGGAGAACTCCTGCGCCTGGCACGGCAAGGCGGCAAACGAGGAGCAATGCAGGGCCGCTCTTGAAGAATTGGGGGTGCAGCGGTGAGCGAGGCAGAAAAGACCACCCGCGCGGCAACGGGCGAGGCTGAGACGATGCTCCGCAGGGCATCGGGCGCAGCCAGAAAGGCCACGCGCCAGGCCTATGGAGAGACCCTGATAGAACTCGTGCGCGAAGGGCTTGACCTGGTTGCCGTGGACGCCGACCTCTCCGCCTCAACCACGACCGCGCGGTTTGGCGAGGCATACCCAGAGCGCTTCTTTAACGTAGGCATAGCCGAACAGAATATGGTGGGCGTTGCCAGTGGACTCTCCCTTACCGGCAAGACGGCCTTTACCGGCTCCTTTGCCATCTTCGGCACCGGCAGGGTCTACGACCAGATCCGTAACACCGTCTGCTATTCCAATCTCAACGTCGTCATTGCACCCACACACGCAGGCATAAGCGTGGGCGCTGACGGTGGTTCACACCAGATGCTGGAGGATATAGCCCTCATGCGGGTACTGCCGCGCATGCGGGTGCTTGTACCGGCGGATTATCACAGTGCCAAGGCGGCTTTGCGTATCGCCGCCCAGACGGGCGGGCCGTTTTATGTGCGTCTGGGCAGGGCGCCGCTTCCCCAGATCTACGAGCAGACCGACGACTTTGCGCTGGGGCGTGCCCGGGTCCTCTGTGCTGGCAGCGACGTGAGCCTTATCGCCTGCGGAGCAGAAGTCGAGCAGGCCCTCGCTGCCGCCGTCCTGCTGGAGGAGTCCGGTATATCCGCCGAGGTCATTGACGCGTTCTGCCTCAAGCCTCTCGATGCCCAGACCATTCTCACGAGTCTTGCCAAAACCGGAAGCGCGGTGAGCTGCGAGGAGCATTCGATAATCGGGGGCCTTGGAGACGCTCTGGCCGGCCTTGTGGCAGAGCACCCCGGTATCCTCAGGGCGCCGCTTGGCAGAATAGGTGTTCAGGACCGTTTTGGCGTGTCGGGCAACATCGACGAACTGTTTGCAAAATATGGCCTCGATGCACGACACATACATGATTGTGTGGTAGAATTACTCTCGTGATTTCGCGACTCCAGCTGTAAACACGATTGAAACGAACGGAGATGAAGTGACGGATCAACTCATGCCAGACGGTTCAGCGTCTGAGCACTCCTTGTCGGCGCAGAGTGCCGCACTACCTTCCAACCCCCCCGATCCCCCTCTCGCAGAGGCTACGGAAGCGGCGCAGAGCGCACAGCAGACCGTGCTTGACAGCATCTTCAACAAGCAGGGCGAGGGAGTACAGTTTGGCTCCATTCCGGTTGCGGACGGTATTCAGACGGGGGCTATTCCCCTGCCTGGCCCAGGTTCCTCCGGCTCGCTCTCCAGAGCAGGCGCTGCAAACACGGGGCAATCCCGGCAGTCTGAGCCCGGCAACACGGGTAGTTTTGCCCAGGCCACAGCGTCGTCCTACACCGGCGCCATCCCCCCCCTTACCCCTGAGGACGAGGTGCCCGGTCAGACCGACAAGCCCCGTCTGCCCCTGGTCAACGCACGCCCGATAATCCTCTTTGACCGGGTGAGCAAGGTCTATCCGGCCCAGCCCAATAAACCCGCCCTCAACAACATCTCCATGACCATCTCCTCCGGCGAGTTCGTCTTTCTCGTAGGACATTCGGGTTCGGGCAAATCCACCTTCATCCGCCTCATCAACCACGAGTTCACCACCTCTTCCGGTCGTTTGATGGTAGCGGGGGAGGACCTCTCCACCATCAAGCGCTGGCGCATCCCGTATCTTCGCCGCAACATCGGCTGCGTGTTTCAGGACTTCAAACTGTTGCCCAACAAATCGGCCTTTCAAAACGTGGCATTCGCGCTCGAGGTCATAGGCAAGTCCAAGCACATCATCCGTACCCAGGTGCCGGAGGTACTGCGCCTTGTCGGGCTTGAGGATAAGACCAACAAGTATCCCGAGCAGCTCTCCGGCGGCGAGCAGCAACGCGTGTCCATAGCGCGCGCCATCGTCAATCGCCCTCCGATGCTGATATGCGACGAGCCCACCGGAAACCTCGATCCCCAGACTTCGCTCGGCATCATGCGCCTCCTCGACCGCATCAACAGGACGGGCACGACCATCCTCGTGGCCACCCACGACCGCGAGATGGTGGATTCCATGCGAAAGCGGGTCATAGCACTGGAAAACGGCTTCCTCGTCCGCGACGAGGATAAGGGGGTGTATGGTCTCGATGCGTAGCCTTCTCTATTTCATCAAAGAAGCACTCTCCAATTCCAGGAAGAACTTCGGCACGACCTTTGGCGCCATTGTCACCATCTTTCTGTCGCTCCTGGTCATCGGCGTGTTTACAGTCACCAGCATGGTCATAGAAAAGGTCGTGCAGAGCATCGAGAGCCAGGTCTCCATCTCCATCTTTTTGAGCGATGACGCAAGCGAGAGCGACGTGGCCGCCCTCACCAATACCATCAAGTCTCTGCCGGAGGTCGCGACGGTACTCTACGTTGACAAGGATCAGGCCCTGGAGAACTTCAAGGAGATGGTCAGTTCCGGCATTGCCGAGCAGCTCGACGGTAACCCCCTGCCGGCTTCTCTGGAAGTAGAGCTGAGCGACCCCGAGCAGGTCCAGAGTGTGGTCGATACCATTCTGGCCGAACCCGTCTACGCGCAGGTCTGTGACAATCCCGAGGATCCCACGGACTCCATCCGCTACGGGCAACAGATAGTCCATCAGCTCTTTGCCGTCACTGACATCATCAGAATCGTGTGTATCGTGTTGGTGGTCATGCTGATATTCGTGGCCCTCGTGTTCATCAACAATACCATCCGCCTGGCCATCCTCGCGCGCCGCAAGGAGATAGCCATCATGCGGCTCGTCGGTGCCTCAAACGGCTTTATCCGCGGCCCCTTTCTCATGGAGGGTGCCCTGCAGGCACTCCTGGGCGCGGGTCTGGCCGACGTCTGTATCCACCTGCTGGCCTCACAGTTCCTGCCGCAGCTCAGCCTGCTGTTGTCCTGGCTGCCCATCGACTACGCCAGCATGCAGCTCTGGCAGGTCTACCTGCTCCTGCTGGGTGTGGGCCTCGTCATCGGCCTCTTTGGTTCCGCCTGGGCCATGCGGCGCTATCTCAAGGTGTAGGGGAGGGGAGGCTGGCAGCATAACACGCCCCTGTCGTCACGCTGCCGGCTTCTCAAGAAACGGTTAGACAGCCTCTGCGAGAGGAGAAATCTCGCAAAGTCCTTCGCGGTACGCAGGAAAACCGCTGATGGGGTCAAAGACGCGCGGGATGAGCTCGTTGACATTGGATTGCGGCCACCCGTGGTGCATGTCCATCATGCCGGGAAACAGCGTGTTGGTAATCGCCAGCTTGGCAGTTATACCCTCTATGTTCGCGGGAGAGGTAATGCGGACAGAGTCTCCGTCTCTGAGGCCACGCGCTCTGGCATCCGCGAGCCCCAGGTATACCGTTGGTTCTGGCAGATAACGCACCAGCCAGGGGAGTGTACGGTCAAGAGAATGACAGAAATAGGGCACCCGTGAGCCGCTTGACAGAATCAAGGGAAACCTCTCTGCCAGATCCGGGGTGGACACGGGACTCTGATAGGGTTCCCGGTAGAGAGGCAAAGGGTCAAAACCGTGCTCCCGCAGGTATTCTGACGCAAACTCCACCTTGCCACTGGGAGTTGAGAAACCTGGCTTGCCATCTTTGCGCAGCAATCCCAGTTCCCATTTGCGAAACTGGATACCGTTTTCCAGAGGGATGGGTACACCGTCCGGCGAGGCCGCTTGCAAATCCTCAAGGCTGGGTTGTGTGGGGCCTCCGGCTGTCCTGAGCACCTCACGGAGCATCTCTGACTCTGCTTCTTCTCCACCGTTCCAAAATAGCGGACCGAGCCCCAGTGCGGTGCCGATGTCGGCGCAGATGCGATAATCACTCCGCGCTGCTCCCTGTGGTCTTACGGCGGGCTCCCGCAGGAAGAGCTTGCGCCCGACAAGGGAGAGGGGCGCGCTTCGTTCAAGCGGCATGGCGGCAGGAAGCAACAGGTCAACGTAGTCATGCGTGGCAGGACGTATGCGAAAATCAGCTGCTACCACAAACTCCATATCCCTGAATGCCTGCTGATATTCGTGGGTCTGTGGCCACATCATCGTGTTAACGCCCAAAAGCACTGCGGCACGCAGTTCTCCGGACTGGACGTACTCTGGTAAGTGGTTGATCTGAAAGCAACCATCGCGGTCAGCGTCGGCCCAGACAGGAAAATGCTGCCTGTCAAGACGGAGACCGTTAAGATCCGGCAAGAGCTCATGCACCCGCGCAAAGGGAAACGAGCCGCCCCACATGTCTATCTCCAGCGGCTCATTGACAATAAGGTGGCCACCCTCAACATCGAGGCTCCCAGTGAGCGGCACCAGGAGGAACATGGCACGGAAGTTGTCTGTACCGTTGGTATGATGCGGAAAGGCCGAGGAGGACTTGATGGTGATGGGCGCGCCATTTTCTACGAGAATATCTGCTGCCTGTTGGAGACGCTCGGCGGAAACACCTGTAATGCGCGCCGTGGTCTCTCTATCGTAGCGAGCGGCGAGCTCTCGATAAGCCTCGAATCCGTGAGTCCATTTTGCAACAAACTCCTTGTCGTAGGCACCGCGAGAAATGAGCTGATCGGCAAGGAAGAGGGCGATGGCACCGTCTGTGCCGGGCCTGAGCTGAAGATGCACGTCGGCGAAGTTTTCGGTGGTTGAGGTCACGCGTGGATCGATGACAATGTATTTGATGTTTGAGAACTCACGGGTGGTTTTGAGGCGGTCATAGGAGAACGCGGCAGACGTACCGGGATTATGGGCCCAGAATATCGCGACCTTTGTATCGTTAATATCCGGTGGTGGCCCCGGTACGAGTGAGGTAATGGCACGGGTCTCGGTGCCAAGTACCAGGCGCACTGCCAACTCCGCCGCGTTAAAGCACGTTGAACTCTCCGTGGCAAAGTGAGGAGAGCCAAAACTGTAGCTCAGACGCTGCAGGGCGCTCTTGGGTTCCTTGACATCACCGGTCATGAACAGGATCTTCTCTGCGCCATAGGCTTCCTTGACCGCGTTGATGCGCAGGGCGATTTCTTCCAGAGCCTCATCCCAGCTGATGGGTTCCCAACGCGCTGGCTCTCCCTTGGGATTGGTGCGGCGCTGAGGCGTGAGCAGTCTGTCGGGCGCGTAGAGGTCCTGGGTCGCCGCGTTGCCCAGGGCACAGGGCAGTTCATTGCCGTAGCGCTCCCTGCGCTCAAGACGAATCACCTTGCCCTCTTTTACCACGGCCTTAACCCCGCACTTAGGCATGTGGTTGCACTGTGCGCAGTACGAATAGCGGTATTCACCACCAATATCGGGTACCTGGGCATCGTTAATCCGTATGACATCGCGGGCCTTGATAAGGCCATCAACATGCTCTCTGAAACCTTTGTCCCCTTCATGCAGCCGTGGCCCCGTGGCATCCGATACGGTTGTGGGCCTGAGCGTTGCGCTTTCTGTATCGTAGCCCTGAGGGAGCACACCGGGATCCATTCCCTCGGGTAGGACATAGTACACGGAGGTGCCGGCTATTTTGATAGCCCCGTAGAGTTTGATGTAATGGTTTATCTCGCTGTCGGGATCCTCCAGGTTACCAAAAATCCTGCATTGGCCGGGACACGTCGCAGTGCACACAGGCTCCAGCCCACGCTCCAGGCGCTCCTGGCAAAGGGTGCACTTCTCGGCTTTGCCGGCTCGTACCTGGGCAGCCGCCTCAGCAGGGATGGGATGGCCGGGAAACGCGGTCTCGTCATCTAGCCTGGTCATAAATCGCTGGCCGTAGGGGCAGGCCTTGACACACTCGCCGCAGCCTACGCACGCTTCCGGATGCGTGAGCACGGGGCCTTCAGGTGCCTTGTAAGTGGCCCCAAAGCGGCAGCTCGTGAGACACGGAGGATTCTCGCAGTGGTTGCACATGGTAGAGACGTAGCGCCGGTGGGCGTGGGGGTAACTGCCCCACTCGACAAACCGGCCCTGATTGTAGTCAACCTCAGGCTTGGTGCCAAAGTACTGTTTGCAGGCAATCACACAGGAATAGCATCCCGTGCAACGTTCCAAGTCTATCACCATGCCAAAACGTGCCATTGTTTCCACCTTCCGTTCAAAACCTGTTCCTGACAGTATCTGTGCCAATCCCTCTTTACCGATTGTAGACTCAGGTAAGCCGTAGCCTTTGTCCAGCTCCGCGTTCAAGGGCGCGTTTGTACACCCGATCTCCCACGGCAAGATCCAGTGCACCCATGCCCATATGGGTAAAGAGTATCCGCTGTCCGTCATGCTCGCGCCCTGGCACCTTGCCACTGAGGACCTCGCCGAGCGTGCCGCTCACCTGTTGCCCTCGCAGCTTGTTGGCGAACTCAGGGTACTCAACAATATGTTCCCAGTCACTGGTGCGATTGCCCAGGTACCATCTGTCCACGAGGCTTGCCAAGCCGGGGTCGAGGTCATGAAAAGCCGAGACGGCGATAACAGTTGTACCGGGCTTGATCCATTCCGCACGTATCACCGGTGAGGTCGCAGCTGAGCAGGTAAGGAGGATGTCCGCCTGCCTGACGAGGGTTTCGGGGCTTTCGGCAGCAACGAGCTTTGCACGTACGATGCCGTCAAATCGCTTGACAAACTGTTCAAGATGGGCCCGTGTGCGAGAATATACGATAATGCGCTCCAGTTCAAAGACCTTGTCAAAGGCAATGATTCCTGCTTTGGCCTGCACGCCTGTTCCCAGTATGGCAAGGCTGTTGGCATCAGCCCTTGCAAGAGCCTGTGCCGCTACTACCGCATGACCACCCGCCGTGCGGTGCGCGGTGATGTCCGTAGCGTCAAGCAGCGCGTAGGGCAGGCCATTGTTTATGTGGTTGAGTATGAGCAGACTTCCCCAACTGGTAGGAATCCTGCTCCCCTGGGCACGCTCAAAGTAACCGAGCCATTTGACACCGGCCACGCCCTCAGTCGTAAGCGAGGCGGGCATGGCCATGAGCCAGCCGTCAGAAGAAACAGTCATGGGCGTGGCCGGTCCAGCGGTGAGTTTGCCTCTGGCCTCTTCGAGGAGTACCGTTTGAACAGCATCCAGTACAAGCTCGACACTGAGGAGCCCGGCAACCTCATCATGGTTAAGAAAGAGTAGTTCTACAACGCGTGAATCGCTCATGCATATCGCTCGCTATCTGTGTGCGACGCATCAACTCCGGTAGGGTTTTGTTCCTCATGTACGTGGACTGTGTTCACCCCTGTCTCAAAATAGGCCGCAATGCCCTCGGGGCTTTGTGCCTGGCAGCCCAGGGTTTTGAGCGTAGCTCCTGTGGCAAAGTAGTCGGTACTATTGACCACCCCGGCGAGACGCACGAGTGCCTTATTTACCGGTACCTTAATGCCCAGTGTATCTGCGAGCGATAGGAGAATGCGCTGCCCGTAGAAGGCGTCCTCAGTAACATAACGATGGGCTAACGAGGATGGACCAGCAAGCGAGCGAAAGAGGTCGAACTCCGGATAGGAGCCGTAACAGGCAACCTGCTTAAGCATGGGTACGTGCGTTACTGCTGGCCATCCAAGGGCATCCAGGACTGACACCTTTTCTGCCTCAACAGCGGCAGCCACCTGTAGCACGTGTGGGGAGAGGCCGTCTGTGTACAGGAGAAAACCGGGGTTGCGGTCTATGCCACAGGCATTGAGCAGTGAGCCGGCCAGATGGATTGAGATATTGGGCGAATTGAGCAGGGCAGCCAGCACGTTCTTTGCAGAGCTGAACTCATAGACGCCTTCAAAGGCGGCAATGAGCCTTGTGGTATCCCGGGCGGGAAACGCTGCAACAGCCTTTGGCTTGTACGCGAAGGCGCAGACCAGTTTCGCCGGCCCTGTAACTCTGCACGGATAGATATTGCCGCTCATCTCACCAACAGGCGTTTCCGCATCGTACTCTGCTTCGCTGCCTGCGTCTTTGCCACTCCGCCTCTCAAGGAGTCTTTTGAGGTCGATGGACGACCCGTTGCCCGCGGAGAAACAGACGGCCTGCCCGCCTGTTATCAAGGGTGCCAACGCGGTAGAGATCTGCGCGTGACGCTCGGTCAAGGCGGCTATGAGGATAACAGCAGCACCGCTGACCGCTTCGGTGAGCGAGCTGGTGAGGAGTGACACCGGAGCAAAACCGGTAATCGCCGCTCCGGTCACCTCTATGCCGCCTGCAGCGGCAACGGCGCTGAGGTTCTCCGAAAAGTATGCGGTATCTTCCCACAGCCGCACCTCGTGGCCTCTGAGAGAAAGGTCTGCGGCCATCATCATGCCCGTACCGCCGCCACCCAGTACGGCAACCCTTGTTGTGCCCATGTCGGTGTACCTTTCTATGGTCGGAGCAGCGTACCGAGCTCTGCGCCGGTATGCTGTTCCAGGGTGAGAAAGAAGTCGATGAGCTTCTCGGTACGCGCCGCGTCAAAGACCTTTGAAGCATTGAGCCTGAAGAGCTCGGTGAACTCATCGCGCGTAAGCATATCATCCGGATGGCCCTTGTGCGTAGCCTGCGTGCGGGTATACACGGCTCCGTCTTTGAGCGTGATGGTGACGGACTTCTCCGGAAACGTGCCGTCCTCGTACAGGGCAAAGGATCCGCGCAGGGTATGCTCGGGAGAAGGCCCGGCCTTGACCTTTGAGGCGAGCTCCAACACCGCAGGGTCCCTGAGCTTTTCCGGAGCGTACCAGCCGCTTCCCGGGCTCGGATCCAGCAGTACCGACGCGACAACAAAGGGCGTGGAGAATTGCGCCTCCATGAGCGAGCTGAAGCCCTCTGGGTAGAAGTGCATCCTGAACTGCGTCGGAGGGTCAATGACTATCTCGGCGATATTCGCGGGATCTATCGCGTGCTCGCGCGCGAGGCTGGCGACTATCTCCACAGGTGTCTGCACCCACATATTGGCAGGCCAGTGTTTGATGAGGATCTTGAGCAGGAGGTAGCTGTTGAGATCCCTGACGAGCCAGCTTCGTTCGGGCGCGCTGGTAAGCTGCTCGGCAAAGGCATAGGGTATGTCAAGGCCATCGGTGAGATTCTCTATGCCGGACTCGGCGTTATAGGCGGCCAGAATGCCGCTCAGCGCGTTCTGACCCTGCTCGTAATGATAGGCATCGGACATCGTGGCCTGCGTAAGGTTGCTGGGGATGGAGGTATACAGGGCAGCGAGGCCATAGGTCTGGTTTGTTGTAGAGGCGTCGAGGCCAAGCAACTTGGCAGCTGCAGCAGCGCTGGCGAATATCTGCCAGGAGGACAGGCCCCAGCCCTTATTGTGGTTATAGTCTCGGGGAGGCTGCACGCTCATGGCCACCCGCAGATAGACCTCATACCCGGCAACAAGAGCTTCTATCAGATCCTTGCCGCTGGCGTCCAGTTCCTCGGCGAGTGCCAGGGCTGCGGGGATGACCCCCGCGCTGGGATGCCCGGCCCAGGAGCAATCCTCCCAGTCGAGTATGTCGGCCAGGGTGCCGTTGACAAAGGCCGTCGAGGTGGCAGAGAGCTTCTCTCCCCCCAGCCAGGCAGTGGCCTTGCCGCCGCTTCCCCCGTTGATGCGAGAAGCGGTCTTGACCGCAGCTGCGCTCAGGGGTATGTCTACGGCGGCGAGCGAAACACCGAGCGTGTGGAGCGCCATCAGGCGCACGCGTTCAATTACCTCTTCGGGGAGGTCATCATAGCGGATGCCTACCGCATATTCGCTGAGCCTCTGTGTGTAGTCCGTAGTGCCGGCGTCAAAATAATGTCTTCCCATGCTTTGCTCCTCATGTCTCGCTGTTTCAGTGTGTGTTACCTGGCGTGGCTTGTTCGTGTTAAGATTCAGCCATATGCGACCGCGCGGGATAGACCGTGCCCTCTTTCATGACAAAGGCGCAGTCGCGCAGGGCGTTGGAGTCGCGCAAAAGGTCGCGTGGCCAACCGGCAATATCTGCGAGCTTGCCCGGTTCAATCGTGCCGGTGACCTCGCTGATACCGCAGAGCTCCGCGTTGTTCTTTGTTGCCGCCTCCAGCGCGCGGTAGGGGTCGAGGCCGCCCGTGAGCCAGGAGGCATACTCCCAGCCATTCTCGTAGTTGTGGTGGATGGCTACCATATCCGTGCCGTAGCCGAGCTTGATACCACTTTGACAGATGACTTCCCGCCCCGCGCGCAACCGTTCTCGATACTGCAGGAGCTTCTGCCTGAACAGGGGTTCGAGCGCGTCGAGTTCATCCTCGTTGGCCTGGAGTATCTTGTCGTAGACGTTAAAGGTGGGCACCAGATAGACGCCCTTGACCTCCATCTTCTCAGCGGTCTGCGCATCGATGAGAGAACCGTGCTCGATGCCGGCGATACCATAGTCTACGAGCCTGCTCACCAGCTCGGCGGTATAGGCGTGGGCGGTCACCGGGATGGACAGGGCGTGTGCGGTCTCGAAGATGGCACCGAGCTCCGCGTCTGAGAGCTGCACATCCTCGGGGCCATCATGAGGCGAGGCAAAGCCTCCGGTTGCCATCAGCTTGAGAAAATCCGAGCCGAGCTTGACCTCGCGCCGCACTGCCTTGACAAAGAAATCCGGGCCATCGCCTGTGCCGGGGTTACGCTCTGCCAGATAATCGGCCAGCTCCGGAAAGCCGCGGAAGCTCTGCGAAAAGTCCCCGTGACTACCCGTGGTGCCCAGGGCATGCGCCGCCGCGACAATGCGTGCTCCCGGCAGATGTCCCGCGGCAATAAAGCGTTTGACATCGAGGACATGATCCTCTTGAAACCAGCCGACGGCGCGTATCGTCGTAAAGCCGCCTTCGAGTGAGCGCACCGCGGTGCGCAGGATAGAAAGCGCCCGCCATCCGTCGGAGTTCTTTATCGTGTCATCGTAGAGATCGGCCGGGTCGACAAAGGCGGGGTGCGTATGGGCATCTATCATCCCCGGCGTCACGGTAAGATGGCTGAGGTCCAGTATCTCGCTGTCCGGCGGTGCCGCCACCTGTGGCCCCAGCTCCTTGATTATCGAGCCTTTGATGAGAATCTGCTGCTGGTCGTACAGTTCTGGACTGAGGCCCGTATAGAGCTTGCCGCAGTGTAAAACCTTGTATTCCAGCTCGTCCTGTGCTGCCATCTCTGTCTCTCCCTTCGCTGTTGCAGGCGCGGGGGCCAGGTTCCACTAAGCCGGAACCTGACCCCCTCCGATACCGATCATCCGAAAGAGCGCCATCCGAGTAAACTAGGCCTTTGCGTTGAACTCGTTGGTTGCTACCTGGTCAAAGGTCAGCTTCGTCTTGAATTGCTGTACCTGGCCGGGGTTGCCGAGGAGGTCTATCCAGAGTTGGGTGTGGGCCTCTCGAATGAGACCGTCCTTTGCGTAATGGCGCACATTGAAGAAGTCGTCATTAATTGAACCCTGATAGATGTTGATGGTGGCTTCCTTGTAGATCTCTCCCGCTTCCTCAGGGTTGTCGTCGATGAAGTTATTGGTATTGGCGATGGCGGCAACGAAGCTCCGGACAATATCCGGATTGGCGTCCACAAAGTCTCTGCGCATATACCATTCCATATCCCCGCCAAGCTCGCCGAGGATGTCGTAGTCGCTGAAGACTATCTTGACCTCGTCGCCGTATTGCTCCCGGACAACGCGTGGCACCAGGTGTGTGCCAACGATGTCCACGTCACCCCGCAGCAGCGTCTCCACGAGTTCTGCCTCTGGCACGGTGACGTTTGAGGCAAACTGGTTAAGCGGATCCTCCACACCGGCCTGACGCATGAGTTCCAGCGGAAAGCCCACCGTGCAGCCGCCGAGGGCATTGGGAGACGCAAAGCGCTTGCCAACAAAGTCCTTGCCGACCTCAGCGCCCCGCTCGGCAAAGGTGCCGATGTCGCTGTTGTCCTTCAGGGCGAGAAAGGTCATATGGGTGTTATCGCTGCTATAGGTATCACTGCCGCCGGCAACCGCGATGATATCGGCACCGTTGTCGATGGCGGCCAGACCCTCGCTGGTCATGATGAGGCAGGCGTCAATATCGCCGTTCTCGAGGGAGGGAACCCACTGGGGAACCTGGATATTGCCGACGTTCTCAAGTTCCAGTCCTTCCGCGGCAAAGAAGCCCTTCTCTCTACCGATGGTTGGGGCGTCGGTGGTATTGGGCGAGCCGCCGAGCCCCTGGAGCTTGAGGGTGACGGTGCTGGTGGAGCCTGCCTCGGTGCCGGAATCCGCCGCCGCCGGGGAGTCACTCGCTCCGCCGCCGCAGCCGACGAGGGCCAGCGATAGCGCCATCATAAGTGCCAGCAGCAGGCAGCCTGCCTGTGTCCGTAGCGTCGTGCCTTTCTTGGTCATTGTTCTCACGTCATTGTCCTTTCTTCGTTGGATATCCTGTCGTCTATAGTCAATCGCAGAGGAGGGAGAGGAGCCTGTCTGCGATGGGGCTTTCGTGCCGGGGCTCACTGCGGTTTTTCCTGCCAGCGGGTGAGTAGCTTCTCGAGCTTGAGCAGGCCAAAGTTCATCAGTACGCCGATTATCGCGAGGGTGAGGATGTCCGCATACATCGGTGCAATCTGGTACGAGAACTGATAGGTCCAGATGCTGATGCCCAGACCGTGCGCCGCACCGAGCATCTCGGCAGCCACTAAAACGATGAGCGACACACCGGCTGCCAGTCTGAAGCCCGCAAGGATGTAGGGCGTGGCCGAGGGCAGTATGACCTTGGCAAAGAGCGCGGGTTTGCTGATACCCATCGACTGAGCGGCGCGGATGAGCACCGGGTCGGCATGCTTGACCCCCTGAATGGTGTTGAGCAGCGTAGGAAAGAACGAGGAGAAGAAGACCACGGCGATACGGCTTATGTCCCCTATGCCGAGTATGAGGATGAACAGGGGGAGGATGGCCAGAACCGGCGTGTTGCGGAGCACCTGCAAGACCGGATCGACGTAGCGTTCGAGACGGGCGAACCATCCGAGCAACAGGCCGAGCACGATGGCCGTTGCCGTCGCGAGCAGCAGACCAGTGAGTGCGATACGCAGGCTCGTCGAAATATCGAGCCAGAGCACACCGCGCTCTATCATAGAGCCGGCGGCCTCCAGTATCTCCAGAAACGAGGGAAAGTAGCGCGGGAGGGAGACACCGGGCAGTAAGGGGATAAAGGTCCACGCGAGGAGCAGCACCACGATGACGATACTGCTCTCAAAGATGCTCAGTGCCCGGGCAAGTCCGGGCTTTCTCCGCTTGTTATTGCCTGCCATTGCTTATATCCCCTCGATAAACGGGACGGTCTCCAGTATGACGCTGCCGTCCTCAAGGACGATTTCCTCGGTGAGTTCGCCACGGGTCTGCAGGAGTTGCCATACCCTTTTGCGATAGGTGGCAAACTCCTCCGTGTTCTTTATCTCGGCAAGCCGTGGCCGGGCAAGCCCGATGTCAACGATGCTCCGTATCCTCCCCGGGCCGGGCGTCATGACGACAACCCGGTCGGAAAGGAAGATGGACTCCTCGATGCTGTGGGTCACAAAGACGATGGTCTTACGGGTCTTTTCCCAGATGTCCAGCAGCTGCTCATGCAACTGGCCCCGTGTCTGCTCGTCAATGGCGGCAAAGGGTTCATCCAGAAGCAGAATCTCCGGGTCATAGGCCAGGGCGCGCGCGATGGCTACCCGTTGCTTCATGCCACCCGATAGCTCGTAGGGATACCGTTGTCTGAAGTCGGCAAGGCCGACCATCTCGAGATAGTATTCGGCTATCTGCGCCCGCTCCGCGCGGGGCACCTTCTTGATTTCCAAGCCAAACTCGACATTCTTCTGCGTCGTGCGCCAGGGGAACAGGGCATAGGCCTGCATGATAATACCGGTGCGAAGGCTGGGCCCCGTTATCTCCCTCCCCTCTATTCTTGCCGAGCCCTCCGTCGCCTTGATAAGACCGGCAAGTATGGAGAGCAGCGTTGATTTACCACAGCCAGATGGCCCCACGATTGAGCAGAACTCCCCGCGAGACACGGTGAGGTTGATGGCATCGAGCACCAGATGTGTGCCCGCTCCGCCTTCGCGTCTCGTATGCTTGACCTCGTAGGCGAGCGAGCACTCTTCTATCTCTATCTCGTTTTCTGTGCTGGTAGCAGGTGCCATTCGTGTGCCGCTTTTCTAAATATTAGCAAGTTTATAAGTTAACTACTATTTAGAGTATCCCATACCAGCTGACAGGTGTCAAGCGCTGATCGAGTAAAACTTTGGGGCGCTTGACAATGCTTGACAATAAGTTTTGGAGTCAGAAATCTTGGAGCAGTCCAGCGGCGAATTTCAGTACTTTGAGCTTTTACGCAACTTGATTGCCGTTGAGTTTTTATAGAGGGTTACCGGGACCAGGGCCGGATTGTTACCTGGCATAGACCCTTCATCCAGCTTGTGTGCTGGATAAGGCGGTAAGAGAATGAACGAGAGCTGTGGATTTGAAGCACACGAAGCAGTAGCCTTGTCCCGCTTGTCTTTTTCTGGGCTCAGATGGATTTAACATCCTGATTGTGCCTGCTTGAAAAAGTGGAGAGAAACGATTCCGTCCTCTCCACTCCTTGACTGCTGAGTAGCTCAGCGAGGTTTACGGTAAAGTAATCGATGATCAATACTCCTTGAAGAAGTTTTGCAAATCCTTGCCTTTCAGTTCTTGCGCTGCAACCGGTTTTGATTCTTTGTTTGTCTTGGCTTCCTCGGCAGCAATCATGGCATTAACTAATCGTTGCGCCGACTTCTCATCGATCACCCTGATGGTACTGAATATGCTACTTGTTGCCATGTCCACTCACCTCATTTCAAAAATCAGGTTCTCCTTAATTCAAACATGCGACGAGGTTTTTGGGGCTGCATCCCCGAGCGCATCCCCGACGTTGCACTTCGGGCAAGATTCAACCCGTTGATTCCTATCGGAAGTGCAAGAGTGGCACTTCAGGCGAGAATCAACCTCAAGGAGCATCTGAACCTTTCCAAGGGTACCTTCTTTACCGCGTTGCCTCTCCGGTTTGGATTCTTCCCCTTAAGCTCAGCCTTATCGCCGGCGTACCCTCATTCCTGCGCCAATCGCGAGCGAGGCAGCGGCCAGCAGAGCCAGAATGCCAGCACCTACCAGGTAGCGGTTGTCGCCTGTAGCCGGAAGACGGGGAGCAGCACTGGTTGCTCTGGCATCAGCAGGGCTCTCAACTACAGAACCCACTTTGGAGGGATCTTCTTTCACCGGCTCTTCTGTTATGGGTTCTTCTGTTATCGGTTCTTCTTCGGTGAGTTCCTCCCATTTGGCTACCAGGGTAGTATGGTCAGCCACCGGTGAGTCGAAGTCCCAGGGTGTGAGATTGCCCTCGCTGTCCTGCGTATGCCAGCCAGCGAAGCGATAGCCGTCTTTGACGGGGTCAGCAGGTTTGGTGAGCAGTGAGCCTCTGGGGATGGTAGACGTGATAGTCGCGCTGCCGTTTGCCGCGTCAAAGCTGATGTTCATGAGGGGTGCTTCGCTTGACGTGAGGGTGAGGGTCACATCCATGTCGAAAACACTGTAGGGGTATCCTACATCATAGGTATAGACGAGCGTGTCTGTCGTGGAAGTGTCAAGGGTCACCAAGCCTGTTGACTGGCTAAGCACGCCCCCGGTAACCGAAGTGATGTTGCCAAGGTTCTCTGCTCCGACTACCGCTGCCAAGTCCACGTAGCGGGTGATGTCGCCATCGGGGGAGAAGACCGTTGCCATAGAGGTTTGAAAGCGATAAAAAACAACATAGACGGGAAGCATCTCGGTGTTCTTCGAGAGATCGAGTGTCGTGAGGTGGTTGCCGCCACACATCAGTTCTCTAAGCATCGGGTTACCAGTCGCGTCCAGCTCCGACAGGTCATTACCGCTGCATGACAGACTGGTGAGCTCAGGGTTATGCGACAGGTCGAGTTCACGTATTTTGTTATCTTCGATGCTGAGATCAGCCAGTTCAGGGTTTTGAGAGACATCCAGCTCAGTCAGTTTTCCTCCAGAGCAAGACAGCCAGAGCAGCGAGGGATTGCCTGTCACGTTAACCGATGACAGATCCGGATTGCCGAAGGCATTGATGCCTACCAACTTCGGATTATGCGAAGTGTCTATCTCTGTGAGGTAGTTGTTGTAACAACCTAAGATCTCTAAGTTTGGAAAGTGCTCAATCCCAGTCAAGTCGCGAACGCCTTCGGTACTTAAAGCAAGATAGGTCACAGAAGCGGCTTCTTGAACTGTGAGGACGCGATCAAGACCCCAGCTCTGCTTTTCGGCCCACAGAAAGAAATTGCGGTCGGGGAAGGTGGTCTGGTCAATATCTATGTCTCCCAGGGCCAGTGGAGAGAGCTCTGCCTGTTTAGCCGCCTCCCCCTGTCGTGTAACCTCAGCATAGCCAGCATTAGGAATGAACAGCGCCACTGCAAGCATAAGTAATGCTGCTATCAGTAAGAAGTTTCTGCTATTTCGCATATCAGTGTCCCTCGTTAAGCTTGGACTCGGCATAGGCGGCGGTGCTGTCAGATACTGCGGCAGTGCCGCCAAGGATGTAGCCCAATTCGACGAACGACCCTGCTCCTGTGAGGTTTCCGTCAATGGCGGCGTAGCCGCCCGGCGTGTCGCTTGCGAGCAGGATGACGGAGCGATTCTTACCGCAGAGCGCAGCCCCGCAGAGCGCGTCAGGGAACTGCTCGCCAGTAGTCAGGGCCACATGGCTCAGGGTAAGACCCCTTGCCCGCGACCAAGCCGCTATGATGTTAGAGGTCTCGTAGCGGTCAGCGCCCGCCAGGCGTTCATAGGCATATCCTCCGCCCAGCTGTGTTTTCACATCCTCGCTGATGCGGGCTGTGCCACCCACAAAGACGATGTTAGTAAAACTGCCACCTCGGATGGTGTCTATGGTCTGTTGACTGAGCAGACAGTCTGCGCCAGCCATGAATATCGGACTCTTGGATACATAGGCATAGGGGCCTATCGACAGGGCATCGGGGAAGTCCTCGCCAGAGGCGATGACGGCAGTGTTGGAGTAGTGTGCCCTATTGGAGCTATATATCTCACAGGCCGTGGCGTAGCGGTCTATGCCACCATAACGGAAGACGTTGGTGACACCTGCTATATTTGCTATGTCGGCTTCTGCCCTTGGTGAGACTGCGGCCTCCAGGCCGACGATAATGACGTTGGTGGCACCCAGCCGTATCAGCTCCTGCCTTGTCTCAGGGGCAAGCGAGGCGGAGGGGTCGGTAGAGGTGAGGAGTACAGGAGCATCATAGATACCTGCCAGGGCAGAGGCTGAGAGGGCGTCCGGGTAGCTGTCTGCTGAGGCGACGATGGCGGTGTGCGCAGTATTTGCCCTCCTGTTTGAGATAAGCTCCATGGTGGAGTAGCGATGGGGGCCACCGAGGCGGATGAAGTTCGGTGTCATCAGCATACTAAGGGCCATTCCGACATCGAGGCACCCGTGGCCACTATACGGGTCATAATTCTCGGTGTAGAGGTCTGTGGCCGATCTATACAACAGATCTTTGACCTTGTCTGCGGTCAGGCCCGGATTGTAGGAGAAGAGCAGGGCAGCGGCACCTGCCACCATGGGGGCAGCCATGGAGGTGCCGCTTATCTGCCCATACTTTCCCGCAGTCGTCGTCGACAGAATGTTCTGACCTGGTGCGGATATATCCTTGGCTTCGCCGAAATTGGAAAACCAAGCCTTGGCATTTGCTTTGACGTTCAAAGCAATAACCGATATACACTCATCGTAGTCAGAAGGATAATATGTCTCTGATGATGTATCGTTTCCGGCGGCACAGACCACAACGATATCCTTCGCCTGAGCCCTCTGGATTGCGCTGCGAACCAAAGCATTTGGCTTTCCGTATCTACCTAAGCTCATATTTATTACATGGAGGTTCGCAATATTTGAATCCACGACATAATTTATGGCCTCAGCAATATCTTCATCATATGCTTGATCCGTTTCGGGATCAAAGACATTTATCGGAATGACCTTTGCATTATGTGAGACCCCTGCTATCCCTATGCCGTTATTGACCACAGCAGAAATGATGCCCGCAACATGGGTGCCATGCACAGGACGAAGTGTTTGGCCCAGTAGACTATTGTTGTTACCAGCCAAATCGCGCGAATATTCCATAGCCAGATTGGCCTGCAGATCCTCATGGTTTGCGACGACCCCCCCATCAAGCACCGCGACATAGGCCTGTTGGAAGCTGGCATGGTGCTGCCATGCCAAAAGTATGTTTATCTGCTCTACCCAAGGCGTTTCTTCCTTGTTGGAGTGTTCGTCGTAGGGTACATACTCTGCTTGAGATAATTCGTCAGCATAATAATTGACACCGTTGACCTCTGCCCAGTCAATATCTGGATGGTCAAAGACTTCTTGGAGGGCCTCTGTCACGGTGTAACCGTCGGTTAGAGAAAGAGTGAGGGGGTATTGTCGTGCGAGATGGTATTCTGTAATCTCCGCAGGCTGTAAGAGCCCGTCGATGGAAGCCAGATCGTCCAATGCCGCATAGGCTGCCGCTACCGTGGTGCCGAGCTTGAAGCAGACAAGGATCTCATCGAGGGCGTACTCCTCACCGGGCTCAGGCAGGCGGAGATTGAGTGGCCAACGTACTGTGCCGTCCTCACGGAGTATAACCTCATTGGGATTTTCGGTATCTGAGTGAACGGGCTCCTGGGCAAATGCCGCTTGTGCTGGAACGCAAAGCAGCACTGCCAGTGATATGGCGATCAGTCTATGGAGCAAGCCCCGAGTTTTAATGCCCTGCATAATCGCCTCGAAACACCCGTCCTGCCAAGCTCTGTAGCATAGCGCATTTCGAGCGATTGGGCAACCATACCAAATACTAAGCGAGATCTCTCCCCATGTTACGCGTGTTACGCGTCATCATCATCGTCGGAGTCGGCGTCCCTGCGCCTCTGCGCGTCCTGCATATGGTCCTGCCTGCGACGTTTCTGTTCCAGACGTGACCTTTCGGCGCGCCAACGCGTGAGCCTGTCTGTGGCCTCCGACGCCTTCTCACGAGAGAAGCCCCAGCGGATGCTGAGGTATTCGGAGAGCAGCAGCACAAACAGGATGCTCATGATGATGAGATAACTGAGAACAACGCCCGCCAGGTCGGCGTACTGCGCGAGGAGCGCGGGAATGAACAATGAGAAGGCAAAGGTGATGAAATACAGCTTCATGACGGCGCGCTGCTTCCTGAGCACCGTGATGGCCTGATACAGGAAGTCGATGGCTGCCGTGACGCCGCCCGCGATAAGCATGATGGTTACGAGCCCTCTGAACTCCTCAAAATCAACGCCATAGAGGAAGCTCAGGATGGGGATGCCTATCCAGCCCATCACGAGTATCATCACAGCGGTGAGGACCAGGGCGCTCGCAATGACAATGAGTATCATCAGGTCGAACTTCCTGCGGTTTTTTCTGTCGGCCCACAGACTCGCCATGCGGACGAGCTGAGGCCTGTAGATGAACTGCACGGCGAGCAGGATGGCCTGCGCGGGAAAGTACATCGCGTTAAAATACAGCTGGTTGTCGTAGCTCAGCACGCCCTCCATGGCAAACTTGGGCATGCTGTCGATGAGGTTGAACATGAACAGCGCGAGAAACAGCGGAAAGCACTGGACAAACAGGTCCTTCACACAGGCAAGGCTGGCCTTCCGAGACTTTGGTGACTCCAGCAGGGCGAGTGGCAGCGTCACCAGGAAGAATGAGACGAGTGCCACAAAGGCTATGGCAACACAGGACACGGCCAGATTTCGCGTGATAAGGAGGCAGAGCGAGAATATGACGACGACCAGCGCGGAGCGCAGCACCAACGAGATGCCGGCCAGGTAGAGCTTTCCCACCTGCTGCAGGCGGCCTTCGTAGACATCGGCCAGGCCATCGACCATCTTATAGACGTACACCCCCATGCTCACGGTGAACATCTCCTCGGAATACCCGCGGATAGCGCAGTAGAGCAGGCCAATGGCGAGCATGATGAGGCAGGTGGCAAAGCGGTTGAGCTGGTAGTCCGCAAAGCTGTGCTGCTCCTCAAGATCGGATACCTGAAAGGTGCGCACGCCATAATTGGCCACGAACATGAGGAGCAGGCCCACAACAAAGGCCAGGGAGAATCTGCCTGCCTGCTCAACGCCCACCACCTGGGTTACCACTATGGTGAGAAGGGGGAAGACCATGCCCCACACAGCGAGACCGGCCGTGTTCCAGACGTAGTCACGCTTTGTGCTGCCGGAGGCATACCTCGCCTCCTGCCCGCTGAACGATCGGTCAGAAGCAGCGCCGAGAAGGCGGTTGAACCAACTATTGATGAGTTGCTGGAAGAACCAGGGCTTACGCTGTTTTATGGGTATGTTGCGCTTAGCATTCATTGCAGGATAAGCCTAGCAAAAAACGCGGGCAATAACCACGAGCGCCGACAAAAGTTTTTGCGTTTTGCCCAGCAATGCGTTATCATGGTAGCCACGGACACGCTTAAGAAGGAAGCCAAAATGAAGATTACACAAAGCCTGGTCGTCCTGTCTGTCATCGCCGTCTCTCTCCGCTCTGTGCCAGGGGTCGCTTTTGCTGCGTCTGTGAGCCCGGAGACTGCACCCGCTACCGAACAGCTGAGCTTCAGCCCGCCGGTCTATCTCACGGCCCTGCTTGCCCTGGTGGCGCTGGTTTTTGTAGTGGTGAGTATCGTGCTCCTCGTTAAATATACGGCCCAGAAAGAGCTCATCTGCCACAACTCTGCCTGCGCGAGCAACCCCAGCATGCTGCAGGAAGGCAATGACCACTTTGATTACCGACAGCTCGAGACCCCCGAAGAATTGTGCGGCGGCTACTCGGAGCAAAGCGAGTTGGTCATGCAGGAGGCAATCCAACGTCTTACAGCCCAGGCTGCTCTTACGGCCACGCCTCTGAGCGCTACGACCCGTCGCACGCTGCCCTCCATCGCCGAGCCTGCAGCGTTTACCACTCCTGCTGCCTTGCCTCGCGCCTCCGAGCCGGTAGTCCTTGCAGCTCCTGCTGCCACGCCTTCCCCCGCCAGGCCTCACCTTGCACGCCACCGGCGGATACCCGTGCCTGGTGAGAGCGCCCCAACGCCGCACATCAAGCTTGTTCCCGCGCTGAAGCACGCAAGAAAACGCGGCGTTTGCGTGGCGCCAGCTGTTCCTGTAGTGTTTGCTCCAACCCCGGCCCTCGATGTGCCGGAGGAGTTGGAGTTCCTTCTGCGCAAGATAGGCTAGTAGTCTGTGTCAGCTAAAGGTTTGCATTCGCAACGAGGATATTTGTTGCCAGGCAAGGCGGCAAATGACGGCACTACTTGTGGTAATGGCGTTATTTGCCAACGAAGCATGGCGGC
>JAISEO010000027.1 GCA_031264075.1 Coriobacteriales bacterium | reverse complement strand
AGCCGCCGCCACATGGTACTCCGGGGCATCCTCGGCGAAGTATTTAAGCGAGGTCAGTGCCCGCTCGCATGATTGGATTTCATCAAGTATCAGCAACGTCTTACCGGGAACGATTTTCTTCTGGTACTCGGCTTCCAGCAATTGGACGATACGCTGCGGAGAGATACTCTCATCAAAATACGACGCAACCCTTTTCTCCACATCAAAGCTGACGTGGACAGAGTTTTCGTAGCAGGTTTGGGCAAATTCCTTCAGCAGCCAGGTCTTTCCCGACTGCCGCACGCCGTTAATCAGCAGCGGGCGACGCTCGCTGTTGGAATCATGCCAGGATTTAAGCTGTTGTTCGAGTCGTCTTTTCATACGCTTCCTATCGCGACCGCAAATAGTAACGCCTCTATTGTATATATATCTGGGAAAAAATCAACGCTTCATGACAAAAACGTAGATAAAAGTTAATTCGGTGTTAGTGCTCACAATCAACAGCCCCTTCAGCGAGAGCGGGCCGACAGGCCCCGAGGCATCAGCGCCTCCTGTTGCGGAAAGCATCATAGCGTGTCGGCAAGAAGGCGTCGTGCGTTGGAGTGGGCTATCTTTTCTAAGACGCGCTCGGGAACCAAACGGCGGCGGAGCTCCTGCCAGAGAAGCTCCAGCTTGCAAGGAGCGTCCAACTCAATCTCGCCCTGGATGCCATCCCAGTCGCTGCCTAAGGCGACCACGTCCTCACCGCCAACACGCAAAAGGTGCTGAGCGTGATCGGCTACCAAACCTACCGTGCTTTGCGTGGCAGCGGTATCGGCGTTGAGGAAGGGCGGGCCAAAATTAAGACCGATGATGCCGCCTGCCTGAGCCAGAGCTCGGATCATCTCGTCCGTCAGGTTGCGTGAGTGCGGACACAGGGCTCGGGCATTAGAATGCGAGGCCACGAAGGGTCGTACGGCGTGACAGACAACGTCCCAGAAGCCCCCATCGGAAAGGTGCGAGACGTCAACGATAATGCCCAGACGCTGCATCTCGTCGAGAGCCTCGATGCCAAAGGGTTTGAGTCCGCGCCGCATGACCTGATGGTCGCTGGAGTTGGGCCAACCAAAGCAGTTTTCATCGTTCCACGTGAGAGAGATCAATCGTATACCCAGCTCATAAAAGCGTTGCAGCCTCTCCATCTGACCATCAATGAGACGACCATCCTCCAAGGTCAGAAAAGCTGAGAGCAAGCCTTTCGCCGAGTGAGCGTCGAGGTCGTCAACGCTCCTGGTCGACCGAACGATATCGGGTGCCGCCACCAGACTGGCCTGGTAAATATCATAGCAACGACGGAAACAATGCTCGTCATCGATACCGCCTTCGCCGAAGCTTTCCAGGTACCTCCGGGGAGGAAGAAAGATAGCAAAGAACTGAGCTTGCGCATTCGCCGCGTGCAGCCGACACAAATCCAGGTGGGAGTTAGGAAGATCAACGATATCGCTGGCCCCCATGAAAGCTGCCGCCAACAACGTGTCGCAATGAAAATCGATGAATCTCATACTCGCAAGCCTTTCTATTGGATTTTCTTATCACAGCCGTACACGAAGGTTCGCGTGCTGCCTCCTTGCTATACTGAGAACACTTGTAAAAGCACCCGTGCGTCCAGAGAAGAGGAGGCGTGATGCTTGAAACTCTCAAAGTACTGGTAACGGGCGAGGAGGGCTTTGATCCTCTGGACGGTACCGCCAATCATGTCGTCAGACGGCATTGGGCAAACCAGTTTGACGCGGCCGGCATCCTGACATTAGCGCCTCTGGAGCCGAAGCTTGCCAAAGCTTACGCAGAGCTGGCCGATGGATTGCTGTTGCCAGACGGAGCACCGCTGCATCGAGCTCGCTTCGGCGGCTACTACACGAACTCCCAGGACCTGCTGGCTGTCAGCGGACGTCGTGACGAGCTGGAGTTCGCGCTTCTGGAGCAGTTTCTGGCTCAGGGCAAACCGGTGTTGGGGCTGGGACGTGGAGCTTCGGTACTTGATGCCGCAAGTTCTGCCCGAAACAGCCAGCCATTTTTTACCGCGGCGACAGAGGAAGGCAGAGAAGCTCAGGCCCGCTTTGACGACTTTATCCGCGCAGTGCGGGACCATTCCCACACACGAACCGAGATCTCAAGCCAGACAGTCACGACCAGCAGCAGCGTCGGCACTAGCATCGGCAACACTGCCAGCCATAACATTGCTGGCAGCCGACACCTGCCTCGCGTCCTCTTGGCCGGTGCCCCGGCCTATGACCGGCTCGGACGCAAGCCCGCTGTGCTCATCAATCATACGTACGTGGCAGCCTTGACCCAGGCGGGCGGGTTGCCCCTGTTGGCCTTCCCTCTCATTGAGCAGGCCGACGCTTACGCCGCGGCCGCCGATGCGCTGCTGCTCACCGGCACGGCAATGTTCGCCCCCAGTCTGGATATGCTTCCCCAGCTGCTGGCCGAGGAGGACCCCTTACGCAACCGCTTTGACGAGACTATTTACCGGGCCTTCAAGCAGGCAGGCAAGCCCATCCTTGGTATCTGCCTGGGTCACCAGGTGATCAACCGTTATGAAGGCGGCAGCCTCAGACATGATTTCAAGCTGCGGGACGGCGTCGAGCATATGGGAACGGCGCATACCGTAAGCGTCGAAGCAGGCAGCATCCTGCACCAACTTTTTGGTGAAGAGCTTCGCGTCAACAGCCGCCATAACGATCGCGTGGATCACATCGCTCCAACGCTGCGCCCCTCAGCCTTCTCCCCCGACGGCGTGGTGGAGGCCCTTGAACACCGTCATCTGCCCATCCTCACCGTGCAGTGGCATCCGGAGCGGAGCCGCGGCGACCAACCAGAACCCTTTGATGCCACAGACCCCGCTCCACTCTTCCGTCACTTTGTAAACTGTGCCATCAGTCACTCCACCTTCCACTCGTAAACAGTATCCGTAAGAAAATAAGTGCCATAGTCGATATTGGTGATGTTGGCACTGTGGGCAATGAGGTTGTTGGGGCTGTAGAGGTAGATGTAAGGCACGTACTCCTCTATGAGCTCCTGGGCCTTGTTGTAGTGCTGACGGGCCTCAACGTCGGTAGCAGCCTGCTCAGCCAGGGTGTACTCGGTGAAAATGGTCGGATCGAGGAAATGCGAAACGCTCTGTGCCGAAGGCGCGTACCAACTGCCCGAAGCGTTGGGGGCCGCCGTGGGCGTATAACCCATAAAGCAGAGGTCGAAGGTATTGTCCCCATAGAGCACATCAGCGAGAGCCGCGAACTCCACAACGTTGATTTCAGCCTTGATGCCCACGGCCGCAAAGTCCTGTTGGATGAGCACGGCAGCCTTTTCGCGTTCAGTCACTCCGGCCGGCACAAAGACCCGTAGCGTGTAGCCGTAGTCGAAGTCTGCTGCGTCCAAAAGCTGCTTGGCCTGCTCCGGGTCGTATTCATTCTTTTTCAAATCCTGGTTGTAGTAAGAATTGGTGGGAAGAATGGGCCCATAGAGGGCCAGAGCCTCGCCACCATAGAGGCTATCGATGATGCTTTGCTTATTGATGGCCAACTCCAAAGCCTTGCGTACCTGGGCGTCAGTTAGAGCCGGCGAAGTGGTGTTGAGGATAATCAATTGCTGGCCAAGATGCGGCAGAGATTTGGTCTCCAGGCTGGATTCGCTTTGAGCGATCTTCCAGTCGTTGTAGGGCAGGGTACCAATACCGGTACCGCCCGTGGCGCTGATCTCACCGGAAAGCAGGCCAGAGAGCGCGTTGTCGTTACTCACCACGCGAATTACCAGCCGATCAAAGTCTGGCGAACCCAGGAAATAGGAGGGATTGGCCTCAAGTACAGCCTCAGAGCCGATAGTCTGGGAGACAAACTTAAAGGGACCAGAACCCACGGGATTGGCAAAGAACTGGTTGTCAATGATGGTAGCCGGGTCGGCGTCAGCCAGCAGATGCTTGGGGAGAATGTAGAACTTGTCGGCATCGCTGAAGAAGAGCAGGTCCTGCGTACGTTGCTTGGTGGTGAACTCCACCGTTTTCTCGTCGATGGCGCGCACGCCCAGAGTCTTGCCGGCCTCTAGGTAGCCGTTCTCGTCGGTGCCGGCCACAAGCGTGGTGCGAGCGGTAGTCGTCACATCCGGGTTGGTAAAGAGCCCATAGGTGAATACGATGTCCTCGGCCGTCACCGACTCGCCGTCCTGCCAGGCGGCATTGGGGTTGAGCTTAGCTGTGAGCACCGTGCCATTCTCCGAAAGCTCCCAGCTTTCCAACAGGCGTGGACGCAGCGTGCCGTCGTCGTTTAAGATAACCAGCTTGTCGAAGACCTGACTCTTAACGTAGGCTGCATAGTCAGAGCCGTAGTCAAAGACGTTCAGGTTGTCCCAGGCAGCAGCCAGAGAGATGACCACAGTCTTACCCGACGAGGCATTATCATCGTCTGCGCCGCCTGTGTCGCCCGCGCCGCTCTCGCAGGCCGTCAACGGCAGGGTCAGCGCCAGCAATACCGCCAGCAGCAGTACCAGAGGCTTCTTCAGCCTTTTCGACTTGCTCGTAGTTCTTGATTCTTTCATGATCCTTCCTTTCCTCTGTTTCTTTTAGTCGTTGCATTGCGCAACACAATGGCCTTTACGAAACGCCAAAGAAGTACTACGCTTCCTTAGATACGCACGTCGCTGTCCTGGGGCACATACTCGTAGCGACCCGCACCCTCATCCACGCGGTGGCAGGCCACCAGATGCCCCAGACCCACGTCGCGCAGCGCGGGTGCGGCCTGCATACATCGTTCTTGAACCTGGGGGCAGCGCGTACAGAAACGACAGCCGCTGGGTACATCTGTGGGACTGGGCACCTCCCCGCACAATATCACCTCCTCGTAGCGCCTTTCACCCAGCGGCTGCAGAACCGCCGCGAGCAGAGCATTGGTGTAGGGATGCAGCGGGTGGTCATAGAGATCGCGTTTGACAGCCACCTCGACGATCGTCCCCAGATACATGACGGCTACGCTGTGGGCGATGTGATGGACAACCGAAAGGTCATGAGAGATGAACAGGAACGAGACGCCCTGCCGATTCTGTATCTCGCTCAAAAGATTGAGAACCTGAGCTCGCACCGAGACATCCAAAGCGCTGACCGGTTCGTCGCAAATGATGAACTCCGGATTGGTGACCAAAGCCCGGGCGATGGCAATGCGCTGGCGCTGACCGCCGGAAAACTCGTGCGGATAACGGTAAAGATACGCCTCCGGCAGCCTCACCAACTCGAAAACCTCACGCACGCGAGCCAACTTGGCTCGCTCGCCGCTGCGGTTCAGCACATCCAGCGGTGCCTTGACGGCATCGTAGACGCGCATACGCGG
>JAISEO010000016.1 GCA_031264075.1 Coriobacteriales bacterium | reverse complement strand
GGCGAGGTATCCTTCATGATGAGCGAGGCGGTAAAGCCGTCCGGCAGCTCTCGCTCGGCATCGATATGGGCAACCAGCGTGGCCAGTTCTTCTGACGTGGGAAGCTTTCCCATCAAAAGCAGGTAGACAATCTCCTCAAAGTTCATGCGTTTGTCGGTGTCATCCACGTCTACCAGACAGCACAGGTCATGACCTCGATAGAACAGACGGCCCGCGTCCGGACGCTTTTCTCCCTCGACGATGACATAGCCGTGGACGTTGGCAATATTAGTGAGGCCAGCCATGACGCCGGTGCCATCGTTATTGCGGAGCCCTCGCCTGACGTCAAAACGCTCAAAGAGCTCTGGATCTATCGCGTTGATGTCGTAAAAATGATGGTAGAGCTCCAGATTCCTGGTTGCCATGAGAGATCCTTTCTATCGTAGAAGCCTGAGGGTCGGGCCGCTTGCCTGGTAACGCCTGAACTGGGGAGAGCAGGGAGCAGGCTTTTGCCGCCTTCCGGCGTCAGGCTTTTTTGCTGTCGATACCTGCACCGTTCAAATAATCAATGAACATCTTAGAGGTTATCTCCGGATTGGTATACCTTCCTCGCTTACGGGTCTTGTCACCATAGTCTATGGCGCGGCGGGGACACCAATGCACACAGGCCAGACACTGCTCGCAATGGTCCAGCCAATGGGGCGTGCCGGTCTGGAGCCTGATGTTGCGCACCGGGCAAACCTGCTCGCAGATGCCGCAGCTGTTGCAGGACTCCCGTACGATGAACCTGCGATCCCTGGTAGCGACATTCCTGCTCGCGAGGTGGTTATAGGCGCTTATCAGGAGAGAGGGCCGTTTGACACGATCCGATTTTCTGCCAAGGATGTCGGCGATGATGGGTTGGAGCTCCGCCTTGGTCTGTGCGGTCTTTTCCGCGACGCTCTTGCTCATGTCATACAGGATAACGTAATTGGAGAAGGCCTTGAGGGCCGCCGCGTAGGCAAGCGTGACGCCACGGTTTTGCAGGGCCCTGCCCAGCTGGCCCAGCGCGGTGCCAATGAGAGCACCATAGGTGACGACCGCATAGACATAGGGCTGCTCCTGGGCGGCGGGCTCCTGGGTAGCATGCTCCTGGGCGGCAGATGAGAGAATGGTTGACTCCCGCATGGCGGATTCCGACGGGGAAAAATTCATGCCCGCGATACAGTCGAGAACCCGGTGCGGTACGCCACCAAAATAGCAGGGAAACACGAAGCCTATACTCCGGACCTTGCCGGGGGGTGAGATGTTTGAGGACGAGCTATCAGATGCTGTGCTGCCTGCCGCTGCTCCCATGGAGACCACGTCACAGTTGCCCAAGGCCTTCTGGATGGTGAGTGCCGCCTTGAGACTGTTGCCTGTGCCGCTGAAATAGTAGATGACATGCTCGCGCACAATACTCCTTTGCTGGGTAACACCCGCTTACGTGACACCAGACAATATAGCATTCTTCGGAGCTCTACTTTACCCATAGCAGAAACCGTCACCCTACGGACACGAGGACCCGAGGAGGCACTGTGCCCTGATAGCAGACATGAAAAGCACGGTGCCTGCAACAGATACGAGTACGCTGAGCTGAGCTGCGCGGTACCCTCTCCCCGCTCGCCACGTCTTCTCCTCTCTGCCGCCGCTTGAGGCCAAAAAGAACACCAGTCCCGTTCTCCCCTTCACTTTTGGCAAGTTGTGCTATATTTACGAAAGGCAATTTCTTTTTACAATCTATCAGTTGGGAGTTCGAGCATGTGTTTTAGGCCAGCAGGTGTTGAAATGCCCGATCCGGAATGTCCGGAGTGTGGCAAAAAGCTCGCTGTTATCGGCGGCGTGATCATGAAGAAGTGTCCGTTTTGCAAGGCCGATCTGAGCAAGTACGAAGACGAGTACAAGGCTAAGATGGGTATTGGTGGCGGCCCCAGCGCTCCCGGTGCTCCGGGCGCTCCGGGCGCTCCCGGTGCTCCCGGCGCTCCCAAGCCTCCCGGCGGCGCTCCCGGTGCTCCCAAGCCTCCCGGTGGGGCTCCGGGTGCTCCCAAGCCTCCCGGCGCGTAATCAATCACCTGACACTTTTTGAGGCATTAAAAAGAAGGGAAGAAGGCTCATCCGCCTTTGTAGCTGCTCGTTATGTAGCTACAGCTTTCTTGGCTGGATGAGCCTTTTTCGCGTTTTTCTCGTGAAGCGCTGTCTTTTGAGTGGTACCATAGGCTACAGGACACTCCGCTTACGAGTGTTTGCAGGATTGGATTTGGCTGGGTAAGCCGACAACAAGGAGGCAGGAATGGATGCAACAACATTAACACTTGCGCAAATCAAGGGCAGGAGAATCCTGTATCTGGTATTTGCGACGGTCACCTTACTGGTGCTGGGCCTTATTTACGCCTGGTCGATCTTTGCCGCGCCTATTGGCAGGACTTTTGAAGCCTATCAGCCGCTGCTGCCGCAGGTGTTTCAGGTGTCGATGTTTGCGTTCTGTCTCTCCGCCCTGGTAGGCGCACAGATAGTCAAGAAGTTTTCCGCAAAGGCGGCAATCATCGTCGCTGCAATCCTCATGGCAGTGGGCTTTGTGCTCACCGCCCTGCTTGCCGGGGTGGATATCTGGATGCTCTTCCTGTTCTATGGCATCATCGCCGGCTCGGGCTGTGGCATCGCCTACAACGCCATCATCTCGCTCGTCAACCCCTGGTTCCCGGACCGCATAGGGCTGTGCTCGGGCATCATGATGATGGGCTTTGGCATATCAAGCCTGGTGTTTGGCTCTCTGGCCAACGCGCTGTTTGGGATAATGGACTGGCAGATGGTCTTCTTCCTCATTGCCGCCGTGGCCTTTGTCATCATGCTTGCCCTGGCCTTTGTCGTCAAGCCTGCGCCACAGGGTATTGGGGCAACGTTGGGCATAGAGCGTGCTGCTGCTGCAGCAAAGTCGAGCCCGACACAACAGCAGTTCATTCTCAAGACCAAGACCTTCTGGTTCTACTCTGTCTGGTCCGTCATTATCGTTGCCTGTGGCCTTGCCATCATCGGTACCGCTGCGCAGGGAGCCGCCCGGTTGGAGCTGGATACGACGATCTTCGCGGGCTTTGGCGCCCTCCTGGTAGGCCTCATCTCGACCATGAACGGGCTGAGCCGCATCATCAACGGCGCTATCTTTGACAAGATGGGCCTGCTACCCGTGATGGTGCTCTCGGCGATATTGGCTATTGCCTGTATGCTCGGCCTGTCCGCTTCGCTGGCTGTGTCGCTGGGGCCACTCTACATCGTCGCGGCGATTCTCGTGGCCCTGCCCTACGGGTCGGTGCCCGTGATGGCCTCCGCCTTTTCCAGGCAGCGCTTTGGCGCCCAGAACTTTGCCATGAATCTCGGTATCACCAACTGCTGCATCGCTGCGGCTGCCACGGTTAACCTGATAATCAACGCCATCTTTGGCTCCCCTGCCGGAGAAAACGGCCCCATCATCTACGGCATTCTGGCGGCGCTTGCCGTGGTTGCCTTCCTTATCATCTTTGTCTTTAACCGCGCGTATAAGACCGATTTGGCCGCCATTGCCAAGGAGTTGGACTAGTAGCCCGTGTCAGCTGAATCTTCGCATTTGCAACGGTCTATTTGCCGCCATGCTTCGTTCGCAAATAACGCCATTACCGCAAGTAGTGCCGTCATGTGCCGCCTTGCCTGGCAACAAATATCCTCATTGCAAATGCAAACCTTTAGCTGACACAGACTACCAGTGCTGTTATCATAGAGACTGCTGGCAACAGCTCCGGTAACTTCTCGATTTTGGGAGTGATGAGACGATGACAACACAGAATACAGAGCGAAGCGGCCCCGAGGGTGCCGACAAGCTGTCTTCTTCCGGCGAGGATTATCTGGAGGCTATTTATCAACTTGGCGGCGCAACTACTTCGGTACGCTCGGTGGATCTGGCCACCAAGTTGGATGTATCCAAGGCCAGCGTGAACAAGGCCATCAACAATCTCAAGAGCGCTGGCCTCGTAGAACAGCCGTATTACGGCGACATCACGCTCACTGAGCAGGGCCTGCGCTATGCACGCGGCGTACAGAACCGCCATGAGATCCTCACTGAGTTTCTCTCGCAGGTCTTGGAAGTAGAGGCCAACAAGGCCCAGAGCGAAGCCTGCATGATGGAACACGCCCTCAGCGATGAGACCTTGCAGAGCTGGACCGAGTTCATGAAAACGTGGAAGGCTGACGCTCAGGGCACTCCGTAGTGTGAAGGGAGAGCTGCCTCTCTCCCTCTTTGACCGCCCCGTGCTCCGAGAAGAATCGTCCCCATAGAGCAAGTGGCCCGGGGAACCGGGCCACTCAACAAGGAGGGGATGCGACGCTCAAGGCGCCTTCATGGTAGTCAACCATGTGCGAAACGGTGGAGAAATACCAAATCGCACCTCCTATAATAGGGGCTGTATGTCGAGATACGGTGACGGCGAGAGAACAAAGAATGACGGATAACCAACCAGCTGGTAACACAGGCATCGGCGTGCCGCCGGAAGCCTCTCTTATGAGAGAGCCCGGCACGCAGCAGAGCGAAAGTTGCGATGAGGCGGGCCTGCCTGACGCTGTCCTGGCCCTCACCGTGTCGTATGAAGGCTCGCACTTCTCCGGCTTTGCGCGACAGGAGTTTCAGCGCACGGTGCAGGGGGAATTAGAGCAGGCCTTGCATACGATCTATCACCGTGAGGTGGTAACGACGGGAGCAGGACGCACCGACGCTGGTGTTCATGCGCTTGGCAATGTGGTCAGCTTCGGCCTTGCCCAAGGCGAGCTGGAGGAGCGCGGTTTTGACAGACTCCAAAGCTCGCTCAATGCCCTTACGCCGGAAAGCCTCGTCGTTAAACGCATTCAGCAGATGCCGGCAGAGTTCTCGGCCCGCTTTTCTGCCCAGGCCCGCGAGTACCGCTATCGTATCTATCCCAGTGCAACGCCGCCGGTGTTTCTGGCTCCCTATGTGTGGTGGCTCAAGGTCAGTGAGCCCCTCGACATCGCCGCACTCAAGCTGGCTGCTTCGTATTTTGAGGGCGAGCATGACTTTCGCAGTTTTTGCGTGGCCAAGTCGGCGGCATCCGGGCCTACGACGCGCACGGTGTCAAAGGTCATGGTCTTTGGTTCCCAGCATTTGGGCGAGCAGTGCATGGTCGTGCAGGTCATAGGCAACGCATTTCTCCATTCGATGGTACGGGTGATGGTAGGGAGCCTGGTTGAGGTCTGCCTGCGCAGGCAGCCTCCCGAGTGGATCAGGAAAGTGCTCGAAGCGCGTGATCGCCGTGCGGCGGGTCAAACAGCCCCTGCCCAGGGCCTCACGCTGTGGAGGGTGATCTACTGACCATGCGAAGAGTAGTGGCAGTGGTAATTACGCTCCTGGTGGCCGTCTATATTCCCCTCGCGGCCTTTATGGTGGTAAGCTCGGCCCCGGTGAGTATTGCTCTCATGGACGACGCCCTCAAACAAACCACCACAGATGCCACAGAACGTGAATATCTCTTGGACGTGGCCACGGCTGTGCGGGAGTTCTCCTTTGGAGACGACGCTGCTGCCATTCCCACCGGGGAGGACTACCGCACCGCGCTCAGCTCTGACGAGATCACCCATCTGCTCGACGTGCGCCTGGTGTTTCTTACCGTGGAATACGTCAGCATCGGGATCCTCTTTGCGCTCATCCTCCTCCTGACCATTACCGTGAGACGCTACCGGACAGGCTTCCTCGGGCTGCCGCTCATCGCCGGCGGGGGCCTGCCCCTTGCGGCCGCCCTCATCCTCAGCATTGTCGTTGCCGTAGACTTCAACGCCTTCTTTGCGTGGATGCACAGTCTGTTCTTTGCCGACGGTACCTGGGTCTTTCCCGCGGACTCTCTGCTCATCCGCTCCCTGCCCTCTGGTTACTGGCTGAGCTCCGCAGGGGTCTGGGCAGGCTCCATGGTGCTGCTCTGTGCTATCAGCATCGCCACAGGCCTTTTCTTCAAGCGGCGCGAGGCTCGCGTGGAGCAGGAGAGCGGCAAAACAGGGTGAGGTGCCACCAGGTCAAGCAGGGCGGGCAGCACCAGGTACGCACAAAGGCCGGTCAATACGACGCTGCGCCCTACGATAGACCGATCTGTGGGCCTTTTTGCTCCCGGTGAGAGGGAGAGGGAGCGTTAGAGGAGGCTTCTGCTCAGGTAGGCCTCGGCTGTCCGCCAGAGCACCTGTTCCTGCTCTGTGGCAGTGAGATCGTTGAGAAAGAAGCGTTCAAGCTCTCTGGCGGGGTTCCACATGGGATAATCCGAGCCAAAGAGGATGCGATCCGCACCGTAGAGTTTGATGAGTTCCGTTGTCCTGCGCGGCCCGAGGTAGACCGAGGCGGAGCTGAGGTCCATGAAGCAGCGCTCTTCTTCAAGATACTCAACGGCAAGGTCATAGAGCGACCAGCCGCCAAAGTGCGCACAGTTTGCCACCAGACGGGGAAACTCCCGCAAAACGTGCTTGGTGCGCCGGGGATGCGAGTTATCGAAGCGATAGTCACCACAGTGGAGCATGACGGGCAGGCGGCCTTCTATGAGCGAGTAAAAGCGCATGAGGCGATCGTCGTCGATGTTAACCCCCTGGGAGTCTGGATGCAGCTTGAAACCGATGAGACCCAGGTTAATTGCCCGCTCAATCTCGCCTTCCATATCCTCAAAGTCCTGGTGCATCGTCGCAAAGCCGATGAAGCTGGGATGCAGACGGCACTGCTCGGCAATGAAGTCGTTGATGGTGGTTACCTGGTCCGGCTTGAGCGCAACGGAGTGTATGAGGGAGTAATCGAGCCCCGCCTCCTCCTGGGATTTGAGCAGGCTCTGCACCGTTCCGTCGCAGCTCATCTCGATGCTATAGAACCTGCTGACGCCCTCAACCGCGCGCGCGGCGAGCTTTTCCGGGTAAACATGGTTATGGATGTCGATACGGACAGTATTGTTTTTCTTCATATGTGTGTTCCCGATGTTCAGACTGGCACATTCTATGGTACTATACCGCATTACGAGTGCGGGCGTGGCGGAATTGGCAGACGCGCTAGCTTCAGGTGCTAGTGAGGTTTACCCTCGTGAAGGTTCAAGTCCTTTCGCCCGCACCAGTATTAACGGTTTTCTAGGAGGTATAAACATGAGATCAATTATCAACGCGAGAACTCTCCTGCTGGCCTTCATCAGCATGTTGCTTTTAGTTGGGTGTTTCCTCTTGGGACATTTTGTGGTAACACAAATCGCTATTGCTGATAGCCAGATAGCTATCAGTGATACAGACAACACAGAGTTAAACGAAATCGGAATCAATGAAGATGGATTGTCTTATGGGACAATTGCTAGCGTGACGGAAGATGGCCAATTTCCTGATTTGCTTTCAGTTGTT
>JAISEO010000060.1 GCA_031264075.1 Coriobacteriales bacterium | reverse complement strand
TCACAGAATGCCGCACGGGAGATCAAGGTTGTGTCGGAGGCAGCGCAGATGGCTGCCCTCTCGGCAGGACAGGCGGCGGTCGTGGCCCACGTTGCGGCTCATGAACTGGGAGCGGCGGCCTATGCCATCCGCGCCGTTATGGAATCCGCCGCGAAACCGGAGCGTGAAGCGGCAAGGCTCACGGAGCGCAACTGGCAGCGGAGCAGACTCCCCGAGCAGATACGCGAGCTGGTGTTTGATGACCAGCGGCTTCGCAACAGCATCTGCTGGTTCGTGTTTGGTGAGGAAGACAGAAGGTGAACCTGTCCTGATAGCTCGATACGGAGATACGCTCCAAAAAAACGCCGCTCTCATTTACCAGACTGTTTCGCAAGAGTTATGGGCATTCTTTGCGCGCGGCGCAGTTTGCTATCTCAGATTCCTCCTATGTATATCTGGAGTAACGCCGTAGGTGTTTTTGAAGAGTTCTGCAAACCGTCCGGGCTTCTTGCAACCAACCTCCCTTGCGATGATATACAGAGGGGTTTCCGTATGCTCAACCATATCCAAGGCCTTTGCCATACGAATCGACTGGAGATAGCCGTGAATGGTACAACCTACTATTGCCTTGAAGTCATGTTGTAGTTTGGCTTGGCTCTTCCCCGTCAAAAGAGCCAACTGTGCGATGGTAGGCGCGTCGGTAAATCGTTCTTCGAGGATCATCTTTACGTCTTCTACAGCGTTCCTGTCGGCACCGGACAAGCGCCGAAGTTCCGGCACAACGACACAATCAGCGTTCAGCTCAGAAAAGACACAGAGCAGCTCGATGATTTTGCTCTCGTAATACATCTCGCATTCCACGCCCGAGCGTATGCTGTTGCGGATCTGACTGAAGATGACCTGCAGCCTGGGGTTTCTGAGGCATGCGTTTTTCGCTCGGTCACGAAGGGGCAATGCAAACGTTTCCTGTGGAAATCTGCGGGTGAGATAGTCGCTCAGAAACCTGCCCTTTATTGCAATCCTGACACCTCGAACCGGCACGTTTGGGGCAAATCACAATTCGCCCTTTTCTGCCTGATGGAAGTGGATATGTACCCCCTGTTGTACCGTTATCATGGTATTGTCCTGCTCGCAGTGCACCGCTTCGATGGAATCAAGACAGAGGATCTCAATGAACGGTTCTTTGGGCTGGCATGCAATGTGTGCCTTGGAAGAGAACACGTAGTCCATGTCTTCAATCAGGAACTTACGTTCAAAGGCAAGCTGGTTGACGGAACCAAAGGCAAGGCAGGATCCACACTCGACGTGCTCGGTGTAGTCAGCACAAGATTCTGTGTGAGGCCCGACTGTCTCGAAGCAAAACTCCCCGTTCTGTACGATTCGCCCTACCGCCGCTTGGCCTGTCTTGACACTCGCCACTTCATCACCTACCAATTTTCTCTAAAAATCTGCCCAAAAACCATTCCGTTTCCTTCAGATGCTTATCGGAGTTACTTCACACGATACAATGTTTGTCTAGTCTAACATCTTTTGTTGTACCTGTTGCATCACAGATGGATGGATTCTTAAGATGTGCAAGAGAAAAGGAGAATGTTGTATGAAACGAATCGTAGCTCTTCTGGCGGCACTTGTGCTCAGTGTGGCACTACTGCCCGCCTGCAGTTCAAACAACACTGCGAACCCCGTCAATATGGAAAGTAGTGCAGGTAGTGCAAGCACTGCAAGTGGCGCAAGTGAGGCGGCCTTTGATCTGTCAGACCTGAGCAACCCCTTTATTGGTGAATGGCAATCAGAAATCCCCAGTGCAAACACAACGTTGATCTTCAATTACAAAGCAGATGGCACGTTTGATTATGAGATGGTGGGAGTCCCCGCCGATCAGGACGGCAAAGGCACGGGTGGCTATGTGGTCTATGAGAATATACAGGTGTCATGGTTGGATTTTGAGGGTGCGGCTGCGTACACCTTTGAAGTTGTAGACAACGATACCATCAACGTAACCGAGCTTGAGTTTGGCGAGAATGGCGAGAAGATTCCCGGCAACACCTCGCCTTTCACTCGCGTGGAAGGTTCTGTTGTTAACACGAAGGATATTCCCTTTAAGCTGAACAACGACTTCATCGGTACATGGCAGTCGGAAATCCCCAGCGCAGACACAACGCTGCTCTTCGATTACAAGGAAGACGGCAGCTTTGACTTTGAGATGCCCGGCGTTCCGGAGGATCAGGGCGGCAAGGGTACAGGCTGCTACATCGTCTACGGTGATAAGCAGGTCAGCTATCTGGACTTTGAGGGCGTAGCATCCTATTCGTTCAAGGTTGTGGATGCCGACACCATCAATGTGACCGAACTTGAGCCCAACGAGATCGGCGAGTTGGTTCCCGGCAACACCGCCTCTTTTGTGAGGGTCAGATAGCCTGATAAGCCAACTCCTACCTCTTCGAGCCCGCTAAAGATTGTAGATATCTTCAAGCGCATCAAGTACTTCTTGCAGGGACAATTCTGTTCTGGTCTGGTTACTACGAACAACACGTCCCCAGCACGCAGGCAAAGAATTCACGGTCACTCGCGCGTGATACGCAGAATATCCTCTCGTGAGTTCACTGCAAGCTTGCGGTAGATATTACGAATATGGGTGCGGGAGGTGCTTGGTGAGATGAACAGCGCCTCCGAGATGTAGCTGCCGCCATGTCCATAGGCCAGTAAGATCAGAATCTCCCGCTCTCGTCCGGTGAGGCCATGCTTGGCGGCCAGTTTTGCACAGGAGGCCTGAATACCGTCGGTTTCAGAATCAACGACCGAGGCAGTCTCATCCGCAGGCTCCGATATGTCTGTGGATTTCTGCCAGCGCACATAGGCATAGCAGATGACAATGAAGCTGAAGAGGGTGGTGGCAATGATATTGATAGAACCAACCATAGTAGAAGCAACGGCACGGCTCACCAGCTGTCCAGCCGTAGAGGCTGCAGTAAAAAGGAAGACCAGCGAACCGAAGACAATATCCGGATGGAACTCGCCGGAGTTGGCCACAGCCGTCATGGTGGAGAGGGTCAGCAGGGCAGCGCAGACATACAGCACAAACAAGAGCAGCATCACCAGCTTTTCGTCCAGGCCCAATTGGTATTGCAGCGAAGCAGCGGTGAGCACACAGACTGCGAACAGGGGAATGAAGGTCAGCTGCAAGCCACGCGCGGTCAGGGTATGCAAACTGAGCAGTACGAAGACGATGATAATGGCTGCAACAACAATCGAAGCTACCAGATACAGGTTGAAGCTGGTAAGAAACTGGTCGCGCATCACCGCTACGACAAAGGCGAAGAAGGCCAGGCCAAGTGCCGGAATCCCCGCAATCTGAGCCAGCGATTTGACTTGAGCCAGGCCGCGGTCTTCTGGGGCGTTCCTGGTCTTGCCAACGTGCGAGCTCACACTACCGCGCATTTCCAGCCAGGAGAGAACCGCCAGGCTCAGCATCGCCAGAAAGAAGACGACGACCCGCATCGTCTCAGGCAAAAGCAGGAGTATCCAGAACAAGACGGCTGAGGCGGCAACCGCGCTGGCAAGAGCGACAAGGGCAGCACGCAGATGCAAGCGTGAGCAGACACGCCCCCAAATAAGGCAAACGGCAAGCGAACCCAGGGCATTGATCACAGCACTGGCAACAACCAGGATGGTCTGGGAAAGACCGGTGAGGATAAGCAGACAGTAGCTGGCCCCTCCCAGGAGATAGCATCCCAGGCCGACGCAGAGCAGGACTCGACGGGAGAGCGTTGTGTTGCGCAGTGCAAACAGCGTAATAACCAATGCGCAGACGATGGTCGCAATCAGATTGATCAGCGAGAAGAGTTCGATAAAGGCCATGTTCTCAGAGGCTACAAAAAGGGTGTTGGGAGCTGAGTAGAACAGCAGGGTTGAAAGCAGAAGCGGCAGCCCCGCAACTATTCGCGGAGATAAGGCGGACAGTTCTTCTCTGAATCTGCTGCTTTCCATACTGTTTCAAGCATAGCAAACGAAGAGGTTTTTGGCGGTACAAGCGGTGAATATGAGGCGGAATAGGTGCGGCAAATCAAAAAATACCTCAAAACGTCGAGGCCATCTGACCCAAGAACTCCAATATCGTCGTCTGATGTGATGACCTCTCAACACCTGCCCCCTATGCTTGCAACAAGGCGTGGCTCGTTTGGGAAAGCTGCTCTCACAATAATGCAGTGCCGCCTGGAGCCATGTAGCAATAATGCAAAGACAGGAAAAGGAGATGGAAATGGATAGAAGAAGTTTTCTGAAGGGTGCGGCCCTGACCAGCGCTGCAGCCGCCGCCGGTACTCTTGGCTTGACGGGATGTTCACCGCAAACCAGCAGTGCGTCTTCCGACAGCGGTTCCACCGTAGTTGCAATCGATAGTCCGGATGGGTATATCTGCAGCGAGGACTGGCTGGGCAGCGCCCCAACTGTGCCCAGCGCGGACGATACACAGGATTTTGACGTGGTGGTTGTGGGCGGCGGACATTCCGGCACTCAGGCCGCACTGGCTGCCGCTCAGTTGGGCGCCAAAGTGGCCGTGGTGGAAAAGCATAACGACGGCGAGATCGTCTACCGCGGCGACGACATCTGCTCCTATAACTCTCAACTTCTGGCGAGCTGGGGTTTTGGGCCCTATGATCTGAATGAGATTACCAATGAGTACGTGCGCAGGTCCAATGGTCGTTGCAACCAGGAAGTTGTGCGAGCCTTCGTGAACAATTCCGGCGAGATGATGGACAACATGGTCTCACTCATCCCTGCAAGCTCGAACCTGTTGGATCGCGATGGCGGCGAATGCATCGTGCAGATTGCCTATGACAAACCGGATGGTTCTGATTACCCTGTGGAGATTGCCGGATACAAGATGTGGGCCTCGACACTCCAGACCATTGGTACCACGAATCCCAATCCGGTAGGCAAGGCGGAGCAGACCGGCATTTCGCGCCTGGCTGAGTGGAGCACCTATGCCCGTGAGGCAGCCGAAGACCTGGGTGCCACCTGGTTCTGCGGCTTTACCGCTCAGGTCTGCGCAACCGATGCAAGCGGAGCCGTAACCGGTATCTATGCCGAAGACGCTGACGGCAAGATAACGCTGTTCAACGCCAGCAAAGGCGTCATCCTCTCCACCGGCGACTTTGGTGCCAACTACGAGATGGTCTATCAACTCTGTTCGGAGTGTGGCGAGTACGCCGATCGCTATGGCATTGCCAAGGAGACCCTGCTGGGCATGACCGACTGCGATGGCTCCGGCCACAAGATCGGTTGCTGGGTCGGCGGCGCCATAGAGGACCATCCGCGTCCGGTGGCCGGCGACGCACCGTCTATCTCCTTTGGGCCTTTGGGTTCGACTCCGGCATTATTCCTGAACAGCCACGGCGAGCGCTTCATGAATGAGTCCTTTGCCGGGCTGATCCTGGCCCAGTCCATTCGCCAACCGCTGCCAGACCCACTGCCCGAGATCGGCATCGCTGGCAACTTCGCGGTTCTGGACAAGAAGTATATGCAGTATGTCCAACGAGCCGGCCTTGATCACGGTGCTCCCAACTGGGGCTTTCCAGAGGGCGTGGAGAAGTTCGATGCCGACATGCAAACAGCCGACCCGACCACTGCCACCGAGATAGCGGTGCACGGTTTGGAAATCGCCAATAAGAGTGAGATGGCTGAGATGTTCGTCTCAACCGTCTACATTGGTGCCACCCCAGAAGAGGCCATGCAGAATGCCGGCCTTTCCGGCGACGAGCTCACAACGGCTGTGGCGGCGGTCAAACGCTATAACGAAGTGTGCGCAGCCGGTGTGGATGATGACTTTGGCAAGCCCGCCGATGTTCTGATTCCGCTGGATGAGGCTCCCTTCTATGTCTTTCCGCAGGGCACCAGCCGCCTCTTTGGCCCTGGTCTGAATACGCTTGCCGGTCTGGTCACCGATGGCAACTTCCAGGTGCTGGCGGCAGATCGTCGTTCTGTCATCAAGGGTCTGTATGCCACGGGCAATACCGCCGGTCAGCGCTATGGTAATTCCTACACCGGTCCTTCGGCCGGCAATAACATGGGCCATGCCATGACCAGTGGCCGTGTTGCCGGAAAGCATGCTGCCAGCCTCTGAGTCTCTGTTCAGACAGTTCGCTTGAACACGGCTTTTCGCCGTAGAAGAGGGGGCACCTGAAACACAGGGGTGCCCCTTCGTTCTCTCCCCTCTTCTCAGCTTCGAAGGCGTGGAATAGCATCAAATGAATTCTTCTCGCTAAAGAGTAAGAATCATAGCCTGTTTTGTGCCAAGTACAATTGAAAAACTGACCCAATGATCCAGAACCAGAAACTTTCTTGCGAGGAAATGCCAGACATCCATGAGTGACGTTTTGCAATATCAATAATATACATCCCTAACAAATCTCAGCTCTCGACGTTTCCACAATCACCTCGCTCTCATCAGATATATAATCCTGGCACCTAATATAGAAAGATGCATTATTAAAAAAGTTCACCCCATTAAAATGCACGGTACCCATATAGTTTGCATGTATCGAATCGAAGTCAACCCGAACTTGATTAAGCAACTCCCCAAATCTGTAGCTGTATGACCCTTCTTTGACCGTGAAATGCTCAAGATCGCCAACAGGTTTCGATTTCTTTAAATAATCATCCCAGATATCCTCTATTATTGGCACAGATGCTAATATACTTTCTTTGTCGCTCAGTGGCCTAGATGATTTAACCTGCATGATGCCAGTAGTTTCAGCTAGGCCGAAGCGGTGAGCCAACCGTTCCATTCGCCTAATCGGAGATGGTCGATAATAATCTTCGATCGTGGCGAAGGAGTAGAATAAGGCTTGCAAAACGAAATCTTCCTTGAATCTTTTTGGTAATAGCCCATTAGCGAGACGTCTAATTTCGTGAAACTGCTTTTCAAAATCATATCTCGCTTGGCTGCCAGCTCTCGACACGACTGAGACAATTGCAAGCGCAAAGACCAGCCAAAATTGAAAAACGACATCGCTTGTTTCAGGTATAAGCAAATTGGCGTCTACAGATATAATGTTAAAAGTAAAATAGTATCCAAGCAAGCAGCTTGCCACAACGCGCCAAAAGAAACCGAGAAGATATCCTCTACGAATCTTATTAAAAAGAAAAAGACTGGCCAACCGGATGATCCAATAGAAAATAAAAACTGAAAACGATTCAACCCCGATGCTGATACCAAGAAGCTTCAATAGACTGGCAAACAAACACCAAATAACCACTGGTGCAACAATACGATAAATAGCATTAAATGAACGCTCTGAATCGTTCATATCAGTCAGTATATCCCTATATTGTGAAGCCATACGTGGCCCAACTGCGTTCACGATTAGAAACAAAAGAAATGCTCCGATGAAATAGAGTAGGAAGACTAAAATGCTTTCAATAATCATTGAGACCTCGTATCTGGATGAAACTACAAATTGCCTGTACTGATTTCTCGCTATCCTATTGACCTGTACGCTAGGCTCTGTCACAGACAACACCTGAACTGATGTCGATACAGTGGAGGTTTTTCTCTTTTGCACTTCGCGAATACAACCCGTCATACCCACATTGTACAACGTAAATATCCACAGATGTTCTACGATTATCATGTGAAAGGTGCTGCATCACGACACCGGCTTTGACGGTCACCTTGTCTGCCATCGAGGAGGAAGAGATCATGTCAAGCATCACATCTTGTGCCGTCCTGGCATTTGCATTCTCAAAATCAATGCCATCATCAACGTAGCTCTGACGTATCTCGCTCAGATCCATTAAAGTATCTCTTTGTAGAGAATGTCCCACATATAGTCATTGCGCTCAAATAGATTCATGTAATCCTCGACTGCTCGCATGTCCATGGCATCAATTCTTTTGCAATAAGATGAAGTGACCTCCTTGTAATAATCGAGAGGCATGTTGGCACTATTCCGCATCAACTCGACAAGCATACGCTCAAGACTGCAAATCGCACCACTTCTTGTAGCCCTAGAGATGTTGATTGTTAGTGTTGAACATTAAGTCATTTCTACCGGAAAGACAGAAATGCGTCAGATGTTTCTTCAGAATAACACTTGCCTCTCAGAGCCCGTTAAAGGTTGTATATATCTTCAAGCGCATCAAGTGCTCCTTGCAGGGGCAATCCTGGTCTGGTCTGGTTACTTTGCGCTCCTTCCTGTCGCAGAGTGCCGACGAATCGCTTCATGTCTTCTTTCATCTGGGAACTCAGTTCGATATGAACGTTGACAGGTACTATGGAAACCAAGCTGACAACATCCTTTTTGTGCTTCTTGAGGTCAGTAGAGTTCACATGCTGTCCTGCATCTTTTCTTTCACTCAGGTCTATGTGAGCACGGGCTTTCAGAGGGATCAGGTGCGCTACATCGGGCACATTGATCCCATTAATGGTAGATAGACTGCTTTTTAAGAACTCATAGTAGTCATCATCAAGGAGAATGGCGGATAGGCTGGAAATATCATCATTGACCGGCAGAGGCACAATATATGAGGCTTCGTCACGTAAGGGAAATCCTGGATGCCGAGCAAAAAGCTCAATCATCCTTGGAAACCCAGGACTCTTAGGCTCAGTAAAGCGATAATAGTGAACATCCGGGTTGTTACGCCAACCGCAGAGATAATCGCCGTCATTGATGAATTGCCAAAGCGTCTTGGCAAAACCAGAAAGAGGCTTATCAACCAGAACTACGATATCGAGGTCATGGGTTGCTCGAAAGTCCATGCCTTGTTCAGAGAATAGCAGATCGCAAGCACTGCCTCCTATCAGCACATAAGCGTCTGAGTAGGGAGCAAAACGCTGTCTGAACAATTCGAGACCTTCTACGCTCATCCAGCAATCCTCTCAAGCAGGCCCGCCAGAGCTTCTTCGCCTCGAGGATCCTCCAGTTGAGGACTATCCTTGAGAGACAGATAGAGTGATATATCATCAACGGTATCATCACCGCTATCCTGTGGTGGGTATTTCCATATCTGCAGGAGGATATCAGGATCGTCGTCAACGGTAACAACAGTCAAGCCACTTGCAAATTCGCCTGAATCGCTTCGCTCGTATTCTGAGGTGGCATAGGTTTTCCAGGGAGAGTCGACAAGCATCGTCGTTTTGCTGAGGGCACTGATGCCAGCGTAAAGATATCCATGGTCGATCAAGCTGCGTTGCCTTCCTTTGAATTTCGCATAGAATGAGTCTTTCACTGGAGTTGTGAGGTAAGGCTCAAACAACCTGAATAGTTCTCCCCTGGAGAGGACACCGTCATTCACAAGGACTTTCCTGGTTCCGCACCTGTCGATGACTTGGGGCACGGTAGCTTCGATTTCCTTGAAGTAGTTGCTGATGCTTGGCAAGCTCTTTTTCATTGTGCGGGCCACGGCGGTTGCATTCAGTCCAACCCAGCTTCCATCGATGATGTGCAATGCAAGGTACTGCGCCTGTGGAGAGAGGCTCGTGATAGGTTCCGTCCTGTTCTTCGATTGCAGAATCGATATCCCCAGAAAGGGAATGTAGAGATTGTTGGGCGAAATAATATAGGCGATACCAAGCTCTGAGAGTCGTTTCTTTTGATAATCGGTGAGCTTTGACGTCGAGATTATGCAGGGCATACTATTCTTGGATTCAAGAAACTGCACCATCTTTATAATAGCGGGCAGCTTGATAACACCTTCAGTCTTGATCAAGATACAATCGACCGAACCGATTCTTATATGGCTGATATCGTAGTCTGTGCTGTAAAATCGAGGATAGCCTGAAAGATCGATCTTGCCGATCATCTCAACTGGCTGGTTGAGTATTCTGTCAATTCCTGAATCCAAGCATTCTCCTAACTTTAGCTCATTTTAGCAAGTTTTACTGAATAAGTAAAGTTTGCCAAGCGCCTTGCCAGTTTTTTCTCATACGGCTCATCTTCTGCTGCTTGACCATGATGGCATCAAACCTCCAGAACAAAACCGCTTCATTCCCCAACAGTACCCATGCCTTTGGCAGCCTCCTGTATCATGAGGAGCATGGTCTGCAGATACGCCTTCTCCTCACGCACGGCCCTGTTGAGGAGTGCGCGGCACTCGGACTCCTCCATCAGGTAATCAAGCGCTATCGCTCCCCGGCGGAGCTGCTTGCTGGCCGCTTTGAGTTGCTGCGGCGAGGCTTTCCTGCTCGTAAGCGCGGCCATGACCCGGGCGGCGATTTCATCGTAATCTTCGTTGACCAAAGACTGACTAAAGCCATCATAGTGCAGATCAAAACCTGTTGATTCGATGACCCTAGAGGCAGAAGGTGTCCCCTTCTCCCCTGCCCCTTCAAAGGCTTCATCTGATCCGGCAAGCTCAACTGGCACGGCAACAGTACCAGCATTTCCCTCCCTATCAGCCTCATCAGACCAAAGCAGCTCGGGGTTCTCGGTGGTCGAGGGAACATATAGGTAGAAGATACGCTTGGGCTGAGCTGTGTTGCTCTTCCGGAGTATCCTCCCCATGCGTTGGACGCGCTGTCGGAGGTTGGTGCCGCTCGACACGATGAAGCCCATGTCGGTCAAGGGCACGTCGAGCCCCTCGTCTAACGCGCGACAGCAGACGATCACCGGTGTCTGCCCACTGCGGTAAGCTTCCAGTGCCCGCTGCCTGGTCTCAGGTTCCATGAGGCTGTGATAGCGACTGGCGCGTCCCGGATACAGCGCCTCAAGCCTGGTGAAGAGTTCATCGTCAGAACGTATCCGCTCGCTGAACAGGATGATCCGTGTGTCGTAAGGCAGGCGGGAAAGGAGATCAAGGGCGCAGGTATTGCGGGAGGCGGCAAGTATCACCACGGCTCTGCGTTTAAGGATGAGCGAAAGCAGGCTGCGCGCGAGCGGAGCCACAGGTCCGTCCTGGTTGGCAAGACGACGCACGAAAGCAAAGAACTCCCGTCCTCTAAGCCTTCTGAGCTCAGGGCAGCGCGTGGCAAGACGGGCGCTCACGCGCGCGATGGTATCGGTGAGTTCGTCATAGCGGTCGAACTCGCCGCTGTTAAGGTCTACCGCTACCCTGAACAGGTGATAGCTTGCCGTGATGCTCTCTGTGCTGGCCCGCTCGATGTCATAGGTGAAGATGATGCCACCTATCGCCGGAGCTATCCGGTCATTGAAATGCTCGCAGTGTGGCGTCGCAGAAAGCCCGAGCGCAAAGTAGTGCGAGTCGGGGATGTGCCCAACAAAGTCAAAGACGTGCGCATTCTCCGTGCTGCCAAAGTGATGAACCTCGTCGCAGATAAGGAATACGGAACGTTCTGTGTTGGCTCCACTCGTACAAACGGCACTGGCTCCCTCGATGACGTCGCCTCCGGTGTTTGCCTTGACATCAGCAAGGATGTGACGGGCAACGTTATGGCGTGCGGAGTCAAGGACGTATATCACAAAGGGGAGCGAGGGGTCGCATTTCTGTGCTCCGTAGTACAGACCTATCTGTTCAGAGGGAATCCCCAGAATCCTGATGATTTCCGCTCGCCACTGCTGCGCAAGGAATATCCGGGGAACGATGATCTTGACACTGAGCTGTTTGCCCTCGGAATATATCGGCCCGTTTAACAGCAGCCTGATTGCAGCGAGCGCCAGTACCGTCTTACCGGCGCCGGTTGCGACACTCACCGTGCCGCGATACCCGTTTGCTGCCCAGGAATCAAGGCAGCGTTCCTGCCAATCGTACAGAGTGATTCCTGCAAGTTCCCGCACCTTTCCTCCGAATCTCTCAATTTCTCTCAATCCCTCTCAAATCCCACGCCTTTCCCTTATAGTCTACCCGAATATGCTATAGTCTCCCTTTGAAAACATCGAGTGGATACTGCAACGTCAGACTGTGGATTATTTCTGCGGCTTGCGTCGCAAACTCATCTGAACAAGGAGGCAAAGTGGATTTTGAATCGTTTCATGACGAATGTACAGATACCGCTGAAAAGCTCAGGGCAGGCATTGCCTTACAGCAAAGGCTTCAGAGGCGAATAGGCAAGAGCATCGAGAACGGTGACGTCAGAGGGGCGGAAAAGGACATCGCCGCCATTGCTGCAGCTGCTGAGGAGATGGCGCTCAACATCGGCACCCTTGCGGACGCTGTAACGGGCTTTGATGCTGCCACCTACCTCGCATCAGGGGATTTTGCTGAGCAGTTAGTGGAAGAATGCGACAAGCGCGGCATCGACATCGTCGGGGAAGGAAACTCATACGAGATATTCCCGTATCGCCTCAAGATTGACCCCTCAAACGAGGATGTGCTCATCAACGGGAGAAAGGCACCTGGGCTCAGGCCAGCAGCCATAGCCAACATGCTGGAAGCCGGAAAGGCCAAGCTCCTTTCCGCGTCGTTTAATGCCGTTCAATTTGCTGCCGAACTGGCGGCGGCCTACGACCTGGCAATCATCGCCACTGCCAAGGGCAAAAAGCCGGTGATGGACGCCGACGTCTATCTGAGCACTCTCTACAAGTACCTCACTCCCATGCGGCGCTTCAGGAGAGACTACGACGCGAGAGCCTTTGCGTTTGACCTTGCCCGGTTGTACAGCGCCGAGGACGTGGTGCTTGCGGACGGCCGGCGGATACAGTTTGGGCCGAGCCGCAACAACAACCGGGCCATACGCATCCTTGATGCCTATGGCAGCGAGTTGTTCATCGCAACGGTGCGCTTCTTTACCGACTGATAAAAGCTAAACGAACAATGGTGAGATTGAGGATGAGGACAGGGAGGTTGCTTGATGGACGATGAGTCGATGGTAGATACGCGCTTGATGGATAATGATCCAGTCGTAGCTATGGGCACCACGGAAGCAACTGCGCGAGCTGCTCTGCGCAGTAAGGAAGAGTGCGCTCAGTATGTCTCCAGGTTCTGGACGGAGCAGTATCTGGAAACCTTCATAGCACAGGGCGGCAGTAAGATAAAGTTCCTCACCGGCGCTGCGGAAAGCGGTAAATCGGCCTGCCTGCGACACTATCTGAGCGATGCAGCAGCCAGTGGCTATAAGACAACCTTCATCAGTGGCAAGGGAACCTGGCTCCATGACTTCAGGGACATCTACGCCGCCATCTTCTCGTCGATAGATTTTGAGGGCTGTATGCGGGCCTGTGCAAACCAGGTGATAGAAGCTATGGGCTATGACCAGAGCGACATCCCGGAGGGCATGCGCTTTGTGGACTTCCTGCAGATGACCGGCTCGCTTGATCCGCTCACGAAGCGGGAGATACGGGCTCAGCTGAGCAGGTTGTTTTTCGAGAACCGCAACATAGACAGCAACTTTGCCATAGCATCGGCGCTTATCACCAGCGGGTATCTGGGCTATCCCGCGCTGGAAAGCGAGTCGGAAGAGCAACTGCTCAGGTGGCTTTGGGGCGATAAGGGTGTCCGCGTGGCCAGCTTGCGCAGACTGGGGCTTTCTCCCTCGCGTATCACGCGCCAGAATGCGCGGCATATGTTGTATTCGCTGTTGGAAGTCGTGAGGCTTGCAGGCTTTGCCGGCATTGCGGTGGCAGTGGATAATTTGGAGATGCTGGCAGAGACCTCGGTTCTGGAGGAAATCCGCTACACGAAGATGCGTCGTGAGGATGCTTATGAAAGCATCCGTGAGCTCATCGACGGCATTGATGCGCTGGGCTATTTCATCATCGTGTTTGCGATGGATGCAAGCCTGCTGGAAGACGAGACGCGGGGGCTGAAATCATACCAGGCGCTCTGGATGCGCATCCAAAACGAGATAAGCAGCAGCAGGGTAAACCGATTTGCCGACATCATCGATCTGAACAAGGTGGCCAGACAGCTTGAGGGGGCAGAACATGAATGAATTTGATGCCCGCAGGATAATCGAGGCACTGCGCTCCGGTGTCTCGTCCTTTGAGGTGGGCCGATATTTCTCTTCCGCCAGACCGAAGATACTCGGCGAGATAGACGAAGCGCTGGAGGCCGTAGCCACGGACAAAGGCTCGTCCGGTAGGATCATCTCGGCAAAATACGGGGAAGGCAAGACGCACCTGCTCAACATGGTGTTTAACCGTGCCCATCAACAGAACTTGGTGGTGAGCACCGTGACGCTCAGCAAAGAGGCGCCGCTTTCCAACCTGCCACAGTTGTACGCGAAGATAGTGCAGGGAACCTACCTGCCGGGAAGCATCCAGCCGGGAGTGTCGCAGGTACTGGAGCAGTTGTCGCTGGGGTCTCGCTCGACCTCAGCGTTGCTTGAATACTGCCTCACCCATCTGGAAACCAACAAGCTCTACTATGTGCTCAAGTCGTATCTGGGCACGAAAGATGACGATGAGAAGTATCTGCTCGCCGCCGATATAGCAGGAGACTTCATGACCTCTGCGGGGGTACGCAAGGTCTATCGGCGTGTCTTTGGCGAGACCGCAGCGTTCAACACCAACTTTGTCAAGACGCGACACATGGGCGACTATCTCAGCTTCCTCTCACAGCTGTTCAGGACGCAGGAGTACGAGGGTTGGGTTATCCTCTTTGACGAAGCCGAGCTGGTGGGACGACTGGGAAGAAAGTCCAGACAGAAAGCCTATCTCAACATGAACCGCTTTCTTGCTGGCGAGAAGCTGGAACACAGCTTTGCGCTGTTCGCGTTTAACGCATCGTTTGTTCCCGACGTCATTGAGGGCAAGCACGAGCACGATGAGTTGGACAAGAACGAGAGGCTCACTCCTGCAGAAAAGGCCACCATCACAGCTCTACTCAATAGCATAGTAAGGGCCACCCAACTCGCACCGCTGAACCGCGAAGAGACCGCCGAGATCCTCTCGGGGATACTCGCCTGTCATGGCCGCGCCTTTGGGTGGGAACCACAGATGGAGAGCAAGGACTTCCTCGTGGCAACCGACCGCTACGGCTATCTGCTGCGCACCCGTATCCGCGCCGCCATCGAGCTGCTCGACCAACTCTACCTCTACGGCGAGGTGGGTGAGATACAGGTAGGAAAATTGGGCCATATCACCTTTGAAGAAGACGAGCAAGCATCTCTGGATGAGTTTCTTGTGCCCTGACAAGCGTTGCTGTGCAGGCAACCCTGACCACCCCTGAGAACTACGCGATGATCAGACGCTCTCCGCAGCCGCTGTGGACACGAGGTTTCATCCTTGCCATCTCGGTGAACTTCCTCAACTTCGTCGGTATGCAGATGCTGCCTTCGATGATGCCGGTCTTCATCCGCTCGTTGGGTGCCCCGGACTACCTGCTGGGCACGGTTGCCGGGGTCTTTTCTGTGGCATCGCTCGTTGCGCGACCTGTCTCGGGCGCTGCCGTGGATTACTATGGCAGGCGCGGCGTGCTCGTCTGCGGCACCGTGGGCATGATACTGACCTGTATCGGCTTTGCGCTCTTTCCCCTCGTGGGCGTCATTATCGCGCTCCGTTTCATCCAGGGGCTTGCCTGGGGAGCGGCCAACACAGCCACGAGTGCTGTTGGTGCCGACAACATCCCGGCTGAGCGCCATGCCGAGGGCTTCGGCTTTCTGGGCATGACCAACTCGCTCGCCCTGATTATCGCTCCGGCCATCTCACTTACGGTGTTCTACGCTGTTGGAGGGGTATACTCCTGCCTTATCTGCGGCTTCTTCTTCGTACTGTCGCTGCTGCTCAGCTGCTGTATCAGCTACCGAACAATACCCAGGACGCATACCCGACCAAACACAGGCCCGTTCTCGCTGCGGCGCACCATCTCAGGCCTTCTGGACAGACGTGCGCTCCTGGCCGCCTTGCTGATGTTCTTTCTCGCCTGCGCCTACGGCGTGCTCACCACCTTTTTGCCCACCATGCTGGAAGTGCGTGGGGTGGAGGGTATAGCGGCATTCTTTGCGCTCTCTGCCGTCTGCGCCGTTATTGCCCGCCCGCTCTTTGGCCGCTGGACCGACCGTGCGGGCTTCAAGTGGCCGGTCATCACCGGGCTTGTCTGCCTGGGACTGGGGATGGCACTGCTTGCCTTTTGCTACAGTCTGCCCCTGTTGCTGGTAGCGGCGCTCCTCCAGGGCATCGGGCACAGCTCAAGCTTTTCCACCTTCTATGCCATGAGTGCCAAGGGAATAGAGCCCGAGCGCCGCGGGCGTGCCATGGCCACGGCGATGATCGGCTTTGATGTGGGTGCTGGCGCGGGGGCGCTGGTGTTGGGCCTGTTCGTAGATGTCGTAGGCTACGGCAGTCTCTTCCTGGCTGCGGCGGTGCTGTGCGCCGTGGGGATACTCTGTTATCTCGCCTTGCGAAAGAGGTATGAGCCGCTGGGGTGAAGACGGATGTCAGTTAGTCTGGCTCCCTCTTCGTATCGATTTTGTGCAGCTCTTCCGCCTGGGCCTTCTGCGAGCGAAACGGCAGCGTTATCGCCTGCGCGGGGCAGCGCTCCAGGCACTTGCCGCACTTGGTGCACTCGTGCATGCCGTCTGTGGAGTGTGGGTCGAGCAGCTCATCGCAGGCGTCGGTGCAGACCGAGCACGCCACACCCTTGGAACGCAGGCATTTCGTGTTGTCCACCCGGGGGCGGAAGAAGCGGTTGGGAAGCGCCATCAGGGAGGCCACGGCACCGAGCGGGCAGAACCGCAGACACCACTTCCTGAGCACGAGGACCTCTACGATGAGGATGGCGGGAAAGACCACGAGCGACAGGGTGAGGTCGTTGAAGCCTATCCAGTTCCAGAAGGCGATGACGGTGGCAAAGACGAGTCCCACCGGGCAGACGAGGCAGAACACCGGAAACCCAAACACAGCTGTGGAGAGCAGCGCTCCCCCTAAGACGATATGCCGCGAGTCGATTTTCGCACGCTTCTTCGCGCAGGAGTCGCATCCGTTCGCACAGGGAGACTCTGTGCCTTTGAGCTCCAAGGCATGGTCGTCCTGGCCGCACCCGTCCGTCGCGATGGACTCCTCTTCTTTGCCGCTGTCCGCTGGTCTGTCAGAAGGTTTCAAGGTGGCGCTTTTTCCGGTGCTACTTCCCTTGCGTTTGAAAAGCGAGCGTAGCGGTGGCACGGGGCAGAGCCACGCGCAGAAGAACTTGCCCAGGAGCGCGCCCAGAGCTATGACGGCAACAAGGACGATAAGCGCACGGGGAAAGATGGTCTGGTCTGCCAGGAAGGACTCGATGGCACCGAGCGGGCACAGGGCGGCGATGCTACGCCAGCCAAAGGAGGACAGGGTGCCGGTGCCGGTATGAAAGACAAGGCCAACTAGCACCAGCACAAAGACCGCGCCTATCGTCAGGCGGCGCAGCAGGGTGAACTTCCCCGGCTTCGCCTTCTTCATGGACTTCTCAGGCGGAGGGGTATCTGGCGGGCCTGCGATATTGACGGACTTCTCAGGCTTGGGCTTCATCGCAACCGCCCTTCAGCTGCCCCACACCACCGCAGGGGCTGCCTGAAGCTACAGATGCCGTGTGCCTGTGTGTGGCTGGGAGCCTGCTTCCTCCTGCTCATGTCGGCCGCTCCTCTGTGGCAACCACGATGTTGATGCCACGGCGGGAGTCGCCCGTGTAGCTGCGATAGGTATCCGTCGGGCAGATGTTCTCGCAGACCCCGCAGCCATTGCAGCGGGTGAGGTCTACCACAGGATATTCGTTCTCGTCCAGACTGATGGCGCCAAATGGGCAGTAGTCCACGCATTTGCGGCAGCCGCCCTTGTTGTCGTAGGCGATACAGCGCTCGGGTACGACAACGGCTTTGCCTATCCACAATGCCAGTGCGTCGAAGGGCCTGAGCGCGCCGGTGGGACAGTTCTCGATGCAGAGATTGCAGAAGTCGCAGTAGGCTGCACCACCTGAGCGAAGCAGGGTATCGAGGCCCTGCTCGGCACTGAGAGACCCGGCTCTCGAGCTTGCAGAGCTACCTTCCTCTATCTGGGAGCCGGAAGGAGGCACGTAGAGCGCCCTGCGAAAGTTCATCTTGGGAGTGCGGGCGTTGATGGCGCCGTCCTCCAGGCCACTGACCGCTATGGCATCGCGCGGGCAGGCCATACGACAGCGGGAGCACTTGATACAGGTGGCAAGCAGGTGCGCCTCGTCCTGGCCGCCCGGGGGACGCACGAGCGAGGCATTACCGAAAGCATACCGGGCACCACCGCCCAGGCCCAGGAGCACCGCTGCCCCCGCAACACCACAGAGCATCTCACGCCGGGAGAGCACCGTCATGCGCGAGCTGTCTCCATAAGACCGTCGATGGTGGTGAGGTCGAGTTCCAGATAGCCCTCCGTCGCCTCCAGCACGCCGCGGTAGAAGCGGGTCTTGAGTATCCTCAGGGCACGGTCGCGAAACAGCGGGAACCAGATGAGGATGTATTCGTTGATGAAGCTACGGGAGAGTTCGAGATTACGGACCAGCTCGTCCGCGTCCTCAGCCGCAAGCGCCTCTCCCGCACGCTGGGACAGTATGGCCAGAAACTCCAACTCAAAGCTCAGGTGATCCTCGGGCAGATTCACGCCCCGTTTGAGGCTTATGGACTCGGAGCGGAAGAGTCGGTAGACCTCATGACGCGGCTCCTGGTTCAACAGCGCCTTCTCGGAGAGGAACACGCTCGCGTAGGGCACGGCGACCTGGCCCTCCAAGGCTTCCACGCCGTCAAAACACATCGTAAAGTCGGTGGCCAGCTGCTGACGCGTGCCGGTATGGCGTTTGGTGAGGGCGCGGCCCATGTCGTTGAAGCCTTTGGAAAGGAGCCCCTCCTCTTCAAGCGCTTTGGCTGCTGCCACAAAGTCAACGGCTGCCAGCTCGTCTATGTCCTGCTCGCTCAAGGGCTTCAGGTACAGACGCGAGAGCATGCGGTAGCTCGCTTCACGTTCTGCGAGCACACTGGTGATGAGAGCCTTATCTGGGATGGTCATGCGATTCCTTTCTGGAGCGGGGCCGCTGTCTCAAGGGCCTGCCTTCTCGGGAGGGATCACCCTCTCAACAGGGTAGGAATGGTGCTGCCCACCAGCCAAAGCGACACCCTGAACACCAAGGCGCCCACAAGGGAGCAGAGCACGCCGACGTAGGCCCACCAGGGTGCCCGTGTGCGAGCAGCGAGCACGGCCGCAAAGGCAGATGCCACACCGCCTATGACCGGCACCGCTATCCAGTATAGCAGCGTCTCCGGGCCAAACGATGCCGGAATGCCGAATAGCACCGCAGAGACAGCCGTAATGAGAGCAAGCGCGACGAGTATCCAAGCTATTCTCTTTGCCCTGTCCTCGCCTGGGGAAGCCTGGCCTTCCTGACCCTCCTCTGGGGATTCCCGGTCTTCCCCTGAAGCTTCGCTGGAGCTCTGTCCCGCCAGAGACACGGAGATAAAGCCGCCCAGCAGCAGAGCGCTTGCCATAAAGCCCGCGGGAATGGCCGGGGTGTGCCAGGCAGGGGTGCCGGTCATGGCCATATGGCTGTAACCGGTGATGAAGCCCATTGCCAGAGCCAACACGATACACACGACACTCAACACGCCGCCAAGGCTCCCCTCGCGGCGCACCCGCACCAGGCAGACGACGCTACAGACGAGCAGCAGCAGGTAGATGAGGAACTCCCAGGAGGCCGGTGAGCCGCTGGAAACGTTGCGGACTATCGCCATGGCCTGCGCGGGACTGCCGAGACGGAGTATATACAGCACGCCGCCACACACGACGAGCGCCAGCGCCACGATGGCTGCCCTGAGAGCGGCCTGTGGGCGCAGCTCGCGAGCGTCGCCGGAACCGACAAGCTCGGAGATACCCGCAAAAGCGAGTACCCCCGAGCCTGTGGCTGCAAGCAGCTTGAAGAGAACCGCCAGCCACGGGATTGCCGTTTTAATCACCCAGCCCTCTCCACGCGGCTATGCTCTCCGAAAGGATGTAGCGGGCAGCGGGCATGACGCCCTCGGCCTCTATCATGCAGACCTTGCGCCCGTCGGCCTCGGCCCGGGCGAGCACCTGGCTGGCCTTGGAGTCGGGGTCTTCCAGATCGCCGTAGGAGCGCGCACCGCACGAGCAGTTGTGCACGCAAGGCGGCACGGCATGGGCCGGATCGGTGGTGTCCTCGGTGTTTTCCACGCCGTCGGAGGCGGCAGTGAGATGGTTGCAGAGCGTGCACTTCTCGGTGACGTTCTCCTCCACGTTAAACCACCGCACGCTGGGACGCACGTTGCCTTCGGGTGAGGAATACGGACACGCGGGCAGACAGGTCTTGCAGCCTATGCACTCCTCCTTGTTGATGAGCACGACATTATTGTCGGGGTCTCGGTAGGAGGCACCCGTGGGGCAGGCGGTGATACAGGGCGAATTCTCGCACTGCTGACACTGCAGGGGCACCCAGTACATGTCGATATTGGGATGGGTGCCAACCGGGTTAACGGGCTTGACGTGGTTCCAGTAGTTGCCCAGGCCGATATTGTTCTCGAACTTGCAGGCCACGACACAGCTGTCGCAACCGGAGCACCGGTCGAGGTCTATGACGAGTGTTCTCTTAGGCATCAGGCACCTCCTTCTGTCGCAGCAAATTCAACGATGGGCGTGAGCAGCTCTTTGTTATCCCTGGCCACACCGATGTCAGCCACGTACTCGTTGGCGGTGGTGGGCATGAAGGGCTCAAACTCCCTGGGCTCAATCCAGACGTTTGCGGGCCGCTCCGACTTCTTGATGTTGACGGTAAAGCCGCGGTTGGTATAGGAGCCAAAGACCTCGTTGAAATTGCAGTCGATAGCGTTGGTGATGACGTTGACATTGCATTCCTGCCAGCCGCCCGTCTTGTTGGGCTGCGAGGAGTCGAAGCACTCGGGATTCCAGAAGCGCTCCATCCACAGCACGCCCGGAGCAACGACCTCGGCCACATAGGCGATGGTGCGAATGGGCTCTGCCGTCTTGGTGTTCTGCTCCTTGGTGCCGGAGTAGGAGAGCTCAAGACCCGTGCCTTTGACATACTCCGAGCCCTGGGTGCGCCTCGACGAGATCTCGACCCAGTCTCCGTCGGCGATGCCGTACTGAGCGGCCGTGGCCGGATTGATGCGCACAAAGGGTGCCGGATAGAGCTCGCGGGCAAAGGGTGCATGGCGCATCGTGCCGTGATGGAAGTAGTAGACGCGCCCGGAGGTGATGGCCAGCGGGAACTCGGGGTCGTAGGGTGCGACGAAATCGCCACCATTGGCTATCTCGGGCACCTCTTTTTGGACGGGCACATTGCAAATGGGCGAGTAGTCGCCTCCCCAGGTGCCGGCGCGTGGGTCGATGGGGCCAAGCTCGCGCGGGTAGCAGTAGGGCCAACCGGTGCGGCTGAGCTTGATGTGCAGCGTGTTGTAGACCTCGCATTTGCGACTCTCGGTGGCAAAGCCCATGGGCAGGCCGTCGTTGGCGGTGACCAGATGCTGACCATAGGTCCAGTACTGATCCGGTGGGGTGACGTTGTAGGCATCGGCGCGGTTCTTGGCCGCCTCGAGATAATCCTCTCGTGTGGCGCCCTCGTCCAGGCCGAGGACTCCGCCATAGGCTGCTATCTGTGTAGCCCAGACCTCTTCCTCGCTGTTGATGCCACCCATGACACCCAGGCCAAGCGGGAACTGCAGTTCCATCTCCGTCATCGACTTGCCGGTGGCACCGAAGGTGACGCTGTCGAGCTTCTCATTGAGCAGGACCGAAGCGGCATCAACCACGCGTTTGGGCGGCACGGAGTTGGGTACCGTCTCACCCAGATGGATGACACCCGGGCTCGGGAAGCCGTAATTGAGCTGACCGAACTCAGAGGCACCGGTGGCCTCCAGCCATTCCTCAAGCGGGAAGATGAGGTCGGCAACCTCTATCTGGAAGGAGGTGATCATCGGATACTGGCAGATGATGAACTCCGGGCCGTCGTTCATGATGGCGTTGTACCAGGCACCGGCGCTCCCCAGCACGGCAAACTTGTTGCCACTCATATCAAACCAGACGCGCGGCTTGAAGGGTTCGCCCGTCTCGATAGCTTCGCGGACGCTGGGGATGTGGCTGTGACACCAGTTGTAGAGGCCGCGATGGTTCTTCATGCCGAGGCGGTCAAGCAGCAGCTGGTTCATCGCAAACAGGGTGGGGCCATTCTGGAAGGGTGGGGCCTCGGGATTCGTGCCGTCCTCGATGGCCTTGATGCGTGCCTCGTTGGCCTCCTTGGTAGCGCCGACCTCGTAGCCGATGCCGTACATCTGGCCGAACATGCCGCCAAAACCATTCCAGAACATCGTGGGGCGTGGTGCCTCTCCTTCGGCGGGCAGGGGCCCGTTCTGGGTCATGGTGGCGCCGGGCTTGTTGATATAGCCCATTATCATGTCCAGGCCCATCAGGCCCACCGGCACCTGTGAGGCGGTCTCTTCCATGTCGGAGGCCACGCCGTTGGCGATGCCGGCAACTTCCGCGCCGGTGTAGAGGTCGATGGCCGCACGGATGCGGTCTTCGGGTACCCAGCAGAACTCGGCGGCCCTGGCAAGTGTCCACGGCTCTGCCTCGTCACGGTAGATCTGGGCAGCGGACTTGGACTCCGCGCCGTTTACGGTGGCAGTGGCGAGTACCTGCGGGTTAACCGTTGCCTTGACTTTGGCCGGGTCGCCAAAGGGCAGAGGAGCGACCTGGCCGGTGTTCTCGTCCACGCACAGATAGACCGGTGTATCCTCCGGCATGTCGGCGGGAATGGTGTAGCCTTCTATCGCCTCAGCCGCCAGCCACGGGAGCTTGGTGCCCGGATTGATGAGGAAGGGCATATTGGTCCAGAACTTGATGAACTCCTCATCGTAGAGCTTCTCGTCGAGGATGACGCGGTACCAACTGAGGATCAGCGCGGCGTCCGAGCCCGGACGTACGGGCAGGTGAATGGTCGCCTTGACGGCGTCCGGCGAGAAGTTGGGGTCAACGACGATGGTCTTGCATCCGCGCGCGCGCAGCTCGGCCATGCCGCGACCGGACTGTGCGGTCTGCGAGACGGAAGGCTGGGCTGCCCAGAGCACGAGCACCTTGGTGTCCTGCGTGACGCCCTTGGCCTCTTCGAGGGGAGCCAGGCCCTTGAAGGGCTCGAGCACGGCACAGTCGGCAATGGACTGGTCGGCCCCGCCGTACATATAGGCTGCCTCGGTGATGCGTGGCAGGTAGCACTGTGCACAGCCGGGCTCAAAGACCGTGGGAGATCCCAGCGCCATAGGCGTGGTCATCGCCTGCATGAACGAATAGGCACCGCCACCGCCTACCGAGCAGAAGAACGCGTAGGTGCCGTACTTCTCGATGGTCTCGGCGATTTTTACTGCGGCCAACTCAACGGCCTCGTCCCAGCTGATACGCTCCCAGGCGGCGGTTGCCGCTCCCCGAGCGCCGGTACGCCTGAGCGGATACAGCACGCGGCGGGGACTGTAGCAGGTATGGATCTGATTGAGGCCCTTGAGACAGAGCGAACCCAGATTAGTGGGAGCGTCGGGATGGCCCTCAATCTTGACGACCACGCCATCCTCCACATACACCTTGCAGGGGCAGGCCTGGATACAGCCGTGGCAGATGGAATTATAGAATACACGACCTCCTACCTGCGTACCGCCTCCGCCTCCGTCCGAGCCTCCCTGTTGGAGACACCCGGTGAGGGCGGAACCGCCAGCCAGAACCGCACCGGCGATTGTCGCGGCTTTGACAAAGCTACGACGTGTTAAGGTTGCTTCTTGCATACGTACTCCTTTCCTTCCCATTTGACTCAGTTGACTTATGTGACTCATTGACTCTTTGACTCGACGTGCCTGCTTACTCCTCCTCTGTTCTGATGGCCTCCAATAGCTCCTTCCCTTCGTCTGTGATTATCCAACCTTCGCTCCAGACTATGCCACCAGCGGCGGCCAGCTTGTCGAGGAATACACTCGGTTGCAGGGGGCGATCGCCTTCGTCGCGTCCCAGCATCAATATGTCGCGTCCGCGCAACAGGGCATCAACTTCCACGTAGGCGCGCGGTTCTTCGAGAAAGCTGAGGAGCTCGGCATAGGTGCTCAAGCGCTCCGGCACCGTCTCGAACAGGGTTTTGAGACGTGCGGTGGGGTCGAACTCTCCGAGGACCGCCAGCCCCACCTCGTTGGTGCGATAGGCGGTCTCAAAAATGAGGTCGTCGATTTCATCCTCACTGAGACCCTCCTTGCGTTCGTCGGTGACGTCAACGCCCTCATCGTCAAGCTCATAGACATCGAGTGAGCCGGCGTCAACGAGCCATTGTATGAGAAAGTAGGGTGGCTGCGTAGCGCTCTGTGCCTCGGGCTGCTCACCAATGAAGAGCTCCAACTCAAACAGGGGCATACGCTCTACAGCGCAGGCCTTGAGTATCTTGTAGAGAATGGGGCGATTGAGCGTGTTAGCTCGCAACAGATCGCAGGACGTGGAGAAGCGTTCTTCAAACGCACAATCGGTAGTGGGCATCGGTCAGCAGCCTCCTCGCAGCTCATCGTGCTACTATACATTTGGATGTGATGTTTCTCTCTTTTTGCAGTCTATGGCTGAACTCCGCGCAGGACAATACCCAAGGATTGATGATTCATGGTTTGCCATGCCGTTTTCTCATGCAGTTTGTTCTAATTGATTTTTGTTGAGAGGCTCGGATGTGTGCAGCATACTGGTCTGATAGCTGCCCTGCTCGCTCCCTGCCCTGCGCGTGCCGTTATTGTATCGGTTTTACGCCTGTCGTTCGCTCTCGATGCGCTCCATGAGTTCCTGCTTGGAATGCACGTCCAGTTTGGCATAGATGTTATGGATGTGCGTCCTCACGGTATTGAGCGAAATGAACAGCCTCTGCGAGATGATTTCCGGCGAGCGCCCAAAGGCTATCATCTCGAACACCTCTTGCTCGCGAGCCGTAAGTCCTGCCTGTTTTCCCAGCTGTCCGCAGGCTTTGAGCCAGGGACGGCGGGGCATATCTGCCTGTTGGCCGGACTGCTCATCGCTTTCGCCCACAAGGGCCGGATAGGCGGTTGCAGCATCTGCCGGCTCGTAGCCGGACATGGCGGCAAACATGCGCCCGAACTCCTTCTCTGAAAAGAGCAGGGTCGTCGCCAGCAGGATGAGACACGCCAGGGCAAGGTAGCAGAAGCCCTCCCAGCTCGACCCGACGAGCGACGGCAGCAGGCTCGTGCCCAGAAACCAGCCAAAGGCCTGGCTCACCAGGAGCACACCGCGCCCGAAGCCAAAGACAATCAGCGGTGAGACCCGCTTTTCATACACAATGGTGGCCAGCAGGCACCAGACGATGAGTTCGAGGATACTGTTGGCAAAACCGATAATGCTGCTGAGCACGACATTATAGAGAGGCAGAAACGGGATGAGCATCAAGACGATGGCAACCGCCACCATGGCAAAGAGGAAGAGCTTGCCAAAGTTTGCCGGCCTGTTGAAGCGCGCGAGAAAGAACAGGATGATGAGGGCAAAGGCCATGCGCAGGTTGAGCGCGGTCTTCATGTCGAGGGAAGTCGTTACCGGTATGTGCATCGACACAAAGAAGCTCCGCGCGATGAGGCTGGCAACGACAAACACGAAGATAACGATGAGGAACTTCCAGAAGATGGACGGCAGCGATTTGACAACCGTATTGATGGGGTGGGCCTGGCCTTCGTAAGGAGTTCTCCCCGCCTCAAGCTCCGCGGCCTCGCCTCCGTTTGCCCCGTTTGCCCCGATGGAACCATTTGACTGCCCAGCCTCCGATGCCCCTTTCACAGAAGCCCTGAGCGTGAGCAGCCAGGCAGCCAGCACAGGAAGGATGACCATGGCCAGGATGCCGCTTATCGGCGGGCCATCGGGGACAGGATAGAAGTCGCTGTTGCCGACGACGAAATAGAACAGGGCAACGACGAGCAGCTCGGAGAACAGGGAGAAGACCAGGGTCTGTATCGGCCGCAGTTCTCCAAAGACCTGTCCACATCTGAGCGACAGGAGGGCCGAGCTGATGCCGGCAAACACGCTCCCCACTACGAAGATGTAGGTATTCTGGAGGTAGTGCGGGCCGGCCATCACGATACCCACAGAACCAAGCGCTCCCATTATCCCGATGACGAGCAGGGCGGGCCGCGACCCGAGAAGCCGCTGATAGAAGGTCTGGAGGAAGGGTGCCAGGAGGCAGATTATCGCTGACGCTCCTATGAAGTACAGGAGGAGGCCAACCAGGGCCGAACTGTCGGTATCGGTGTTGGACAACCACGACGAGCCGCTCGTGATGAGGTACAGCCACGCCAGCCAAACCCCCAGACCGAGATATCGGAGCGAGGCGACAAGCGAACCGAGGGGACTGGGAATACTCCGCGGTCTGCTGTTATCTTGGTCCTTCGTCACTTGATGCTCCACATCAATACGACAGAGAGAGAACCGGCAACAGAATCAGCATGGATCCCCGTGCCGGAGTTGCTTTCACAATCCGCACCGAGATTAGCCGACGACTCACCGCAGCCGTTGCGTATGTCTCTCTTTTCTTCAATGAACCTTGCCACCCCTTATTCTAGCAGAGGATAGCTGAGGCGGGGTGTGGGGAGTTCCCGGTGCTCCCGTGCGTACTACTCTCGACCAATCCGCGTGTTGGGTATCGGCCAATGCGCGGCCAGGCGGGTGCGTGGCATCTGTTATTTGAACATATCCTCGAGATTCTTGAGCCCAGAGAGATTGAGGCCGCCCTTGCCTCCAGCTTTGCCGCCGAGGCCGAGTGAGCTGAGATCGGGCATGCCCTTGCCTCCCCCTCCCCTTGCCTTGGGCAGGGCCTGCTGCTTGCCCTTATGCTTCTTGCCCTTCTTGCCCTTGCGCGGACGCTGCTTCTTAACCACCTGGTCTGCGCCGAGGTTCATCTGCTTGAGCATCTTGCGCATGGACTCATACTGTTTGACGAGCTGATTGACCGCAGACACCTCCACGCCGGCACCCTTGGCGATACGGGCACGCCGAGGACCGTTGAGTAGGGAGGGCCTGGCGCGTTCCTCCGCTGTCATGGAGTCGATAATGACTATCATCCGGTCCATGGCACCTTCGTCCACCTGGCCACCGGAGAGGGCCTTCTCTCCTCCCGGCAGGGCCTTGAGGAGCGAACCCACGCCCCCGAGTTTGCGCACCTGGGTATTGATGGTGACGAAGTCGTCAAAGTTGAGTTCCGCCCTCGCCAGGCGCTCCGCCTCTGCCTCCTCTATCTCGAGCGTGGCCTCTTCCTGCGCCTTTTCTATGAGGGTGACGACGTCGCCCATGCCGAGAATGCGCCTGGCCATGCGGTCGGGATAGAACTCGGCAAGCGAGGAGGGCTTCTCACCCTCGGAGGTATAGAGTATCGGCTTGCCGGTGACCGCGCGAATGGAAAGCGCACCGCCGCCACGGGCATCGCCGTCGAGCTTGGACATGATGACCCCATCAAAGTCCACGCGCTGTGCGAAGGCCTCCACAACCCCGACGATGTCCTGGCCGGTCATGGCGTCCACCACCATGAGGATGCTCTCCGGCTCCACGGCGTCACGAATGGCCTCAGCCTCGGCCATCATCTCCTCATCCACATGCAGGCGTCCTGCGGTGTCGATGATGACGAGGTCGCACAGCTTGTCAACGGCCTCCTGGAGCGACGCGCGGGCAATGCCCACCGGATCCCTGCCATCGCCTCGGAACACCCGGATGTCCAGTTCCCGTCCGAGTGCCTCCAGCTGCTCGGCCGCGGCCGGACGGTACACATCCGCCGCTACCAGGAGGGGACTATGCCCCTGCTTCTTGAGGCGATAGGCCAGCTTGGCCGCTGCCGTGGTCTTACCCGAACCCTGGAGTCCCACGAGCATCCATGCATTGGGAATCCGAGGCGAGAACTGAATCTTGACCGCCTCGGTGCCCAATAGGGCCGTAAGCTCGTCCAGGACGATGGCAATGACATTGTGCGCCGGCGTGAGAGACTCCAGTACCTCACTTTCCAGCGCCTTGGCCTTGGAGGAGGCGACAAACTCCTTGACCACCTTGAAGTTGACATCAGCCTCAAGGAGCGCCAGTCGAATCTCCCGCATGGCCGCATCGACATCGGCCTCGGTAAGACGCCCCTTGGAACGCATGCCGCTGAAGATATTCTGCAAACGATTGGAGAGATTCTCAAACACCTGCTACCTCACTCACCGATAAGGGCCCGGCTGAAGTCCTGCGCGTCAAAGGCACGCAGATCGTCTATCTGCTCCCCTACCCCGATTCTCAGCAGGGGGAGGTCAAGTTCCTCGGATACGGCCACGGCTATACCGCCTTTGGCCGTGCCATCCAGCTTGGTGAGGATTATCCCGTCCAGATCGAGCCGTGCGTTGAACTCGCGTGCCTGGGCCAGGCCATTCTGGCCGGTGGTGGCATCCAGCACCAGCACCACCTTAACGGGAAGGGGCTTAAGCTTTACGGCAGCGGCCCGTTTGCGGGTCACACTCACCACCTTGGCAAGCTCGCGCATCAGGTCATCCGAGCTGTGCAGACGCCCGGCCGTATCGATGAGCACCAGGTCTGCGTTGTCACGCTCGGCTGCCTCCACGACTTCAAAGGCCACCGAGGCAGGGTCGGCTCCGCGCTCGCGCTTGATGACCGGCACCCCGGCCCGCTCTGCCCAGATGTCGAGCTGCTCAATGGCCGCAGCCCTGAAGGTATCGGCCGAACCCACCAGCACCTTCCTCCCCTGCTGGACACCCGCCTTGGCGAGTTTGCCCACGGTCGTTGTCTTGCCGGAGCCGTTGATGCCCACAAAGAGCACACAGACCGGACAGAGCTCAAAGAGGTCCTGTTCTGCGGTGGCAAAGCGTGCCGCGATCTTCTCGGTGAGCAGCGCCAGCACGGAGGAGGCGTCCGGCAGGGCTTTGCGCGTGGACTCGTCACGCAGCTCGGCGAGGATGGTATCGGTGGCAGGGGCGCCAAAGTCCGAGACTATCAGCGCTTCTTCCAGATTGTCCCAGAAACTTTCATCGACCTCCGGGGAGCGATCGAGGAGAAGATTGAGGCTCTCCTTCATCTGTTGACGCGTACGCGAGAGCCCCTCGCTCAGTCGTTCAAACCAGGACATCCTATCTGCCCTTTTTTGCCTTGGTGGGTGAAGCGGCGCTGTCTTTGGCATCTGAGCTGGCGGCGGCAGGCTTTGCGTCCTGCTCCTCAGCAGCTGACTCCTCAACAGCTTGCTCAGCAGCAGCTTGCTCGCCCGACTCATTGCCCGCAACATCCTGTGAGGCGTAGCCCATGGCCTGATCCAAACGCTGGCTCACCAGCTTGGAGACCCCAGCCGCCTGCATCGTTACACCGTAGAGTATGTCGGCGGTTTCCATGGTGCGGCGTTGATGACTCACCATGATGAGCTGCGTATCGGTACGAAGGTGGTTGAGGTAGTCGAGCAGACGGAGCAGGTTGGTGTCGTCAAGCGCAGCATCCACCTCGTCAAGCACATAGAAGGGCACCTTGCGGATACTGTACACCGCAAACATCAGCGTGAGCGCCACGAGCGACTTTTCTCCCCCGCTCATCATGGAGAGCTTGAGTATTCTCTTGCCCTCGGGCTGGGCACTGACCTCGATACCCTGTTGGTCGGGATCGTCGCCCTGCGTGAGGATAAGCTCACCCCTGCCTCCCGGAAAGAGGATGCCGATGATCTCCTGGAAGTTCATATTGACCCTGTTGAAGGTCTCGAGGAACTGATTGCGCATCTTTTTGTCCAGCGCCTGAGAGATCTTGGCCAGCGATTTGCGCGCCTCGGTCAGATCGGCAATCTGTTCATTCATATAGTCGCGGCGGCCCCTGAGCGCCGCATATTCCTCCATCGCCACCTGATTGATGGCACCGAGATTGGCTATCTGCGAGCGAAGACGACAGGCACGCTCTTCGGCGCTCACGCGGTCTTCAACAGAAGGCAACTCCAGGGCTGCCTCCAGAGAGGTCTCATGTTCTGAGATGATACGCTGCATGGCGTGTTGCACGCTGCTCTCCAGCTTGCCCTGCTCAACGAGTACCGCCGTGCGACGTTCGTTTATCTCTGCCAGGGCATCGCGGGCATCCTGGGCAGCCTCGGTGGCCTCATTGATTATCTCCCGGAGGTTGGCGGAGTCGGTCTGCTCCAACAGGGCCTGGTCGTGCAGGCGCTCGGCCCAGCTACTGGCCCCGGCGTGCAGTTCCTGATACAGCTTGTAGAGCGGGTCTATGCGGAGATGGATGAGATCAAGGGAACCCGCCGTTTGTGCAGAGACCTCCACCGTGGTGCTGAGCCCCGCCATCAGGGTTTCGAGGGCCTTCATGCGGCTCGTCAAATGGGCCTGCGTGCCCTTGTTTGCTTCCAGGTCTATCTTGCACTCCGTAAGGCGTTCGGAGATGGCGTTTTTCTCCTCTGTGGCGGCCAGGAGCTGCTTTGAGGCCCGCTCCGCTTCTTCGGTAAGCCTCTCGATGTCTGTTTCCAACACGGCAATGCGTTCGCTGTATTCTCCCGCCAGGGGAGCAGCTACGTCCCTTCTGCGGGCCACATCCTGTAGCTTGCGCGCGGCCTCTGTCTCGCGTAGCTCCAGCTGGTGGAGGGTCTTTTCCAAGCGTTCCAGTTCCTGCTCGGCGCTCTCCAGCCCGGCCTGGGCCTTGGCCTCAAGCTGCGCGATATCCAGGCTCGCGCCCTGGGCTTCTTCCAGCTTCTGCTCGGTCTCAGAGACTTCCAGCTCAACATCGGCCACTTCGGCGGACTTGAGTTCAACATCGTCTGTGAACCGGTCGATATCCCTGCGCCGCTCAAGAACCCCGTCCACATCGCCCAACATGAAGCCCACCGTCAGTTTGCCGTTGGGCCAGACAATCTGCCCATCCGGTGTGATGAAGCGGGCACCCGTATGATCGGTGAGATGATTTTTGATGGCCTCGTCCACGTTGGCTACCAGGTAGACGTCGCCGAGTAACGCGGCCATGGCCTCATACTCGCGGGGCGGGTAGGCCAGATAGTCGATGAGACGCTCGCCACGTTCAGACTTCTGCACGGGAGCGCTCATGCCCACCAGAGGCAGTATCGCCAGCGCGGAATTGGCCGGTCCGTCCTTGCTTTCAGAGCGTGCCAGCTCACTCAGATGCACGACAAGCTCGCGTCCGGCGTCGTTGTCGGCAACCAGCAGGGCAAAGAAGTCCGAGCCGAGCAGGCGCTCGACAAGGCCCTCCATCTCCTCGGTTCTCATCCCAAACGGCAGTGTCCGGCCAAGCTCCACGTGCAGAGAATCCGAGAGTCGCCCGACAATGCCCCGGTGACGCGCCTTGTTCTCCACTGCCCAGTTGAGCGCCGGAGAAGCCGCCTCCATGGCACGGTCCACCTCTTCGAGGCTGCTGAGTCGGGCCCGGGTATTGATGAGCTCGGTAGTTTTGGCCTCCAGGCGCGTCTTGCGCTCGTCAAGCAGGCGGAGCTGCTTTTCAATTTCGTTTTGGGAGAGCCCTGCCTCACGTCCGAGCTTTTGCAGCTCCTGCTGTGCCGCACGGACAGCCTCCTCACGTTCCACCTTAAGCTCCTGGCAGGCGGCGAGTTCCTCTGCCACCTGCTCGGCCCGCTCCTTCAGCAGTCCTTCCTCCAGGTCAAGCGAGGAGAGCGATTCGGTGGTGCGGGTCAGATTGCTCCTGGTGGCCGCAAGGGCGCTCTCCTGCGAATGCAGCTTGGCATGGACGCGCTCATAACCTGTCTCTACCTCACGGCGGTTTTTGGTGATGCCTTCGGACTCGCGCGTGAGATCGTTGAAGCTGGTGTAGAGCGCTGCCAGGCGTCCCTCGCCCGCCGAGAAGTCCAGGGCCAGCTGCTTGAGCTCGGTCTCAGCCTCGCCGAGCCGTGCCTCGGAGTTATAGATGGTCGAGCGCAGATCGCTGATGCGCGCCACCATATTCCTGCCTTTTTCCTCCAGGAGCAGCATCGTGGCGTCAAGCCGCTGGATGATGGAGAGCACGCGGATACGCTGCTCATTGATGTCGCCGACGAACAGCCCCTTCTCTTCCAGGGCGTGTTGGCGCTTTGCCAGCTCGGCCTCGCGCTCCGACAGGCGAAAGTTCGCGAGTTCGGCCTCTGCGTCAATCTCCCGTATACCCCCTGAGAGCCTGTTCCACTCTGCCTGAAGGCTGCGTAGTTCGTCAACCGCGAGTGCCAGGTCGATGTCCCGCAGCTCACGCTTGACCTCGGCATACTTCTCGGCCCGCTTTGCCTGACGCTCCAAAGGACGAAGCTGCTGTTCTATGACGCGGATGATGTCGCCGACGCGTTCCAGCGTAGCGTCCATGCGGTCGAGCTTGCGCCCGGCGGCCTCCTTGCGCTTCTTATGTTTGAGGATGCCGGCGGCGTCCTCCAAGAGCGCGTGGCGATCCTCGGGGCGTGACTCCAGGATGGCGGTGAGGTTGCCCTGGCTGATGATGGAGTTGACCGTGCCGCCGATGCCGGAGTCGTAGAGTATGTCGATGATGTCGCGACGGCGGCAGGGCGTCTTATTGATGAAGTACTCGCTCTCGCCGCTGCGGTACATGCGACGCGAGATAGAGACCTGATCAAACTCAATGGGCAGGGTGTTGTCCGAATTGTCCAAAACCAGGTCAACCTCGGCGACGCCGACGGCCTCACGAGCGCTCGAACCGGAGAAGATAAGCTCCTCCAGGGACTGCACACGCAGGTTGCGGGGGTTCCGCTCGCCGAGCACCCACAGAACCGCCTCGGAGATATTCGATTTGCCGGATCCGTTGGGCCCGACTATCACAGAAATGCCCGGCTCAAAGTTGACCGCCGTGCGATCCGCGAAGGACTTGAAACCCTTTATGACGAGTGATTTGAGGTACATGCTTCTATTCTAGCGCTTCTCAGCGCTGGCGGGGCGGTCATTGTGGGCTAGATTTGTCTCATCTCTTGCCGCTGCGTCTGACTCACCGGCCTCTGTGGCCCTGCGGTCTGTTGCGCGCTCGCCGGCTTTGAGGGATTCCAGCGCCCGGGTGGCCGCCTGCATCTCGGCATCCTTCTTGGAATGACCGCTACCTGCGGCGAGTGCCTGCTCGTCGGCAAGAACCCTGGCGGTAAACTGGCGGTTGTGCGGGGGGCCGTCCGTGTCGATGATCTCATAGGTCGGCGTAACACCCTCGGCCTGGAGCATCTCCTGAAGCATTGACTTGGGATTCTCCGGCTCGCGTGCCGCCCTGGTATTGATCATCGGAGCCAGCGTGCGGAGAACGAATCGCTCGGCAGCCTCTGTTCCGCCGTCAATGGCAAGCGCCGCGACCAGGGCCTCATAGACATTCTCCAGCGCCGACTGCAGACCGCGTTTGCCCGTACCGCGCTCCGAAGAGCCAAAGACGACGAGCTTCTCCAACCCGAGCTCGCCAGCCAACCTGGCCAGCGTCTGACCCGCTACCGCACTGACTTTGAGACGGGTGAGGGCGCCCTCATCGAGATTGGGGTACCGATCATACAGCTCCCGTGAGATGATGGCTCCCAGAATGGCATCGCCGAGGAACTCCAGGCGTTCATAGGAGCCCATCGCGCTCTGCCTGTTGCCCTCCGAGGCAGAAGGATGGGTGAGGGCGAGCAGCAGGAGTTCCCTGTCCCTGAACTCGTAGTCGAGCATCTGCTCTGCGCGTGTGAGTCGCTCGGCATACTGCACAAATTGCGGTGTGGATGCCTCTCCCCTGCTTTTTTCCTGCCTGGACACCGCTCAGCCCCTGGCGGCAACCGCGTCTGCGATAAGCTCGGGAATGTGCTGGCGCGCGGCCGTAGCCGTTGCCCTGATGCCGCTCTCGATGGCAAAGGCGCCCGAGGAGCCATGCCCGATGACCACCGGGGCCGCAAGGCCGAGCAGGGGCGCGCCACCGATTGCCTCGATGTCCAGCTGGTCTTTAAGCGCGGAAAGGTCACTCTTGAGTACGGCAGCGGCCAACTTGTTCTTGGTGGAGGAATAGAAGATGGTCTTGAGCTCGCCGAAAAGACCAGCGACGAGGCCCTCCATGGCCTTGAGGACGATGTTGCCGGTAAAGCCATCGGTGGCAATGACGTCAAAGCTGCCGCGGAACAGATCCGTTCCCTCTGCGTTGCCCGCAAAACCAGCTATTCTGTCCGCCATCAAGGCATACACATCCTGGGCCAACTGCGAGCCCTTGCTTGCTTCCTCGCCAACATTGAGGAGGCCGACGCGCGGATGCCTGACTCCCATGACCCCACGGGCATAGACCTCGCCCATGGCAGCGAATTGCAGCACGTATTCAGGTAGTACGTCGGTATTGGCTCCCGCGTCGATAAGTACGACGCTGCCCCGGGGAGCAGGTATGACCGTTGCGATGGCAGGACGCTTGACACCCTTGACGCGACCGATAATCAGGGTGGCCGCCGTCATGACCCCTCCGGTAGAGCCGGCGGAAAAGAAGGCATCGGCCCTGCCCTCCTTTACCAGGCGGCAGCCCACTACGACAGACGAGTCCTTCTTCTGCTTGACCGCAGCGGCGGGATGCTCGTTCATCGCGATGACTTCGGTGGTGGCCACCGTGTCTATGCGCTCGGGATACGCCTCTTGCAGGGGTTCTATCGCGTCTGCGGCACCAACGAGGATGAGCCTGATGCCTGCGTCGAGGGGGTCTGTGGAAGCAAAGAGCCGTCTGATGCCCTCGAGCACAACGTCCGGCGCATCATCGCCGCCCATGACATCGACAACGACCTTGACGGGTTGATCTGAGAGGGCACTGTCTGGGCGTGGCTCCTGTATTGGGCTGGTCTGCGTTGTTGTTGGGGAGTGAAGCGTCACGGGACTACTCCATGTTAAGGACCTCGCGACCATTGTAGCTACCGCAGTTGCCGCAGACATAATGAGGGAGCTTGACGGCACCGCACTGCTCGCAGAGAGAGCGGGCGGCAGGCTTGAGTACGGTATTGGCACTGCGGCGCGCATGGGTAACCGAGCGGCCGGTTTTTCTTTTGGGTACAGCCATTATAAAGTTCCTCTCACGTGTGTACCTGCATAGACGTCATTCGCGTACGACAGGGGCTGTCTCGTCACTGCGAACTCTTCGTACGCTCCAGATCGCACTGATGAGATAGCCATTCCTGCCGCGTCTGCAGGGTGCGCAGACACAAACGATGATTGTAGCACATTGTCGTAGATGGTGCGAAAGAGGGAAGGCTTACCCACGGGGATGGGCACGCTTCGTCAGCTCTTGGAGATGCCCTATCGAAAGATGCGTGTATATCTGTGTGGTTGTCAGGTGCTCATGACCGAGCAACGCCTGCACGCTTCTGAGGTCGGCACCGCTGGCGAGGAGGTCAGTGGCAAAGCTGTGGCGGATGTCATGGGGAGTAACGGAGCTGTCAATGCCCACGAGCGCAAGCCGACGTTTGAAGGCAACGCGAATGCTGTCGGCACTCAGTGGCTTGCCACTCTTGCCTATGAAGACCCGGCCGGCATCCTCTCCCCTGAGCTTATGAGCTTTGATGAGGCGAGGTCTGGCCTGGGTGAGGTAACGCTCGAGCTTTCCAAGCGCGAGTGAGTACAGGGGTACTATTCGCTCCTTGTTTCCCTTGCCCCAGAAGTGCACGAGCTGTTCTGGAGCGTCGATATCCTGGAGACGAAGCGCCGCCAGTTCGGATATGCGCGCCCCTGTGGCGTACATCAATTCAAAGAGAGCGTCGTCGCGGATGTCTGCCGGCTCATGCGTAATGGATGGCTGCAAGAGCTTCGTAATATCTGCGGCCGACACGACCCTCGGCAAACGCTGAGGGGTCTTAGGGCCTTTTGTGGATGCAGCGGCACTGTCCAGGATGCCCTGCTCAGAAAGCCAGCGCAGAAATGAGCGCACGGCAGAGAGGCGGCGGTTTATCGTGGTCTTGCTGTAGCCGTGTTCCAGCAGCTGCGCCAGATACGAACGCATCGCGCGGCTATCCAGATCGCTGAGCGCGCATGCTTCTGTGTTGAGCCAATCGAGAAAGAGATGCAAATCGCCGGTATAGGCACGGAGGCTGTGCGGAGAGAAATTGCGCTCAGCCTTGAGCGAAAGCAGATACGATTCTACGAGGCTGGCAGCATCCTGTTCCATTGTTCAGCGCTCCTGCCGTAGGTGATCGAAGTGAGGCAGCTCGTAGGCTGGCAAAAAATCCAGCTGGGAATTGGCTTCTCTCATTGCCCTGGTCGCGGCGATTGCCCGTTCCGCATAGGCAGCGTAGCGCTCTCGCTTGCCTCTGGGCTTCTGAGAAAGCGGAGGCATGAGCCCGTAATTGACATGCAGGGGCTGGTAGTGTCTCGTTTCTCCCGTGGTGGCATAGGCAACCAGAGCGCCAAAGGTGCTGGTATCCGGCAGGACAGGCGCCGACCTTTCCCTGAGGGCTGCGTAGGCGTTAAGCGCCGCGAAGAGCCCGGAGGCTATGGCTTCGGTGTAGCCTTCGGTACCGGTTATCTGGCCGGCAAAACGCAGACGGGGCTCGCTGGGCAGCTCAAAGCCTGATCCCAGCACTTCCGGGGAATTGAGGAAGGTGTTGCGATGCATGACGCCGTATCGCACAAAACTGACCTGCTCAAAACCGGGAATACGCCGGATGACTTCTTCCTGCGCCGCAAAGCTGAGGTTGGTCTGAAAGCCCACGAGGTTCCACGCGCTCTGCCGGGTGTTTTCCGCCCTCAGCTGAATGGCAGCATAGGGGCGCTTGCCGGTTGTGGGGTCGGTGAGCCCGATTGGCTTGAGCGCGCCGTAGCGAAGCGCGTCCACCCCACTTCTGGCCACCTCCTCGATTGGTTGGCACGCACTGAACAGCTCCCGCTTCTCAAAGCTGCGGAGCGTGACGCGCTCTGCCCTGACGAGGCTGGCAACCAGGGCGAGGTACTGTTCTTTGTCGAGCAGCGCGTTGAGGTATGCGCCCTCACCCTTGTCGAAGCGCGATTGGCTCACCAGCTTCTGCCTGTCCAGGCTCTCTGCCTCAACTATGGGTGCCGCAGCATCAAAGAAGGCCAGGTGCTCCCTGCCCAACATTCGCGCGATGTCCTCTGCCAGGGCATCCGAGCTGAGAGGGCCCGTGGCGACGATTATCTGCTGTGTGCTCGCAGCGGCAAGCAGGGGGGCAAGGCTCGTTATTTCCTCGTGCACGAGCTGTATACCGGGGTGCGCCGCTATCTTCTGGCTCACTGCCCGGGCGAAAGCTTCCCGCTCCACCGCGAGTGCCATTCCCGCCGGAACACGGTTGTGCAGCGCCTCTTTAAGCAGAAAGGAGCCCATGAGGGCCAATTCGTGTTTGAGCGCAGCGGCTGCCGAAGGAAGTACGAGACTCTTGAGCGAGTTGGAGCACACGAGTTCTGCCAGGTAACCGGTTCGATGTGCCGGGGTGTTGTGAGCCGGGCGCATCTCATACAGCCGCACCGGTACTCCGCGCTCGGCAAGCTGCCACGCCGCCTCACTCCCAGCCAGGCCGCCGCCTATGATATGTACAGCCTTTTCGTCGGTGTCAGTCATGAGTCTTGTGCCTGGCTATTCTCAGGTATCGCAGTAATGGCCCTTGCATTGGTGCACTTCAATGACATTGGCATCCAAGGGATCCGGTCGATAGACAGAGCGATCCTTGCGGGTTATCTCTCTCGAGAACCAGCCTGTCAAGTCGTATTCCAGTGCTTCGGGATTGAACTTACCCGTTGCAGCCGTTGGATATTTGACTATCTCGGCTTCATTTATACAATATAGCATACTGTATAGACAAGCGATGGGACAGCATTCCAGCTCCCTCTCCAACACACTCAAATAAGCTGATTGTCAGCAGCATAGCATGTCGCCTTGCGGTCATTTCCTCATCGGATCCTCGTCATGTAACGGCCATCTCTGAGGCGCTCGAGTTCGCCGGACACCTCCAACTTACTGACAACCCGAATGATCTCGACAACATCCTTTTGATAGGCTGCTGCTATATCGTCTACAGTCATAGGATTGGCACTGAGATCAGCCATGACATGGTTGGTGAGCTGGCGCAGTATGATTTCCTGAGGGCCCAAAGAGACAGCATCACTCTGGACGGCTCCCTCCTGCGATACTGACTCATTGGAGGCAAACTCGGACTCGCCAGCACCCGATGCCCCCAAATCGCAGGCACGAGAGAGCCGGGGCCCAAAGAGTTGTGTCAGGGCGTCCTCAAAACTTTCATCATCAACAATGGGTACCGCTCCCTGCGCCAGAAGCCGATTTGAGCCTCTCGACGTGTTGGAGAAGATGGGCCCGGGCACTACCAGCACCTCGTTGCCGAGTGCCAGGGTATGATCGGCCGTTTGGAAGGTGCCACTCGGCAGCCCGGCCTCAACTATCAGGGTTGCTCCCGCCAGCGCCGCGATGATGCGGTTTCGCTTGCTGAAGGCCCAGGTAAGCGGAGCCGAGCCCCAGGGAGCTTCGGAAACCAGCGTGCCGCCCGCCTCCAGCACCTCTTTGAAGAGCGCGCGAGCACGCAGTGGATAGACGACATCGGCGCCGGACCCCAAAACCACTATCGTGGTGCCGCCCGCCTCCAGAGCACCCCGGTGGGCAGCCATGTCACAGCCGATGGCCCCGCCGGAAACCACGGCCACGCCCCAATACGCTGCCTTGCGCGCAAACCGCTCAGCACATTCCAGCCCGTAGGTTGTAGCCTTGCGCGCTCCCACAATGGCAATGGCCGGCATACTCAGTGTCCTCACCTCGCCGAGCACGTAGAGTTTTCGGGGGGTGTCCCTGAGTTGCAGCAGGTTCTTGGGGAATAATGCCGAACCGGGCAGGAGTTCCGAACGATTGGGCAAGGCGCTCGCCTCAACACCGTCCGATGAGAAACTGTCGAGCAGATTTCTTGAGGCCGTACCTTTAGCTGCTCCCATTGCCGCACCGCCCGTCTGCCCTGAAGGTTAATGCCTCGAGAAGATGCTCTGTTACAACACGCTCAGACTGCTCCAGGTCTGCTATGGTCCGGGCAACGGAGAGAGCACGCATGATGCCGCGACCGCTCAGCCTGAGCCGCTCCGCCGCATCCTCAAAGCACGCGCGCTCGCTCTGGCCAAGACCGCAGGCACTCAGCAGGCGGGCTCCCTCCCCGGAAAGCTTCGCGCCATCGACTCCGCGGGGCACGGGCGCTGGTGTGTCGGTAGTATGCGCGTGCTCCACACCGCGCCATCGCGCGAATTCCTGTGCCTGTGCCACCTGTTCACGCATGTGTGCTGAGCTGGTGCCGCTGCCGGTTGCCAGTACCTCGCCGGGCTTGGAGCGCCAGACATCTATCACCATGTCGATACGGTCGAGGAGTGGCCCGCCTATGCGGCCCTGATACTTGCGTATCTCTGCGTCGCTACAGGTACAGCTACGCTCCGGATCGCCAAAGTAGCCACAGGGACACGGATTGGAGGCGGCAACCAACATGAAGGAGGCTGGCAGCACCGTGGTACCGCGCGCCCGCGCAAGCGATATATACCCGCTTTCCACCGGCTGTCTGAGCAACTGCAGGATGGCAGAGCCAAATTCAGATATCTCATCCAAGAAGAGGATCCCGTTGTGAGCCAGAGACACCTCGCCGGGTACGACCGGAGAGCCACCTCCCATGAGCCCTGCCCTCGTGGCACTGTGGTGCGGCGCCCTGAACGGCTTTTGCCCACTCAGGATGCTGTCGTAGGGAAGCCCGGCGACCGAGTGGATCATGGCCGCTGCAAAGCGCTCCTCCTCGTTCAAGGTGGCCATTATCGTAGGCAGTCTGCTGGCCAGCATCGTCTTGCCGGACCCCGGCGGCCCTATCATCATCAGCGCATGTTCGCCTGCCGCGGCAATGGTCAGGGCACGTTTGGCCAGGACGTTTCCCGCGATGTCGCAGTAATCCTTTGCCGTTCCGTGAGCAGGCACCTGGGCGGGTTGTGGTTTGATATAGGTGCTCGTGCACACGTCACGCAGACTTCTCACACAGGAATGCCGATTGAGTGAGGTGGTGGGCACCCCTCCTTCAACGAGTGCCGAGAGCATGCCGAGGTCCAGTTCCCGCGCCAGTTGCGCATAGGCCAGCATCCCGCGTACGGCTCGCACACTGCCGTCAAGACTGAGCTCGCCTACGCAGAGCCTGCCGGCGATATCCCCTCCGGAAATCTGACCGGTGGCAAGCAGGATGCCCAAGGCAATGGGCAGATCGAATCCAGAGCCGTTCTTGGGAATATCAGAGGGGGCGAGGTTAACGAGGATGTTGACATTGGGCACGTCGAATCCGCAGGCACGCAGCGCGGCGCGCACCCTGAGGCGGGCCTCGCACACGGCGGTATCGGGCATGCCGACGATGCTGATTCCGGGAAGCCCGTTGGTAAAGCTGACCTCCACGGTCACCGGCTTTGCTTCAACGCCGATAATGGTGGCCGTGCGCACGCAGTCCGTGGTGCCATCCCTTGCGGCCCCCATCAGGCATCAACCCAGAAGGCATCACGGTGATGCCGGAGCAGGCACTGCCGCTCTCCCGTCATCTGAACGGCGATAACGTCAAAGCGGACCTGACAGGAGGGGCGTGGGGTCTGCATGAGATAGCTGATGGCGATTTTCTCATAGCAGATACGTTTTTGTGTGGTCACGGCAGACTCGGGCAGGCCGAGAGACCCCTCCGACCGGGTCTTCACCTCAACAAAGACCAGTGTCTCCTTCTCCAAGGCAATGATATCCGCCTCGCCACTCTTACATTTCCAGTTGCGTTCGAGGATGATGAAGCCCTGGTCGGCGAGATACATGCAGGTGAGCTCCTCTCCCCTTCTGCCAAGCGTCTGGTTTCTGCCTCGGGCGTTTCGAGCGCTCTGCTTCCCTGCCACCTCAGCCACTTGCGCGGGTGCGTCCAGTATATACGTTGCCGTGTCTCGTGATGTCGTCGTCGTAGCCATATGCTCTCCAATCCAGAAGTTCGTTATGAAGAGCAGTATGCACGACGACTCTTAATTTCTTCCCCACCAGTGGTTAACCGGTACAAAACCGGGATTTTGATGCGGTTTGGAAGAGTGTAGGGACTCAGGTCGTTCCCGCTCCTGCTAGGAGGCACCGATTTATTCATTGCCCGCCATCTCACGTCTGATTTGCCCCAGCTCTGCCCGTGAGTACAACGCCATTACCGCAAGTAGTGACGTTGCACTCCCGAACAGACCTGGAACAGATCAGACGCAATCTGGCAGACATCCCGGGGCCCCCGCAAAACTCGAAGGAGCGAAGCGACTGAGTTTTGTGGGGTGGGAAGCAATTAATCGGCGCCTCCCTAGAACAGGCGCTCCTGCAGAATTCCTTGACAGAAACCCTTTCGATGCAGAGGACTGAGGCCCCGCTCTCGTATGGCAGCGATATGCGCCGCCGAACCGTAGCCCTTATTGGACTCCCAACCATAGTGCGGATACTCCTGGCTGTAGCCGGTCATGAGGGCGTCGCGGTGAACCTTGGCGATGATGGACGCGGCGGCGATAGAGGCCACCTTGCCGTCGCCCTTGACAATGGCCTGTTCCTTTGCGTGGATATGGAGGGGCGTGCCGTCGATGAGAACGGCGTCGGGCTCACCGGCTGTGTCCGTCACCTCGCCAAGCGCCTGTCTCACTCCCCGTCTGAGCGCCTCGGCCATGCCCACGCTGTCGATTTCCTCCGCGCAGATGTCCTGAATGCTGTAGCACACAACGACGCGATACAACTCGATGGCGAGGGACTCGCGGCGCGCGGCGCTGAGCTTCTTTGAGTCGTTGAGGCCGCTGATGCGCGGAGTAAGTGGCAGGCAGACCGCGGCAACCGTCAAAGGGCCACTGAGCGACCCCCGGCCTACTTCGTCGATTCCTATGATGGTGAGATTATTGCCACCGTCCAACTCCTCTAAAAAACCATAGAGCAGCTGGTCGAGGGCCGCCGTCTTTTCTGCTCGGCTGGGCACAAAAACCTGGGCTGGGAGGCGGTTGCTCCCTAGAAGCCCTTCTCGCGGATGCGCGCAGCCTTGCCCACCTTCTTGCGCAGGTAGTAGAGCTTGGAGCGGCGTACGGCGCCGTGGCGCACGACCTCTATCCGGTCAATCTTGGGCGAGTGCACCGGAAAGGTACGCTCCACGCCCACACTGAAGCTTATCTTACGCACGGTGAAGGTCTCTCGATTAGAGGCGCCATGCTTACGGATGACATCGCCTTGAAAGACCTGGATACGCTCGCGGTTACCCTCGATAATGCGGTAGTGAACCTTGACGTTATCGCCGACAAAGAAGTCCGGAATGTCGTTTTTTATCTGTTGCTGCTCAAGGGCACGGATAATATCCATGGTGGTACTCTCCTGTTTTCTGTGCAGTGCGGTACTGGTGCCTCAGGGGAACAAAACGCTTGGCCCTGTTTCAGGCGTAAAGAAGGATTATAGCGCAAACCCGCGCGTTGGCAAGCTACCAATTTTTATGAGCTTTCCATTGTGGGGAAGCTGATGGTTCGCGAACCGGTATACTGTTGCTACCACTCTTACATCTGAGCAGGAGTCAGCAGCACGTGCAAAGGGTACGAGTGGACAATGCGAGAATGCGGTACGGGCACAGAAAGCCCCGGACAAGGAGGAGCGAAACCATGAACCTACAGAGACCGAATGCCAACGACGCGACGCAGACAACGAACCGCTCGCGCAGCGTGGTGCCCGTCAGCGGGCTGTGTACACGCTGTGTGGATAATTGCAAGGGCAATTGTGAGGTGTTCAAATCGTCCTTCAGGGGGCGAGAGGTCATCTACCCCGGCCCGTTTGGGCATGTGACGGCCGGTGCCGACAAAGACTATCCCATTGACTACTCCCATCTCAACATCAACGGCTATGCGCTGGGCCTGGACGGCCTGCCCAAGGGCATGGAGGCCGGCCCGGACACGGCGACCTTTCCCACCGTGGACACGAGCACGGAGTTTGGATGGCAGAACAAGGTGAGCATGAAGATGCCCATCTTCACGGGAGCTTTGGGCTCCACCGAGGTGGCGCGGGCCAACTGGGAGCAGTTTGCCATCGGCACGGCCATCGCCGGTATCTCACTCGTCTGCGGGGAGAATGTCTGCGGCATTGACCCGGCGCTCGAGCGTGACGCGCAGGGCAAAGTGACGAAGGCCCCCGACATGGAGCGCCGCGTGCGGCTCTACAAGGAGTTCCAGGAGGACGACGGCGACATACTCGTGCAGCTGAATGTTGAGGATACGCGCCTCGGTGTGGCCCGCTACGTGGTTGAGGAGCTGGGCGTTGAGACCGTCGAGCTCAAATGGGGCCAGGGCGCCAAGTGTATCGGCGGCGAGATCAAGGTGGATTCGCTGGAGCGGGCCCTCGAGTTGCAGAGTCGCGGCTATATCGTCACGCCCGACCCCTCCAACCCCGCCATCCAGGAGGCCTTCAAGGCCGGCAGCATCAAGCAGTTCGAGCGCCACAGCCGTCTCGGCTTCATCGACGAGGAGGACTTCTATCGCTCCGTGGAGGAGCTGCGTGCCCTCGGTGCCAAGCGTGTCACGCTTAAGACCGGTGCCTATCCGATGCGCGAGTTGGCAATGGCGCTCAAGTGGTCGAGCAACGCGCATATCGACCTGCTCACGATAGACGGCGCCCCCGGCGGCACGGGCATGAGCCCCTGGCGCATGATGGAGGAATGGGGCATCCCGACCTTCTACCTGCAATCGATGGCGTATGAGCTTGCCACGCTACTCGACGAGCAGGGTGCCTACGTGCCCGATCTGGCCATCGCGGGCTCCTTCAGCGAGGAGGCGGGCATCTACAAGGCGCTGGCCATGGGCGCGCCGTACTTCAAGGCCGTCTGCATGGGCCGCGCGCTCATGATTCCCGGCTTTGTGGGCAAGAACATCGAGAAGTGGCTGAAGGAAGGCGACCTGCCCAAGACCATCAGCGAGTTCGGCTCCAGCAAGGAGGAGATCTTCGTGAACTACGAGACCCTCAAAGACCGCTACGGCAAGGATATCGACCGTATCCCACTGGGAGCGGTGGGCGTCTACACCTATGCCGACCGGCTCAAGGTGGGCCTGCAGCAGATCATGGCCGGATCCCGCTGTATGAACCTGGCCTCGATAACCCGCGACAATCTCGTGGCGCTGACCCCCGAGGCCGCCGAAGTCTCCGGCATAAGCTACGTCATGGACGCCTATCGCGACGAGGCACTGGAGATTATCAAGGGCTGAGCTACAACTCGGGCTCACGCTTTGCGAAAGGCGAGAACGGACAGGCTGTCATCGAAGAACAAGATGGCAGCCTGTTTTTGCGGTAAGAAAGAAAGCGTCAGGGGTAGGTATACTCTGCTCCTGCCCAGCGCTTTGGCCTCACCCCCTGCGAGCAGAATCAGAGATCGTACCGTATGCGACGTTTCTCGGCCTCGCGATAGACCTCGGAATCTTCACGTACACCCACCACTATGACGGTCATCGTGGTTTTCGTGCGCTTGAGGGCGTAGACAACGCGGAGCCCCGAGCTCTTGAGCTTCAGTTTGAGCAGACCGGCCAACTTTGCTTCCTGTGTGTTACGCAGGGGAGAACCATACCCGCCCTCATCATGGGGAAGCGGATTCTTGGCTGCCCTGTTGATGATGCTGAGCGCCCGCTTCTTGACAGACCCATCCAGGCCATCTATTTCCTCATCTGCCTCAGGAAGAAACTCTATCTCCCAGCTCATTCGAACTCGCCCTCATCAACATCGTCGAGGTCAGCACGGGTGAGCCCCTGCCGTGCTAAAACCTCATCGAAAGGTATCGCCCGCGACTCCCAGTCGCCCTGCATCCGCTCATGGGCCAGCTGAAGCAGGTAGAGATCCTCATCCACCTCTTTCAGGCGCTTGTACTCGTCAAGCGAGAGGATGACGGCGGCAGGAGCGTTGTTCTTGACAACGACAAGCTCATGCTCTGTCTTCACCCGCTCGAATATCCGGGAAGACTGACCCTTGTTGAAGAGGGTGATGGGTACGAGGCGATCTATCGCATCGGTCAGAGGGCTCATGTTGTGCTCCTTTTGCTGTTCAAAATACTGGCAATTTATACAACACATTGTAATGTTGATTATCCTTAATTGCAAGCGGGAAAAATTTTTCTGGACACTCGGTGAAACTGTGGTACCATAGCCCTACACCGTTGATGAGGAAGTAACGTCTACGGCGCGCTCACAGAGAACCGGCGATGCTGAGAATCCGGTAGCAAGCGAAGAGACAAATGGACCTCGGAGGGCCAGAGAGAACTCTGCCTCGGCATGATGCAGACAGTATCCTTGGACGGGAGTTCCCGTTATAGAACAGGAGCGTGTTAGCGCTTCATGAGTGGCTGGCGTTATGCTGGCAAGCGAGGTGGCACCGCAGGAGTCTTTTCTCCGACCAATAGTCGGAATATCCAGAGCTCTTGTCCCCGCATCACTGATGTGGAGGCATGGGCTTTTTTGTATGCTCAGACGTGGCCCAGGTCTCCAAAGTATCGGGCAGAACGCCCGGTAAAGCCAACGGGTTGGCGCGTTTGTTCGGCCTGGGCGCAGAGTGGTATGCAGCATACCGCTTCGCTCACAGGGGAGCTGACGAGCTGGACCCACAACCGAAAGGAGACGTTATGTCAACCACGATGAGCAAAGGCAGTGCCCCCGGCAACACCAGCGGTATCAGCAATACCCGCAACACGAGCGACCCCTATAAGTACTATCTGGACGAGAGCGAGATCCCTACCGCATTCTATAACGTCAGGGCAGACATGCAGACGGAACATGCTCCCATCCTCCATCCGGGCACGCTCCAGCCGGTGGTGCTCGCCGACCTGGAGCCCGTGTTCTGCACCGAGCTGGCCAGACAGGAACTCAACGACAGCGACCGGCACATCGACATCCCCGGGCCGGTGCTGGACTTCTACCGCATGTACCGTCCCTCCCCTCTGGTGCGGGCCTACTATCTGGAGAAGGCGCTGGATACCCCTGCCAAAATCTACTACAAGTACGAGGGCGGCAACACCTCGGGCTCGCATAAGCTCAACTCGGCCATCGCCCAGGCCTACTACGCCAAAGAGCAGGGGCTTGCCGCACTCACCACCGAGACCGGTGCGGGCCAATGGGGCACCGCCATGGCCATGGCCTGCGCCTATTTTGACCTGGACCTCAGTGTCTTCATGGTCAAGGCCAGTTACGAGCAGAAGCCCTACCGAAAGACCATCATGCAGTGCTACGGCGCCTCTGTCTGCCCCTCACCTTCCAACACCACCCGCATTGGACAGAAGATGCTGGAGGCTGATCCGGAAAGTTACGGCTCGCTGGGAACCGCTATCTCGGAGGCGGTGGAAGTGGCCCTGGACAACAACGGCACCACGCGCTACGTGCTGGGCTCGGTGTTGAATCAGGTGCTGCTCCATCAGTCGATCATCGGGCTTGAGGCCAAGGCCGCGCTCGACAAGCTGGAGGTATACCCCGACCTCGTCATCGGCTGCGCCGGAGGCGGCTCTAATCTCGGCGGTCTCATGGCACCCTATATGGCCGACCGCCTGGCGGGACGCGCCGCGCCCTACTTCATCGCCGTGGAGCCGGCCTCGTGTCCCTCCCTCACGCGCGGACGCTTTGCCTACGACTTCTGCGACACCGGCGAGGTCACACCGCTCGCCAAGATGTATACGCTCGGCCATGATTTCATACCTTCCCCCTCCCACGCCGGCGGCCTGCGCTACCACGGCATGAGCCCCATCCTCTCGCAGCTCTATCACGACGGCTTCCTGGATGAGGCGCGCGCTGAGGAGCAGACCGAGGTATTGGCCGCGGCCCTCCAATTTGCCCGGAGCGAAGGCACGCTGCCGGCTCCCGAAAGCGCCCATGCCATACGCGTGGCCATTGATGAGGCGCTCAAATGCAGGGAGAGTGGCGAGGAGAAGGCCATCCTCTTCGGCCTCACGGGCAACGGGCTCTTGGATCTTGCCGCCTACGAGCAGTATCTGGAGGGAACGATGACCGATTTCATCCCTACCGACGAGGATCTGGCGCGCGGCTTTGCCTCCATCCCGTCCCTGCCGGGTATCCAGTAGGCTCGAGAGGCCAGACAGCTGTACCGGACTGTGGGCGGCCTCACTCCAACCCGCAGTCCGGAGAGGCTCGGCCAGGCAGGTGGAATGTTCTGCCTCCCTGTGCTGGTCGAGGCGCCACCGCCCTTACGTGCCTTCTTACCGGGTGCCGCGATGCAAGGCCGCGGCACCCAGGAGGAAGCTCATGTAGCTCACCTGGGTAAAGCCGGTCTGGCGCATGAGTTCTGCCAGCTCATCCTTGCTGAGAAACGCCTCGGTGGAGGTGTTGAGCCAGGAGTACTCCTCCGGACTGTTGACGACGAGCTTGCCCAGGAGTGGCAGCCAGTACTTGAAGTAGAGCCTGAACGGAGGCCTGGCGAGCCTGCCCTCGGGATACGAGGCCTCAAGGCAGCGGAACTGGCCGCCGGGCCTGAGCACCCGGTAGATCTCTGCCAACACGGCCGCGTAGACAGGCATGTTGCGGAGCCCGAAGGAGATGCTCACGGCATCAAAGCTCGCTTCCGCGTAGGGCAGCTCCAGGGCGTTACCTAAGGCAAAGCTGAGGCGGTTGCTTGTGTGCGCACAGACACCCTGACAGCTGGGAGGCAGCTCGATTTCTGCCAAGAGAGACCCTTCCTCCCCAATTGTGCGCTGCGCACTCGAAGATTCCTCGGCTTCGGTAGCAGTGGCAGGATGAGCTTGGACAGCCTCGGGCCTGACCTTGACAACAAAACCGAGCGGCAGCTCGCGCGCAGCGCGCCTGCGGGCAATGTCCAGCATATCCTCGTTGAAGTCCAGCCCAAAGACCTCGCAATCCGGATTGGCCTCTGCCAAAGCGATGGCGATATCCCCCGTACCACAGGCGATGTCGAGAATGCGCCCAGGCCTTGCACGAGAAAGCTCGCGCACGAGCCGCGCCTTCCAGAGACGATGAAGCCCCAGGCTCTCCAGGTCGTTCATCAGGTCGTAGGACCCGGCTATCCTGGAAAAGACTTCGTGTACGTACTCAGATTTTTCAGAAGATGGCACGCGCCACTCCTCCCGCCAGCAGGGCAACACACGCTGAGGCATCCAGCAGCCTGTTATAGGAGACAACACTGTGCATCATCACGCGGCGGTTCTCAAGACTGTAGGGGCCTTTGAGCAGCGTCGCCAGTTTGGGCAGGCAGAGCGCAAGGCCCAGGAGCACGACGATAAGGCCGGGGGCAAGGCCCTCCCCCACCACGAACAGGCCGAGCCAGAGAAAGGCAAACACGCCCAGGGCGCCATTCAGCACACGCGATCTGTGCACGCCGAGGAGGAGGGGCAGCGTCCTTCGGCCTGCCGCGCGGTCCCGGGCCGTGTCACAGGTATTGTTGGTGAGCATGATCTGCGCGATGGCAACCGTGGGCACCACGGCCAGCGCCACCACGGCACTCGAGAAGCTGAGCGTCACCGCGTAGAAGCACACACAGGTGAGCACGCCTCCCATCACTATCCCGCTCACCACCTCGCCAAGCGGGAGCGAGCTGATGGGCTTGGGACCTGCCGAATAGAGGCACACTGCGGCGGCTGCCACGGCCGCGGGCACGAGAAGCCACAGGCTCGTCAGAAGCACGACGGCTGTTCCCAAAGCAGCCGCCAGGCCCAGCAGCACGAGCGCAAAGGCCAGGGCGCTCCGCGGGTTTATCTGGTTATAGACGAGGGACGCGTCGGTCTCGTCCCGTATGGTCTCAGCCGTGTCGAGGCCGCTCTTGAAGTCCTGGTAGTCGTTGAGGGTATTGACGGCACTCTGCAACAGCACCGCGCAGAGCAGCATGAGAACCCAGCACAGAGCCGAACGGCCGTCGAGCACGGTGCCCATCTCGGCGAGCACGCCCACTCCCTCCCCCGCCCCTTCGCCCAGAGCCTCGCCTGCCTGCACGGAGACGGCCTCCGCAAGGCCAGACTCCATGGCAGAGCACAGCGCAAAGGCGCCCGCGATGCAGCACGGCCCGATGGACGCCACCCAGGTGGACGGCGAGGCCAACTCAAGGGCAGCCTTGGCACTGAAACGCTTATAGTTCGATGAACCAGCCGTCGGTGACTCCCACGCTCGCAACCAGCTCGTCATAGACCTCGGGCGGCACCGGATCATCCACGTTCATGAGGACGATGGCCTCACCGGTGACCTTTTCCAGCGTGCCTATCTCCATCGTGGAGATGTTGATGTTGGCGTTGCCCAGCACCGTGCCGATGCGCCCGAGCTTGCCCGGCGTATCCTCGTACTTCATCACCAGGACGTACTTGCGCGGTATCAGGTCGAGTTTGTAATCGAAGAGTGAGATGATGCGTGGCTCGGTGAGCGGCCCGGAGGTGGTGCAGCCGACCTCCACGCGCTGGGAGCCGTTCATCGTGAGCAGGCTGGCCTTGCTCGTGTATTCATCCTGCCGACGTTCCTTGGTGATGGTGATGGAAACGCCACGCTGCTCGGCGATATAGTTGGCGTTGACGAAGTTGACCGGATCGTCGCTGTGCTGGGAGAAGATGCCGCGCAGGGCCGCCGTACCCAGCAGGCTCACGTCGTATTCGGCCAGGTCGCCACTCACGGTGAGCTCCACGCTGGAAATGGCCTCACGGCTCAGTTGGGCGAGTATGACACCGAGCGTCTCGCAGGCCCCGATATAGGGCGTCACCGCGCTCATGACATCATCAGGCACCAGCTTGACGTTGACGGCTGTGGGAACCATCTTGTTGCTCAGCCCCAGCAGGACATACTCGGCAATCTGCACACCCGCGCGCTCCTGGGCCTCGACGGTTGAGGCACCGAGATGGGGAGTCAGGATGACCTTGTCCAGGCCATGCAGGGGCGAACTCGTGCAGGGCTCAGTCTCGTACACGTCAATGGCCGCTCCGGCTATCTTGCCATTCTGGAGGTATTCCACCATCTCCGCCAGGTTGTAGATGCCGCCGCGCGCCGTGTTGACCAGATAGACGCCGTCCTTCATCTGCGCGTACTGCCGGGAGCCGAACATGCCGAGCGTCTCCTTGTTCTTGGGCAGATGTACGGTGATAAAGTCAGCGAGAGGGAGAATCTCCTCGATGGTCTCAAATTTGGTAACGCCGAGATTGGCGGCGCGCTCCGCGGAGCAGTAGGGGTCGTAGCCGATGAGCTGCATCTCAAAGGCGGCGGCGCGTTGGGCCACGAGCCCACCTATGCGCCCCAGACCAAAGATGGCGAGCGTCTTCTGGTAGAGCTCGTTGCCCGTGAAGGCGGCACGGTTCCACTCGCCCTTCTGCATGGAGGCGTTGGCCTCGGGTGTCTTGCGCGCGCTGGCCAGAAGCAGGCACATCGCCTGTTCGGCGGCGCTGACCACATTGGAGGTAGGGGCATTGCAGACGATAATGCCGCGCTCGGTGGCCGCTTCTACATCCACGTTGTCCACGCCCACGCCGGCGCGACCGATAATCCTGAGGCTCGTGCCCGCCTCAATGACCTCGCGCGTGGCCCTGGTGGCGCTCCTCACGATGAGGGCCTCGTAGTTGGGGATGACCTCCACGAGCTCCTCGGGGCTCATGCCCAGCCTCACATCAACGGCAAGGCCGGCCTCCTCCAGCAGCTTGATACCGCTGGCAGCCAGTTTCTCTGCAATCAGTACCCTCATCAGTCCTCCTCTTCAGCCATCAGAACCGCCTCGGCGGCCCTGATGCCCGCGCCCGGCTCGAAGTCATAGCCCAACTCGCTCAGCGTCATTTCCAGCGCGACGAGCGTGGTGGTGATGTCAAAGTCGCCAAAGTAGCCGAGGTGGCCTATGCGGATTATCCGGCCCGCGTACTCGTCCTGGCCACCGGCGATGGTCACGCCATGCCTGTTCTTCAGTATCCTCACCAGCTCCTTGCCGTCAATGCCGTCCGGCACCCACACGGGCGTTACCGCGTTGCCACGGCCCTCCACGGGGGCAAAGAGCTCAAGTCCCAACGCCTCCACGCCCTGGCGCGTGGCCTCGGCGAGACGGGCATGGCGGGCGATGATACCGTCCAGCCCCTCCTCGCGCATCATCTTGAGCGACCGGTCGAGGCCTATCATGAGGCTCACCGCCGGGGTGAAGGGTGTGGTGTCCTTCTCCAGGTTCTTGAGGTACTTCTTCCAGTCGAAATAGAACTTGGGAAGCGTCGAGCGCTCATAGGCGCGCCAGGCCTTGGGGCTGACCGTCACGGCAGCCAGGCCCGGCGGCAGCATGAGGCCCTTTTGCGAGCCGGTCATGACCACATCGAGGCCCCAGGCATCGGTCCTGCACTCTACGGCACCAATGCCGGTGATGGAATCGACGATGAGCACGCAGTCCGCGTAGTCCTTCACTATCCTGCCTACCGCCTCCACGTCGTTGAGCACGCCGGAGGAGGTCTCGCTTTGGGTCACCACGACGCCGCGGGTTGCGGGATGGGCTGCCAGATGCGCGGCGATGTCGGCGGGGTCGACAACCTCCTGCCAGCCATACTCCAGCACGGTGACCGCAAGCCCATAGACCACTGCTATCTGCACCATGCGCTCGCCGAACTTGCCGTTATGGCAGACGAGCACCTCGTCTCCCGCGCAGAAGCAATTGGCCAGGGAGCTTTCCATGGCACCGGTGCCCGAGCTGCAGAACAGCAGCACGTCGGACTGCTCGGTTTGAAAGACATATTTGAGCCCCTCGACACAGTTGCGCACCACGGCATTGAACTCCGGGGTACGATGATGGATCATCGGGCGGGCCTGCGTGAGGAGTACCTCAGGCGGAACAGGGGTGGGGCCGGGGGTCATCAGATACTTCTTTTGCATGCAATTCCTTTGAACGCGCGAATGTCTACCCCTGATTATAACCATAGAGAGCTTGTCTCTGCAAAGTCAGACTGTACCGCCATAGGCTCCCGCGTCGTAGGCGGGGCTCGTCACGACCGAGAAATGGAAGACGGGGCGATCGACCCGCTTGATGACAAGCGGCATATGGGGCATGCCCGCAGGACAGAAGATCATCGTGGAGGTGGTGAGGGTGTGCTTCTCCCCATCTACCCAAACCTCAAGCTCCGCACCGAGGTCGTAGGGATTGTCGGGGTCGGAGCCCAGGAAGCCGATTATCTCGTCCGTGTCATGGACATGCTCTTCAAAGACGGGTGTTTTCTCGGGCACCGCAAAGTACCAGGCGGTGTTCATCTGAAACGCACCCGGAACCACGTTGCCGTCCATCCAGAGGATGCGTTTGGCAAACCGGTCGTACATCTCCTTGAACGCGGCTGAAGGCATGGGTGGGTCCTTCAGTTCGGTGATGACGTAGGCGCTGCTTGGTAGCTTTTCTGTCTGTGCTGGCATGGCTCCTCCTTGCCTGTTGAAGGTCTGACCCTGTTCGGTCCTGTTCTCTCCTATCCTGCCCTGTTCTGCTGCGTGCGATCACTGCCCCGCATTCCCTACCCGGCGAGTCTCAGACGCTGATAGTCCGCCGTGGCATAGTTGTCGGTCATCGAGGCAACATGGTCCACCACCGCCTGCTCCGTGCTGCCTCCGGCTATTGCCAGGGTACGCTCGGGCAGGGCCTCGGGGTGCTCGAGGTAGTACGAGAACAGTGCGCTGACGATCTCAAGGGCCCGGGGCTCCTCGGCCCGCCTGGCGTTATCCAGCCGGTAGACGTGCTCGAAGAGGAAGGCCCTCAGCTCCATCATCACCTCCCAGACCCGCTCACTCATGCCGATGTCGCCCGTGCCGTCGGAATGGGTGATCATATCACTGACCAGCGTGGTGATGCGCGCAGAGTGCGAGTTGCCCAGCACGGTATGCGTGGAGAGTGGCAGGTCGCTTTCCACGATGATGCCCGCACGCATGGCGTCGTCGATGTCGTGGTTGATGTAGGCGATGCGGTCGGCCGTGGCAACGATGCGTCCCTCCAGCGTGGCGGCCTTCTCGCTGCCGCTGTGGTGGACGATGCCGTCGCGTGTCTCGTTGGTGAGGTTGAGCCCCTGCCCGTCGCGCTCTATGACATCCACGACGCGTAATGACTGGCGAGAGTGCTTGAACAGCGGGGCCCTGGGGTCGTAGGGCTCGCCCCGCCTCGCGGACAGACAGCGCGCCAGAGCCTCCTCGCCAGCATGGCCATAGGGGGTGTGGCCGAGGTCGTGGCCCATGGCGATGGCCTCGGTGAGATCCTCGTTGAGCGCCAGAGCCGTTGCTATGGAACGCGAGATCTGCGACACCTCCAGGGTATGCGTGAGACGCGTGCGGTAATGGTCGCCTTCGGGAGCCATGAACACCTGGGTCTTATGCTTGAGCCGCCGGAATGCCTTGCAGTGGATGATGCGGTCGCGGTCGCGCTGAAAGGCCGTGCGGAACTCATCGGGCGGCTCGGAATGCACGCGCGTGGCAGCATCGCTCAGGGCCGCAAAGGCGCTGAGGTTCTGGTTTTCCTGCTGCTCTCGGTCAGTTCGTGTGCGCATAGGTATGGTTATACCACAAAGGGTGCTGATTGGCTGGTTGGCATTGATGCAATACATAGTGTTGCATTACGTAACGCATTCATATATACTGGATAGGTAAGCATGCAGGCAGAACAGAAAGGTTGAGAATATGCGAGGCACTGTTACAAAAATCCACCGTGACGAGCGTGCCGATGCAACCATTAACGTCCGAATACCTCAAAGCCTTAAGGAGGGCGGAGAGGCGGTGCTTGAGCGCGAAGGTATTTCTGTTTCGGAGGCCATTCGAAGGTTTTATGTATTCCTTGAACACCGTCAAAAAATCCCTGACTGTATCAGGGACAAAGGCACTTCCAGCTCTTCAGATCTGATAGCTCAGAAACGAGCTCTACTTAAAGGACTCGCGGGCATCGCGCCAACGAGCTTGTCGCTTGAACAGATAAGGGATGAACGCCTCGAAAGGCACCTGAGAGCGGGCATACAATGAGGGTCTGCCTTGATACCAATGTCGTCATCGACATTCTTGGCAAGACCAGCGACCTCCTCGACTCGTACGCTGCCTTTGATCTCTCGCTCTTGCATTCCTTTGAGATTTTCGTTCCCATTACCTCTACTACGGATATTGCCTACATCCTGCCTCGGCGTAACTATGCGTCGGCACAGCAGGCAAAGGAGCTTCTGGTCCAACTCTTGTCGCTCGTTCAGATACTTGATGCACGTTCTGTCGATGCAGAGAAGGCTCTCAGCAGTAACATGCCTGATTATGAAGACGCACTGCTTGCCTTTATGGCCCAGAGGAACAGTATCGATCTCATCATAACGAGAAATCTAAAGGACTTCGAGCACTCACCGGTACCCGCAATGAGTCCCAGGCAATTCGTGGAGATCTACAAGCCGCACACGGTCACGTATGCAGCCTTGGACACTGCCTGACGACAAAACGGAAGTACCAAAGCTGGCCTACTCCACTGCTGGCCTGGGCCACTACTGGCCTGAGCCCCTGCTTTGCCAGGTACAACCAGTCTTGCGTGCCAAGTCGATAGGGCACCGGCAGTGGGGCCGAGCCGATGCCCTGTGTGTGGTTAAAACCGTGGCAGGCAATCAGGCACGAACCAGATGATAGACCTCGTAGCCGGCGTCTGCGTCGTAGGCAGCGGTGGTGTTGGCGGCATTGTACAACGCACTGAACGCCGTGTCTGTGGTGCCCTCGGGTGCGTCGATATGCCCAACCTTGTAGGTGACGACAATATACGGCGCACCTGAAGAATTGCCAATAGGATTGTATTGAAAATTGAACCCATCAGCCTCAGACCAGCTGCAGCCAGGAGACCCTACCAGGGAGAGCGCCCAATAGCCTGGATTTGCTGCCGATGTCTCATACACCTCGCCAAGCAGCTCGGAAGCCTCTCGCTCGATGGCCCAAACATCGCCCGTCGCATCACTCGAGAGGAAGAGCACGAGAAAGTCCCTTCTCACGCTTGCGGCGGTAAACAGTGGTGTGCCGGTCTGCCACTGAGTACCCGACGAGGGCACTATCCCATCGGCGTAGAGCTCGTCGATGACACTGTGCACGGCCACCGTGTGGTCACGGGCCATCGCGATGTACTGTTGATCCTGCGACTTTGCTATATAGCCGGTAAGCGCTGGCGCGGCTATGGCCGCGAGTATGCCGAGTATCACGATAACGACGATAAGCTCGACGAGGGTGAAACCGCGCCGTGTGCTGCGGACAGGCTGTGGGACGATGGGATACCAGCCCCGTCCCTCCTGTCCCACCGCACTCTCCCCAGAACGCAAAAATACCGCAGTCCTCAGACGTGCGGCATCCTCTCGGTAATAATGCGTGTTGTTCTGCTCTGTATCCTCGGGGCAGCAGGCGTAGCGATTATCTCTCAGGCAGTGAGCCCCCCCCCCCCATTCTGGGGTCTGTAGCTTTGACTCAAACATCATGTACCCACCTTTCACTTCTGTCTCTTGTTTCAAACCGTAATAAGGCATAACCCTCGTACCTTATTGCAACTCCTTTTTGTTGGGCACTATTCTAACATACCAGTACTCATGTGTGTGGCACAATTGAAGGCTTGGCTGCTTTCCAAAACTGTGCTATACTCCTCAGCACTATCAACCATCAATACTGGGCAGCAGGGGTTGCTTATGTGGAGCAGAGCAAAATACCGGCACAGCAGCATCCACCTCAGGGGACGGCACGGCTTTACCCTTGTGGAGCTTATCGTCGGCATCATGCTGGCGGCACTCGTCATCGGCGCGGCGGGCACCTTTCTCGTGTTTGGCTCAAACCTGCTCAGCCAGACGGCCGGGAGCTCCCAGCAGCAGACCGACGTCACCAGTGTCTCCCAGAGCATTGCCAAAGAACTGCGCCTGGCCCACAGCGTGGAAGTAGTGCCCGTGGCTGAGGACGACCAGCTGCCCACCACGCTTTCTGCGGGCGAGAAAATCATCTTCATCGGCGATGCCGACGGCGAGGTCAGCACGACGGGCAGGGGCTACTACTACCTCTGGATTGATGACGAGGACTGGACGGAGCCGCATAACAACTTCGGATTGGCCTTCTATGGCGGCTATGAGGTGGCGCTGGAATACCGTGCCAACGTCCTGCCCGACGACACCAAGAACTTCGAGGTGAAGGTGACTGCCTACCGAGACGACGGGCAGCCCACGAACACCACGGGTTCCACAGCCTTTGAGCTGATAAACTCCCCGGTGTCCGAGGCACCTCTGGCCTCTGAGTTCGCCTCCAGCACCGAAGCCCCGTTCTACCTCCTGATAAAGCCAGCCCGCCAAACCACTGCCCTGTCCGACTATGTGAGCTTTGGCCTTTCCTATGGGTTTGGTGTAAGCGAGGGAAACCCCTCTCTGGGAGACAATGGGAAGTACATCTGGGAGAATGACTCGGGTGTCGGCAACATTGAGCTCACCTTTACCGAGAACGCCAACCCCATCGGTTCCACAGGCATCACTTTTGACGGCAACGGCGACTACGGCAAGAGCGTGAATACGGTAGACCTCAGCGGCGCCGATGCCGTTACTGTGGAAGTCTGCTTTCGTGCAGCTGCGGGCTCCAATGGTATCCTCTTTGAAACGACCAAGACCTGGAACGCCGATCCTGCTGGTCGTGGAGCCATCGGTGCTACTGTCAATTCCACTGGCTTTGGCTACGAAATCGGTCGGTCGCACACGGTAGGTCGCGTTGGGAGCGACTATTCAAGCTCCAGAACTGGTGCCCGTAACTTCGCATATACAGACGACCCCGACAGTTTCACTACGTTTTCCCTGGTATTTTCAAAGGTGAAAGACTGTACTGGTCGTCTGGCCTATGTCAATGGCATCCTGAAGGACTTTTACCCCTTTCAACCATTGAACACCGACGGTACGAATAATGGACTTCCTTTTTCCACGTCCCAAGCAACCACGCCTGCCACAGGTGAAAACTCGGCTGGTCAAGGCAACTTTGCCAACGACTTTCTTTACTTGGCATGCAGGAACGGAGACGGCGGTGCCTCTTTAGCAGCTGCCTTTTTCAAGGGCGAGATAGCCGCCCTGCGCATCTACGACCACAAGCTCAGCTCCTACGAGATAGCCCGCAACGCCGCCGCCGATGACGCGCGTTATAACCAGTAGAAGTAATCAGGGCCAACAGGCCGCACCGTTGAGATAAGGTTCTCAGCGCCTGCCGCGGGGTAGGGCCAGTTTGCCGCTACGCGCGGTCTCGACGATGGAGTAGGGGCTGAGAAGTTCTTCGAGTTGAGCGAGCTGGTCATGCGTGCCCGTGGCCTCGATGGTGAGGGTGTCGCTTCCCACGTCGATGACCTGGGCCTTGCACACCCCTGCCAGTTTGATAAGCTCCGGGCGCTCTGCTGTGCCGGCCCTGACCTTGAAGAGAGCAAGCTCCCGGTCTACGCTGTCTGCGGCGCTAAGCTCCACTATCTTGTGCACGTTGATGAGCTTGTGCAGCTGCTTCTTGATCTGCTCGAGCGGCACATCCTCCGCTGTCGCCACGAGCGTGACGCGTGAGAGGCGGGGGTCTTCGGTCCTGTCCACGGCCAGACTCTCGATGTTGTAGCCCCGCCGGGCGATGAGCCCCGTGACACGCGTCAGCACACCGGGTCTGTTATCTACGAGGATGGAGAGGGTATGCTCAGCCATCAGATCACCTCCGAGAGGGAGCCGCCGGGCCTCACCATGGGCTCCAGCAGGTCGCTTGTGGGAACCACCACGTCGAGCAGGGCCGGGCCTTCGGTCTCGAGCAGCCAACACAGATCCTCTGTCAGCCGCCGACTTGCCCCGTCCCCGCTGTCCCAGTCGGCAAGGTCAAGCGTCCGCCCCTCCCAGCCGTAGGCCCTGGCCAGGGCAACATAGTCCGGGGTATCGCTCAGGAGCGTATGGGAGTAGCGTTGCTCCAGGAAGAGCTCCTGCCATTGCCTCACCAGCCCGTGGCTGTGGTTGTTGAGCAGCAGCACTTTGACGGGCAGGCCCTGCACGGCTGCCGTGGCCATCTCCTGCAGGTTCATCTGAAACGAGCCGTCGCCGCTGACACAGAGCACGAGGGCCTCCGGGCATGCCACCTGGGCCCCGAGTGCCGCCGGCAGACCGAATCCCATGGTGCCCAGCCCACCCGAGGTGATGAAGCGTCGGGGCTCGTCCACGTCCAGGAGATGGCTCGCCCAGAGCTGGTGCTGCCCCACGTCGGTCGTGATGATGACGTCGTCGTGTTCCCGTAGCAGGGCTCCCAGGGCCGCAAAGCAGTGTTTGGTCGCATTCTCTCCGAAGGCATCCGCGCCAGATGACGGGTTGTGTGGCGGGACGTCGAGGACGCCGTCCCCTACGGCTCCGTTCTCAGCAGCCTCACCCTGTGCGATTCCGTTTACAGCAGCCTCACTGAGCACAGCTTCGTCGCCCGCAGCATACTCTCCGGTAGCCCCGCTGAGCGCAGCCCTGCCTCCCGCTGCTTCCAATCGCTCTCTGAGGGCAGCGAGTACCGTGGCAGCGTCGCCGACAATAGGCACATCCACGCGGATGTTCTTGCCAATCTCCGCCGGGTCGATGTCTATGTGGATTATCCGGGCATTCGGGGCAAAGCCCTCTGCCTCAGCGGTCACGCGCTCCGAAAAGCGGGTGCCCACGGCAAGCAGCACATCGGCCTCCTGCAGGGCGGCGTTTGCTCCAGGCGCCCCATACACCCCGGGCTGTCCCCGGAAGAGCGGGTGCGAGGCGGGAAAGACTCCCTTTGCCAGCAGGGTTGTAACCACCGGCAGGGTGTTCTGCTCCGCCAGTGTGATGAGTTCTGAAGAGGCCCCGGAACTCACCGCTCCCCCACCGGCGAGCAGCACCGGGCGCGCTGAGCCCGCTATGAGTTCCGCTGCGGCCTTTATCTGCCGCGCATTACCCTTGATGGTGGGCTTGTAGGAGGGAAGCTGGGGCGGAGACGCGGGGCGTCTGTAGCGCACGGGAGCCCGTGCCACGTCACCGGGCAGGTCGATGAGCACCGGGCCCGGCCTGCCGCTCGTGGCGAGGTAGAAGGCCTCAAACACCGAGGGCACCAGTTCCCCTGGCTCCTTGATGAGATAGCTGTGCTTGGTTATGGGCAGGGTGATGGTGGTGATGTCGGCCTCCTGGAAGGCGTCGGTGCCGATGGAGGCCGTGGCCACCTGGCCGGTGATGACCACGACGGGCACGGAGTCCATGTAGGCCGTGGCAATACCCGTGACCGTGTTGGTGGCGCCCGGGCCGCTGGTGGCGAGCACCACACCCACCCTGCCGGTGGCACGCGCGTAGCCGTCGGCCATGTGCACCGCCGCCTGCTCGTGGCGCGCGAGCACGTGATGGATGTCGGAGGCCAACAGCGCGTCGTAGACCTCGATATTCTGCACGCCGGGCAGCCCGAAGACCTGCGTAACGCCGAGGTCTTCCAGCGCGTGCAGCAGGGCCGCGGCACCGTTCATCGGGGCTGGCTTTCTGCTCGCTTGCATGGGACTGCTCACCTTCCTCTGCTTTCGCGTTACTCGGCTGCGTTAAGACTGGGGTCGATGGTGGCATTCTCAAAAGTATTCTCGATGAATTCATCGTCGTACAGGCGGTCTATGACCGCGTCGAGCTGGCTCTGCTCGACAATGCCCTGGCTCCGCACATAGGCCCGCCCCACAGCCATGAAGGTGGTGAGGATATTGAGGAGCATGAAGAGGCTCACGAGCGCGGTGACGAGGGCGTGCCGACGTTCGGGTATGCGGTCGATGAGGCGGATGATGCCGGGCAGGAACCAGCAGATCCAGATGGTTCCGAGCACACCCCAGATAACGCTGAAGAACAGACTCGTGCGGCCGTCGATATTCAGGAAGTGGTCAGAATAATCCCAGGCGACAACGCCAAAGAAGTTCTGCATGAGCCAACTTGTCATGAACTCCAGGATGGTACCGGCAAAGGCGCAGGAGAGAAATACGGTGATGATGAACCTGCTCTTGCGTTCCACCAGTTTGCCTTTGCTGAGGAGGGTGAAGAGCACGGCCCCGCAGCCGTAGATAGGACTGAAGGGCCCCCACACCAGGCCCACGCGGCTCTCGTAGCCGCCAAATACCACGAAGTGATACACGGTCTCGAGCACGAGCCCAACAAATGAGGCGATGATGAAGATCCAGAAAAGGTGATAGTAGTTGAGGGGTGAGCAGTCCCGGGCTTCCTTGGAGAAGAAGTTCAGGCTCTTCGCAACAGCGGCGCGCCTGCTCATCGCTATCCTCCCACGAAAACGGGCGCGGCTGCCAGCCGAGTTGTACATACGCGAGGTGGCTTGCCTGCCCACAGTGCTGGCTGTGCGCCTGCCGGGAGACCCTCCCGCGCGCGGGACTGCTCTGTTACCCGGAGAAACGCGAGCTCGAACTATCGTGCCCAGTGCAGCAATCCCTTCGCCCGATGCCTGCCCATCCACGCGCCCGCCAGCACGGGAGCCGTAGCGCTCAACAGGCACTGCGGCGAGTTGATACCGGTGCAGAACACGTCTATTTTTACAGCAGTTCTGTTTCATGGAAAGCTCATTGTACTATGATTGGCTACGCTCGGCTACTTTTGGCAGTTGCCTATGGGCTGAACAGCCGGGAGAACAGCCGATGGCGTGAATCCTCTTCACCCCCTCCTCCCCTTGCTTGTCTAATTGTCATATGGTAGCATGATAATCATCGTTCCCACCATCGTCTCCAACCTTCGTTTCCCATCGTCATTACACGAAAGGACTGTGGCATCATGCAAGGATTCAAGATCGATGAGAGCAGTGGCACTCCGGTGTGGATTCAGGTTCGCAGGCGTCTGGTGTACTGCATCGTGTCCGGCAGGTACAAACCCGGCGATCAGCTTCCCACCGTGAGAGAGTTGGCCGTGCAGTTGGACATCAACTACAATACGGTCAACAAGGTCTATCAGGACCTGGAGCGGGATGGCTTCATCCTCACCCGTCGTGGCCGCGGCACCTTCGTCAACGATCTGGATTCGAAGAGCCTGCTGATGCTCGACAACAAAATAGAGCTTCTGGCGGATGAGTTGGTGCGCGAGGGCTTTGATTTTGGTATGAATGGTGAGGAGATCAGCAAGACCGTCAACGCCTGTATCCGCCAGTATGAGGAGCTGTTTCTCTCCAAAAGGAGCACCGCGGCTGTCTCCGTGGCTGCTCCCGAGCACAGAGAAACCAGGATTGCCTGAGCAGTACAGCGAGTAGCGAACTGAGCGACTGCGTGTGGCCAGTGTCTCCACGACGATATGCGCTTTCTCGCACCAATAGCTTCCCATACGGCACTTCTAGGAGGAAAGATGCCCAAGATGCCCAAGACCGACCCTGATGCAGTCACAGCCCGCTCCAAGAGGAGCAACGATGCGCCCAAGGCCAGCCTCTCGGGAGTCAGGGGCAACCGCAGTTCGCGCAACGGGATCTATTTCTTCACCGTCATGGTCTTTCTGGCCTTTTTCTGTGTCATCATCGGGGTGTCTCTTCTGGCCGGCGCCCTCACGCTCTGGTCTCTTGTCATTGCGACGGTCGCAGGCGTGCTTGCGGCCTCGGCCATCCGCATCGTGCAGCAGTGGGAGAAGGCCGTGGTGCTGCGCCTGGGCAAGTACGCCCGCACGGCGGGCCCGGGGCTCTTCCTGGTGATCCCCTTCTTTGAGCACGTGACCATCTGCATAGACCAGCGCGTCATAGCCACGCCCTTTGTTGCCGAGGAAACCCTGACCTGCGACCTCGTGTCCGTTGATGTGGATGCCGTGCTGTTCTGGATGGTCTGGGATGCCAAGAAGGCCTGCGTCGAGGTGGAGAACTATCCCAAGGCTGTGGCCTGGAGTGCGCAGACGGCACTCCGCGATGCCATCGGCCGGGTCAATCTGGCGGAGCTTGCCACCCAACGCAAGCATATCGACGTGCAACTCCAGGAGATACTCGATGCCAAGACGAGTGCTTGGGGTATTACCATCACGAGCGTGGAGATCCGCGACATCATCATCCCCAATGAGCTGGTCAACGCCATGTCCAAGGAGGCGCAGGCAGAACGCGAACGCAACGCGCGCATCCTGTTGGCCGAGGTGGAGAAGGATATCAGCGAGATGTTTGTTGAGGCGGCGGAGATCTACGACAAGAACGACAAGGCCATGCAGCTGCGCACCATGAACCTGATCTATGAGAGCGTGCGTGAGAATGGCGGATTGGTGGTTGCCCCCAGTGCCTTTGCCGAGGGCTTCAACAATATCGACAGCGTGGCCGACCTCACGAAGAAGCTGAAGTAAGCAGTGTCGTGGTAGAACCGAGGCCGCATGTTCAACCTGACCATCGTGTGTTATGTGTTCCTCGCCGGAATTGGCAGCGGCGCCTATGTCATCGCGGCGGTATTCTCGGTCATCGGACGACGCAGCACGCGCGATAGTCTGCGGGAGTACCGCATCATCACCCGAGGCGCCTTTTGGTTGGGCCCCCTGTTAGTGGCCTTTGGAACGGTGTTCCTCGTCTTTGACCTCGCCGTGCCCGAGCGGGCCTTCACCATCTTTCTTACCCCCAAGCTCACGATACTCGGTTTTGGCGCCTGGTCGCTCCTGCTGTTCTGCCTTCTGGCCGGCCTCTCGCTCTTCCTTCACACCGTGGAACGCGTGGACGTGTCAACGCTCCTGCTCAGGGTTGTAGAGGTCCTCACCCTGCTTGCGGCGCTCGCTGTCATGATCTACACGGGTGTTCTGGTGTCCAGCATACCTGCGGTTCCCTTCCTTCATACGCCCTTGGTTGTGCTGCTCTTTGCTGTCTCGTCGCTTTCTGGAGGGGCCGCGTTGATAACACTCTACGGCTTCTTCAACCAGCAGAGAAAATCGATGCGCTACGGCCTGCGTATCATCTCGCGTATCGATCTTATCCTCATTGCGCTGGAGCTTGTCGTGCTTGCCGCGCTGCTGGCGCAGAAGTACCTGGAGGCGGGAGTAGCCCGCGAGACCGTGCTCAACGTGCTTTTTGGGGAGGATCTACTCGCCTTTTGGATAGGGGTGGTCGTGTTGGGCATACTGCTGCCGGTGGCGCTGGGGGCCATCTCCCAAAGAACCCCACAACCGCAGTCCGCCGTAACCTGGGCAGTGAGCGCCACGGCCCTGCTCATCGGCGCGTTTGCGCTCCGCTACTGCCTGATTACCGGGGGGTTGCATCTGCCGATACAGGTGGTGTTATAGAGTGCAGTAGCCCGATTCAACTATCAAGGATTACTTGACAGTTCGCAAAGAGAGCAACGTTCCGTTTCGAGGGAAACCAGACATCGCACAGTGCAGAACCGATTAGGTTTGCCAAACGCTACCAATAGTGATACCATAGCTCTGTGGATAAAGTAGAGAAGATAATCGCGCATATGCAGAACAACGCAGGCGGTGTACGCTTTGACGATGTAAAGCTGGTTTGCGAAAGATATTTTGGACAACCGAGAATAAACGGATCCCACCACTACTACAAGATGCCCTGGAAGGGCGACCCAAGAGTTTGCATCCAGGAAAAGAATGGCAAAGGTAAGGCATATCAGGTCAAACAGGTACTCGAAGCTATCGACAGAATTGATAGAGAAGGTGAACGGGATGTATAGAGCAGAAGATTATACCTACAAGGTATTTTACTCCCCTGAAGACGAAGAATTCGTGGCGACTGTTTCTGAGTTTCCCTCTCTGGCGGTACTTGAGGAAGATCAAAAGGCAGCGTTTGATGGCATTGTAAAGGCCGTAGCCTACCTAGTAGAGGATATGGAGAAGAGCGGAGAAGAAGCTCCCGAACCGTTTTCTCGCAAGGTGTATTCCGGCACGATAAGCCTGCGTATGCCCCCATCAGTCCACCGTAAGCTCAGCCGAGAGGCAAAAGAAGAGGGTATTTCGGTCAGTCGTCTTATCAACTCAAAACTCATAGTACAGTAAGTGGGCTTTCTTTGAGTCCACACCACCTAACGTCTTGCCACGAGAGTGTTGCCCACTCAAGCCGCACAATGTGCTAGACTATTCCTATTCTTGTTCCGACTTGTCGGAGCTGTCCCCCCGTCCTGTGGCGGGGGTTGAACTTTACAGATGCCGACCTCTTTTTCTCACTGCTTTCAATACATCAACTCGCGGCCATAAGCTCATTGTCGATTGCCTGGCGCACAAACTCAGAGCGTGACATTCCGTTCTTACTGGCCGCATGTTGTATGGCCGCAATGCGCGAAACCGGTACTTTAACCGTAATGGTTTTCAGTTCTTCGTTATAGATCCTCGGCCTGCCCTGAATGATTGTTCCGAAGCTCAACCCATCCCAGGATTCGTTTTCATATTCTGCGGCCCATGCATCGAGCTGTTCGTCGGTTACGCCGAACTTTGTGTGCAATTCCTTCTTGTTCATAATGACTTCCTCTGTTTCATCTGAAGCTCTCTCCTGGCGTTTTCTGTCGGCGGCGTCATCGCGTGATAAATCAGCCAATCACCTTCTGCATCTCTAATGACAACAAGCTCTATAAGTCTGCCTTCCCCGTCCATTCCTATGGCCAGATACTCGTCTGGATTCTTGCCGATTCTCGGCCGGGATTTTATGCAATTCGCCCACGCCTTTGCCGCATCCTCCTCGGAGATGTCGGGATGACGCAAGGTGACTCTCTTGGCAACAAAGATCTTATTCACGAGCATCCTCTTTCGGTGTTATTAAAAGATAGTACCTAAACATAATACGGCAACAACAACATTTGTCCACCATACTGTCACTTTTTTCTCACACTTCTCCAAAAATCTCACGTTTCCCTCTTGACAATCCTATATCACTATGACAATATATCACTCAGACAATCGAGAGAAGACCCCCGTTTGAAGGAAGATGGGAGCAGCATTGTCGCCGTATAGGTCACTAGTGTTAGGAGGAACTATGACAAAAGCTCTGGTTAAAGAGAAGGCTCCGGTAACAAAGAAGGGACTCACCCGACGCACATTCCTCAAGACCACCGCTGCGGTTGCGGGAACAGCCGCGGTGGCAGGCAGCATAGGCTGCTCAACGATCGACACGGGAGGTGACACCCCGCCGCCCATCGAAGGAGAGCAGACCTTTGCCAACTGGTGTCGAGGTAACTGTGGTGGCGAGAGCAGATGCTGCCTTGAGACGAAGGTGCGCGAGGGTAAGGTGGTGAGCACCAGGCAACACCCCTTACCAACAAACGATGCGAGTATTCAGCCAGGTTGTGTTAAGGGTGCTGCCAATCCACAGCGTATCTATGGAGCTCATCGCCTGCTCTATCCTATGTTACAGACAGGGGAACGCGGCAGCGACAATTGGGAGCGCATTTCCTGGGATGAGGCTCTCGCAATGATTGCAGAGAAAATGCAAGCCGCCTTTGACGAATACGGCCCCGAGTCTGTTGGGTTCATGAGTAGCTACGGAGGACTCAGCGGTGTTTTGAACGGTCCGTACACCGGTTTCACGAACTTTCCTGAGGCAAGAACCCGTTGCGGCATAGGGCCTGAACGCTTCTATCAGAAAACAGGCGTGACTCTGTTTAACGCCACAGCAGACATAGGCATAATGTACATGCAATTAGTGCAACTCGCTGCACCGAGCAACTCCACGGAAGATGCCATCAATGCAAAGACCATCATTAACTGGGGTTCTAACCCGGCCGACGCTATGAGATGTGCACAGGCGAATATCTTAACTGCAAGAGCTAAGGGCGTAAAGGTTATTACTATCGATCCACGGTATTCCAGTTCTGCAGCCCACTCCGATCAGTGGATTCCCGTGCGCCCCGCTACCGATGGCGCTTTGATGTTGGCTCTGTGCAATTACATCATTGCAAACGACCTGATTGACTATGACTATCTCCGCAATAAGTCAATTGCACCTCTGCTCATTAAAGAAGATGGTAGCTATTTGAGGCTTTCCGATCTGGGTTTGGATCTTTACGAGAAGACCGATGCTACAACTGGAGAGAAGACTGAGGTTGATACTGAGGTCGTGTATGACAGCGCAAATGAAGCCTTTGGTTCATCCTTTGAAGTCAAAGACCCTGCTGTTACGGGCAGCTTCGATGCAAATGGCGTGAACGTGAGACCGATTTACGAGCTTGTAAAAGAGACGATAGCCCCTTATACGACTGAGTTTGCAGCTAACGAATGTGGACTTTCCACAGAGATCATTGAGGGTCTTGCCAATACCTATGCAAACGAAGGCCCGGTATTTACCCACCTTATCTGCGGTATGCAGCACTATCAGAATTCATGGCGCATGTATTATGCCCTGGCTCTTTTGGTAGCTCTCACCGGCAATGCCTGTAAGCCAGGAACAAACTACAGCATGACCAGTGGGGCCACGCCGATATTCAAAGCACCCACGGTGAACAAAGAAGCAGCCTTGACTGTCGAGGGCGCAAAACTGAACAAGATGGCTTCCCTGACTCAGGTACCCGAGATTGTCGAGTCGGGCAAATTCGCCGGAGAAGACTATACACTGCGAGTGCTCTGGATTGCCGGCAGCAACGCCATCGCTAATGGTATTGGATACACGGCCCAGATAGAGGCATGGAAAAAGGTTGACTTTGTAGTTGTAGCCGATTGCTTCATGACTGACTCGGCAAATCAGGCAAGTCTCGTCCTCCCGGTAACCACGACATTCGAATCAGAGGAATATAGAGATTTCATGATTCAGAAAGCCATCGACCCTCTTGGCGAAGCCAAGCCTGACTTTGAGATATTTGTTGAACTTGCCAAGGCAATGGGTTATGACGATCTGTACGACAAAGATGCAGAAGGCTATTTACGCGAGCTCCTCGATACGGAGGATAATATCGCAGCTGGCCTTGGTTATGACGATTTTCATGAGCAGGGTGTTATCTACTTGGACGAGATTGAGAGAGTGGAAAGGATCGCAAAAGAGACCAACGCAACAGGCCGTACCCAGTTCTATCTGGAAAAACTGACACCTAACGGAAACTTTGATCAGGAAATCACTATCCAGGATCGCCTGCCCTCTTATGAACATGCCTTCGAGGCGTATGCGGATAATCCCCTGCGCGAGAAGTATCCCCTCTTCGGTGTTTCCTATCACGACAATTACACAGGTCAGTCCATGCACAGCAACGTTCCTTGGCTCAATGAGATTCGTGGCTTTGAAGGCGACCCCTACCTATTCATACACGAAACCGCTGCCGCTGATCGCGGCATAGTAACGGGCGACACGGTGAGGGTTTTCAACGATCGGGGCTACGCCGTCTTGCGCGCTGTGACAACAAAGGGCATCCGTGAAGACACCATTAATCTTCCTCGCGGATATGAGGATGGAGAGCTTATAGACGGACACCTGCAGTCACTCACTGCTATTGATGCTAAAGACAGAATCACCAACAATGACAGCCATAACGACTGGCTGTGTCAGGTAGAGAAATACGAAGGAGGTGCTCAGTAATGACTCGCTATGGAATGGCTGTTGATACTGCTCGCTGCTCGGCCTGCAATGCCTGCTCTATGACCTGCAAGGTAGAGAACAATCTCCCGGACACCGTCTGGTGGAGTGAGGGCAAAACAGAGGGCGGCGAGGTTCGCTATACCCCGGGAGGAAGCTATCCGGACGGCTTGACTATAACCTATTACACGCTTGCCTGCCAGCATTGCAGCAATCCCGCCTGTGTGTCGGTGTGTCCTGTTGATGCTACGTACCGGCGCACAGAGGACGGCCTGGTGATACAGGATAACGAGCTCTGCATCGGCTGCAAGCTCTGTGTGGAAGCGTGCCCCTATCAGGTACGGACCTTCTACGATACCGACCCGGAGTGGCTTATCGGTTTTCCTGTAGGAGATGACGAGGCACCTGCTCACGAGATCAATTACGTGACCAAGTGCACCTTCTGTGTACACCGTGTGGACAGAGGCGATATGCCTGCCTGCATCGAGATATGTCCAACCCAAGCCCGCTGTTTTGGAGACTTGGATGATCCAGACTCTGACATAGCCAAGCAGATTGCTACGCGTGATTACACACAACTCTTGACCGAAATGGGCACCGGGCCCAATGTGTATCTGTTGAAGTAGCTGCGTTTTCAAACGTTCAAGCCGCCCACTTTGTCATTGGGTACCCAAGTATTCAAGCCACCTACTTTGTCATTGCGAGGAGCGTAGCGACGCGGCAATCCAGTCCTTGAAACAAAGGGCTAACAAAAAACTGGATTGCCGCGCTACCCGCCACGCTTCGCTCGCGGCTAAAGGCTCGCAATGACAAAAGGGGAGTGTGTCGGCATGCCGTGTGCAAGTGGCCATTGCTCTCACTTTTACTACCGCGCCCCAGAACAGGAAGCCTCTGTATGTCACTCATCCTCTCCTTACTCATCATGACCGCCCTGGCGGCGGCGATACGAACACCACTCAAACGCTTTCCGCTGCTTTTCTATGGCTTGGCTGTGGCGGTGAGTGCGGCAGGGCTGTACTGTACGTTGGTCCCCAGCCCGAGCCCGCTTATCAGGGCCTTTGCCTTTGCGCTGCAAAAGGGACAGCTCAGCTTCTCGCTCTTTGCTCTGGTCATGTTCATAGGCGTCTTTGCCAACGACTCCGCCCTGCGCCGCTACTTCAACCCCGTGCGGGCTGAGCTCAGTATACTGGCGGCCATCCTCATAGCCGGCCACTTCGCGCTGTACCTGCGGAACTATCTTCTGTTCGCCGGAGACCTGTTCTCCTTCAATGCGAACATCCTCGCTTCTCTGGCGCTGGCGCTCGCCCTCCTGGTGCTGCTTGTCGTGCTGACCCTTACCTCCTTCAACGCCGTCAAGCGAAGGATGAATGCAGGCACGTGGAAGGCCGTGCAGAAGCTGGCCTATCCCTTCTTCGGCATCGTGTACTTTCACCTGCTGGGATACCTCTTGCCAAGCGCCCTGAGCGGTTCAACATCGGCCCAAATCAATCTGGCAGTGTACAGCATCATCTTCATTACCTACGCGGCACTGAGAATACGCAAGGCGTTGCGAGACAGAGAAGCCTCTGAGCGAGAGGCTGAGGCATAAAAAGATCCAGAAGATTTAGATTCGGAATTGTTGATGTGCCCCTTGAGAAATTGGTGTTGGAGTCAAAGCCATTTTACCATCTGGATCAGAGACTTCTGCAACTCCGACTTTCCGCTGCCAATGATCCTGAAGCCATTTCTTGCATAAAACTCAACGAGTTTTGAGCTATTCTCGCGCTCAATATAGGTAAGGGTTCCGCCGAGCTCTCTCTGTATCTCGGCCACTTTACCACAAGCGATCTGCAATAACTCATCACCAGTCACAAACTTGTTCAAGTCCCGGTCATAGTTTTTCCCCAATTGGGCTATGAGCGGCGTTGGGATGTTGTAGAGTCCAGTCTTTTCATCCAAAACAGCATGACGTTCGAGACGTTTGCATATTACTTTGGATATATTTGTTGGATCAATGGTCAATATTTTGTTGGTCAAGGCAAAGTACCCCAGTAATTCAGTCGTCTCATTGATGACAGTAAAGACCAGATGAGTCTGGGTTATGCCCCTCTTAGAAAAGTCGGTTGCGTTCCTTGTAAGAAAATCCTCGATGTCATAGTTTTTGGGACAGGAAAAAACGGAGAGAATGCCTCGCACTTCCTCCGCTTTCAATTGCTCAATCAGATCGCGAATATTTATGACCGAGAACTCTATGCGTGTCACCGCTTAAACAGCTTATCAATGCCTTCTTTACTGGCAACTACTCTCACGTTATCCGGAATTCTCGGCTCCCTTTTCTTTGCTTTGCGAGAGGACTCAATGGCATCAAGAAGGGCTTGGCAAGAACCCTCATCGGTGATGTGAATGCTATTAAAGATGCTGCTGGTCGCCATATTCTCACCTCATTTCCGTTTCTGAATACGTGGACATGATACCACAGTGGCGAGAAAGGAGTTTCAGGGCATCTCTCTTACGCGCTGCTTCGCGGTTCACACTCCTATTGGAGACAACCGAGGACATAAGGGGGACAGTTCATTTATTTCTGCAAGATATACATGAACTGTCCCCCTTATGTCCCACTCCGAGACAGAGAAGCCTCTGAGCGTGGCGGAGAATCCCCTGAGAGAGATCCTAATCCTTCAGCAACTCAGTAAGTTTGAGCTCCCTGAGAACCGCCTCGCCGTCTCTCATCGCAACGACATTGTAGGAGCAGTACATCCTCAGATCGAGGTCCAGGAAGCGCTCGAAGTACTGGGGATTGAACTGCACGGCGTCGTCCTCAGGGTCCCTCTCATACGGCACCCCGGTACGGAGAAGCTCGAGCTCCAGCCGTTGTGCGTCCTCCCCAAAGGCAACGACGGTCTTAAGGAAGAAGTCCTCCGGGTCGAGCAGATAACTTGCAAAGGCCGTGGCGTAGGGCACATTCAACTGATAGACCTCGTCGCAGTGCTTGTTTTCGAGCGAACAGTAGTGCAACCCCATCCGCATGCCCTGGTCGAGCGCATAGGACAGGAGTTCGAGGGAGAGTTCCTCGCTCCCCGCAATGGGCAGACCACCGGCATAGCCATACTCGTAAAGCACGGGAAACGGCGGGTTCTTCACCCGGAAGCCACGACTTTCAAACTCCGGCCAGTTGTGGCGCGGGAAGCAGAACTCCAAGAGGTTGATGCCATAGATGCCGAGCCCGTCCAGCGTGTCGAGCAGGCTGCGCATCTCCTGGCCCGTCCCGGGTATAGCCGGCATCTCCACCATGACCTGGGGAATGTAATCGCGAGCCAGGACGATGTGTCGCAGCGTCTGCGCGAGGGCATCCGGAGGGTCGTCGATCTTGACGCTGAAGCGGATCTCGGTGAGCTCTGCCTTGGCCAGGGCCTCAAGCAGCACGGTGTCGAGCCGGTCACCTGTCGTATACAGGCGTGTGTGGGCGGCCGGGTACCGCGCACGCACCGTCTCAAAGAAGCTGACCGTTTCTTCCGCGTGCACCAGCGGCTCTCCGCCCGTGAGCGCGATATGCGAAACGGGAGCGTTCAAGGCGCTGTATTCGTCAAGCTCCGCCTGCCAGTTACTCAGGCCACAGCGCTGCTCTGCGTAGTTGAGCTGATTGGGATTGAAGCAGAAGTAGCACTGTCGGTCGCACAGAAGCGAGAGCAGAAAGGTCTTGCTGCCCCTGTCTCCCGTACAGGCCACGCAGGCACTGGAGAGGTTGTTCACAGAGATGCTCGCTCCCCCATTGCGCACGCGGGCGCCGCGTTCCTGCAAACTGACGATCGCTGCTGCTTTTGCCGCTTCGTCGGTGCAGGCACTTGCAAAATGAACGCCCTGCGCTTCAAGGCCCGCGATATATTCAGCCTCTATCCTGTCGTAGAGTGCCACACGTGGCGGAAGAATATCGGGATTTTGCACAGTATCACCTCTCAATCAGCCGAGTATAGCATATAATGAGTGTCATATGACTATAGACCTACAGAAAATATCGTTGCCTGCGAGCAAGAGCCCTCCCTTTGTCATTGCGAGCGAGAGCCCCCTCTTTTGTCATTGCGAGGAGCCCGTCGGCTGCGCTCAGGGCAGGCTCCGCGACGCGGCAATCCAGTCCTTGAAGCAAGGCAATGGTAAACATGAGGCATTTCAACAATGGCAGGAAAGAACTGGATTGCCGCGCTACGCTCGCAATGACAAAAGAAGAACAGGAGAAAGACACATGTCTGAGAATCGTTGGCTCTACCGGGCATCGCTCTATGAGCTGCTTGCCCAATCCTTCCTTTACACCACAGAAACGCTGGCAGAGGCCCTTACCAGCGGTGAGTACGCTGAGGCGCTGAGCGAGCTGATGGCACTCAACGCAATTGCGGTGCCTGGGATCTCAGACGAGAACGGAACCGTAGACGGGAGCAAGGTCGGGGAAGGGGACGCGGACAGGAGCACGGTCGAGAAGGCGTTGCTCCCCTATGAGGGGCGCGCGAGCGACGAGGTACTCCACGAGCTACGGCGTGACTACACCCGGGTGTTCATAGGCAGCAGGGATCCGTTGGTATCGCCCTACGGAGGAAGCTGGTATGCCCTCGAAAGAGGCACAAAGCCCCTGCTCTTTGTAGGCAAGGAATCCCTGGCGGTGGAGCGCTTCCTGCGCCGATGCGGCGTCGTACAGCCGGAGGGAACAAACGAACCTCTCGACCATATAGCCTCTGAGCTGGAGTTTCTCCAGTATCTCTGCCTGCTCAAGGCTGGAGCAACCATTGCTCCAGAAACGGCAGATATAGGCCCCACTGACTATGCCAGCTTTTATAACGACCACTTCAGATGGTTTGCTCAACGCTTTGCAACCGGCGTTATCACCGAGTGCCGCACGCCCTTCTTCAGAGCAGCCGCGCAGGTGCTGTTGGCCTTGCCCGAGGAAGCAGGAGACTGACGGAGAAGAGACTGCTCTGTTATTCTACAATCTCTGCTCCAACATCCTCGCCTCCCCATTCTTCGCCTACCTTTCCGCCCTCCCAGCCAGCCATGAGTTCTTCTATGGTTATTTTGCGTCAAAATGACCTTGTCTTAACCGCCCTCAGTTGGGCTTCCACCTCTTTGCGCGCGGTGCCGCCGAGGCTGGTGCGGGCTGCTACTACGTTTCTGATGTCGAGCACTTCCAAGGCTTCTGGGACAAAGGCCTCGGAGAACTGCCGCAGTTCGTCGAGGGTCAGCTCGTCCAAGCGCTTCTGGTGTTGCTCCGCGTAGAGCACTACCCTGCCGACGATTTCATGCGCATCACGAAAGGCCACGTCGTGCGCCGCAAGCCAGTCGGCGAGGTCGGTGGCGGCCATGTAGCCTCCCTGCGCGGCCTCAAACATCCGCTCGGTGTTGATGCTCATGGTATCAATCATGCCGCGCACGGCAGCGAGACAGGCGGCAAGCGTGTCGTGGGCATCAAACAGGCCCTCCTTGTCCTCCTGGAGATCCTTGTTATAGGCAAGCGGCAGCGACTTGAGCGTGGTGAGGATGCTCAGCAGGTCGCCGTACACGCGGCCGGTCTTGCCGCGGGTGAGCTCGGCCAGGTCGGCGTTCTTCTTCTGCGGCATGATGGACGAGCCCGTGGTGTACTCGTCTGAGAGTGTGATGAAGCCGAACTCCTCCGTAGACCAGAGGATGAGCTCCTCACAGATACGGGAGAGGTGCAGCATGCCCATGGCCGCGGCGTAGATGAAGTCGCAGGCAAAGTCGCGGTCGGAGACGGCGTCCATGGAGTTGGGGATGACTCGCGAGAAGCCGAGGGCGCTGGCCGTATCCTCCCGGTCGATGGCATGGGGAGTACCGGCCAGGGCCGCGGCACCGAGCGGCGAGGCATCGGCGGCGGCACGGGCGGCGGCAAAGCGCTCCCGGTCGCGGGCCAGCATGGCCTGCCATACCAGTAGATGTTGGGCAAACAGCACCGGCTGCGCCTTCTGCAGATGGGTATAGCCGGGCAGTATCGTGTCAAGGTGGGCCTCGGCCACCGCAACGATGCTCCGCTGCAGTCCCTCAAGCTCCTCGCCCAGCTCATCGGCGGCACTCACACAGTACAGCCTGAAGTCGGTAACGACCTGATCGTTGCGGCTGCGACCGGTGTGGAGCTTCTTCCCCGGCTCACCTATCCTCCGGGTCAGTTCCTGTTCCAGAGCCATATGGATGTCCTCGCTTGAGAGCTCAAAGTCCAGCCTGCCTTCTTCGATGTCATGGGCGATGGCGTCCAGGCCCTCCTGGATAGCCTCATTGTCGCTGCGGGTGATGATGCCCTGGTTGGCGAGCATGCGGGCGTGCGCCTTGGAACCGGCGATATCCTCACGCCAAAGCCGCCGGTCCACCGGTAGCGACGCGCCAAAGGCCTGCATCTCGTCATTCATGAACTGCTCAAAACGTCCACCCCAGAGTGCTTTCAGAGCCATGGCTCATCCTCTCCTCTCTTTTCTTCCCTTGCGGGTACTGCTACAGCTTCTGCTGTTGTCGGGCCCAGGACTCAGTATACAGCCCATAGATGTCGATGAAGCCCTTGGCGCTGTCTCGGTCAAAACTGTCGTCCTCGCCGTAGGTGGCGAGCTCAAAGTCGTAGAGCGAGTAGGGGCTCCTGCGGCCAACAGCGGTAATCGAGCCCTTGTAGAGCTTGAGCCGCACCTCGCCCGTGACCACCTGCTGCGTTGTGGCGATAAAGCCGTCGAGGGCCTCCTTGAGCGGGCTGAACCATTTGGCATCATACACCAGGGAGGCCCAGTCCTGCTCGGCCTGTAACTTGTAGCGCAGCAGATCGCGCTCTAACACGAGCTCTTCCAGGGCCTTGTGCGCCGTTATCAGGGCGAGCGCGCCCGGGCATTCGTAGACTTCACGGCTCTTGACGCCTACGAGACGGTTCTCTATCGAGTCGATGCGCCCGCAGCCCTGTGCGCCGGCAACGGCGTTGAGCGTCGTGAGTGCCTCCAGGAAGCTCGCGCGCTCGCCGTCAAGGGCCACCGGCTGCCCGGCCTCAAAGCCCACGGTCACGTATACGGGCAGATCCGATGCTGTCTCGGGATCCACCGTGAGCTCGTACACATCCGAGGGCGGTTC
>JAISEO010000050.1 GCA_031264075.1 Coriobacteriales bacterium | reverse complement strand
TGTGGAGAATGACGCAGGCGCACGCGGGATACAGCGGCGGCAACAGGCGCGCCAACGCTACGGAATCCGAACCACCGCTCACCATGAGCACAACGGGCGGCGCGACGGAAGCCCGCCCCGGCTGCTCAGGCGCGAGCACGGGCATCATCCGACGCGTCTCGACGGTGAGCCGAACGCGGTCTGTCAGGGACACATTCTCCATGCAGCCATTCTACCCCGAATCCCCACAGTCGTCATATAACAAACAAGCGACGACGCCACCCGTACGTTTGCGGTGGAGCTGAGGCCCCGCAAAACGGGTTTTCCTGGGAAGGCTTATACTGGATAGATACTTGAAGGGAGTGCGCTGCGCATGTTTGAACGGATATACCCCGCTTTCAGCATCCTTGACTTTGTCAAGGGTATCACCTTTGTCCTTCGCGCCATTGAGGAGTCCATCAAGCAGGGGTGCGGGCTTTCCGTCTCGCAGTACCGCATCCTGTTGTATCTTTACGAGAACGACGGTTCCCGCATGGCTGATGCCGCCGCGGTTCTGGACCTCAAGGCCAACACCCTCTCGCTCGCTGTTGCCGGGCTGGAGCGGCTAGGGCTTGTCCGGAGAACAACATCCACACAGGACAGCAGGGCGTTTTTGCTCGCCCTCACGGATGCCGGACAAATCGCGCTCAAGGACACCGGACATCTACTCATGACGCGCGTACACGCATTATGGGGGCCGCTCACCCACGAGCAGCGGCAACTGGTGTCACAGATGGACGAGCCCGACCAGTCGCGCCTGCCCAGTTCTGAGTATGTCCTCAATACCGTGAACTGCGGGCGCACCATCACCCCCTGCCTCAAACAGCAAGGTATCACCGTCACCCAATACCTCATCCTCGCGGAGCTTGTACGAGCAGATCGGGCGCTGCGTCCCGTCAATCTGGAGGCCCTGCTCGACACCCGTTCCAACACCATCGCCAGCGCACTCGCCTCGCTTGCAACAGACGGCCTGGTACGGCTCAAGCGGCAAACCAGGGGCAGGCTGATGACCGAAGTGAGCGCGACCGCAAAGGGCACCGGGCTCATGCAACAGGCATCGCAGGAATTGGAGCGGGCTTTGTGGGAACGGTTGACAGAACGCTTCGAGGAAACAACGATCCGTGGTTTGCTCGAAGCAAACGCGAACATGGTGGCAGCGTTTACGTAGATGCAAAAGGGTCGGGGCACCCTGTTGGGGGATGCCCCGACCCTTCCTGATAAGGGGCGTACGCGCCGCTCGTCCTATGTCTGGCCTACGCCCTGTCTACGCCAGACCTGCGCGCTGCCTTACGCCTGTGGCTCACATCCGGCTTGTGACCGCACTACGCCCAGTTGTCAAGACCCGCGGCGTGCAGACCCGCTATGCCAGCAAACACGATGCCTGGACCTACCGTACCGCCCGCGCCGCCGTAGCCGATGCCCGGGCCACCGATACTGGAGGCGTTGCCTGAGCAGTACAGGCGATTGATGGTCTCACCGGTGACATGGATGACCTGCGCGTTCTCGTTGACGCGCGGGCCGCCGCAGGTGCCCAGCGTGCCCGTTGAGCACTCCATGGCATAGAAGGGCGGCACCTCAAGGGGCCCCAGCGTTGCCTCAATGGCTCCCCACTCGAAGAACTCGCCCATATCACTCATGAATACGCGGTCATAGTAGCTCTCGCCACGGTGGAAGTCCGGGTCGATGCCCTGTTTCGCGTTTTCATTAAAGCGCGTGACCGTGGCAGCCAGGGCAGCGGGCGGAACCCCTATCTGTCCGGCGAGAGCCTCGATGGTGTCGGCCTTGTAGGCGGCTTCGTCCACGAGACCAGGGCCGCTGGCGCCTGTTACGAGGTCTATCTGGTTGAGGCCGTAGCGGTCAACAAAGAGCTGGTCGACGATAAAGTAGGCGGGCATGGATGCGTAACCCGTCTCTCCCCAACTGTCCCATGAGAGCTGGGCGCGCCAGTAGGTGTCGTAGTCGCAGGACTCGTTGCAATAGCGCTCGCCGTTTTTGTTCACGAGCATGGAGCCGGGCTTGGCACGGTCATACATGAGGCCGATGGTGGCCGGGACGCCCGATTCAAGGGTGGGCAGGTTGGGGGCAACATAGCAGGACTGGCCCCAGCACTCGTTCATGTTGCGCAGGTCTGAGCCCAGCGCCATGCACATACGCAGCGCGTCGCCGTCATTGCCCGATGTGCTCACATTAAACTGAACCTTGCCGCGCAAAAAGTGGGTCTTGAGCTCCTCGTCCCACTCGAAACCACCGCAGCCGAGCAGTACGCCCTTGTTCGCCTTGACGTATATCTTCTTGCTCTCGCTATCGCCCTCCCAGGCCTCAACGCCGAGCACCTCTGGCACGCCGTTATCTCCCGTGCGCGTGATGAGGCGACGTACAGGTGTGTTGATGTGTATCGTACCACCGGCATCCTCGATGGCCTCCTGCAGACGAGAGATGAGCGGATAACCGGCTGCCGGCTCGCCCTCCTCCCGCTTGGGACTGTGCCCCCGGCCAAACTGTAAGCCGCCCTCCCACTCGGGATGGTAGTCGCCAAATACCTGGCCTATCTGCCACTCGATGGTGGTGTTGTCGGCCAGCAGGTCAACTATCTCGCCGCTGCGATCCACAAAGGCCTCGATGATGGCATCGGTTGACTGACCACCCGCCACGTGCGTCAGATAGGTGAGCGCCTTCTCCCGGCTGTCACCAAATTCCTGAGAGTACCGGGTGTTGGGCATCCAGCTTCCGCCTCCAGATATGATGGTGGAGCCTCCCACGGTCATCGCCTTCTCCAGCACGATGACGCTTGCCCCTTTGGAGATAGCGGCGACGCCTGCCGCGAGGGCCGTGCCCGAGCCCACCACAACCACGTCGGCCTCCTCATCCCAGGTGATGTCTACCGCATCCGTTGCGCCGTTGGTGCCCTGTGGCTTGCTATCGCAGGCGCCGAGCAGCGCACCGCCCGCGAGAGCCGCAGCACCGAGCGCGGCACCCGTGAAGAAGCTCCTGCGCGAGAGGCCTTGCTGCCCGCCTTGCGCCTGCCCCGTCTGCTTTGTCCGCTCTGTCTGTTCCCTCTGGCTCCTCAGCTCCGTCTGTTCCCTCTGGCTCCTCAGCTCCGCCTGTTCTGCCTGCTCTATCGCCCTGCGTTTCTGATCCTTCATTTGCGTTCTCCCTTCTCCCTCGACCATCCAATGGACGGTCGAACCTTTCTCGTTCCCTTCCTGATGATTCAGTCAATGACTGTAGGTAGATGATACTTTAATTTTATCTATCAGTCAATGACTGCACTAAATTGAGAGGCGCCCATTTCCCTTTTGAGGGAGCGGCAACGCCCTCAAACATGTGTCGCACGCTTTGCGTGCTCTTGATGCTTTCGCGGTGAGCATCACGGCTCACGCGATGGATTCTCGCTGCGTGGCTTACGCCGCTTCGCAGGCGTGAAAGTACCTCCTGTTTCGTTCCCGTCTCAGGTTCATACATTAAAATGGGGAAAATATGGCAGAGATTAACGATTATGCGAACTCAAACAGAGTCATAAGTCAAAAATCATACGGTATTTGGTTAAATTTGAGCCAAATACTGCCGTAGTCTCCTTTAGAATTTCGCATTTTCGTTCATTTCTGCCAGATTCTTCCCATTTTGATGTACAACGGTGGTTACGGGCGGCGGGGCCGCCCGCTGCCCAAAAAAGAAGAACCCCAGGTAAGCCTGGGGTCCCTCCTTTCGGTAGTTCTATCTCACGTCTCCCATGAGGTTCAGTACGTAAGGTCGTCCTCGACAATCCGTCCACGGAACGTGCGATAGATAATAACGTGGTAGGCGAGCACGAGCGGCAGACCGATGCAGGT
>JAISEO010000045.1 GCA_031264075.1 Coriobacteriales bacterium | reverse complement strand
CGAACGCTGGTGCAACGAGGACCTCTGGGTCGGCGATTTTGCCGCTGCCGGCATTGCCCAGGCTAACCAGAAGAGGACCTACGCCATCCTGACCAACGCGGACATAGAGCACCTGGAGTCAACCGGGCCCTACGTGCGGGTGTTTACCTGGGGGCCTCCCGGCGTTCCTCTGCCCGATGTGCGATCTGAGCTGGAGCGCCTGTCCTCCGTCAGCGTTGTGGATTCCATTGAAGAAGCGGCTCGGGCAGCCTCCCTCGACCCCGAAGCACTGCGGGAGACGATTCAACGCTATAACAGCTTCTGTGAGAGCGGAGTGGATGAGGACTTTGGCAAGGACGCACAGTACCTGAGCAGAATCGAGGCGCCCTATTGGGTCTGCGAGACTTCCCTGGGCTATTACACCACGGTGGGAGGCATCAAGGTGTCCTCTGAGACCGAGGTCTTGAATGAGGCCGGCGAAGTCATCGGCGGGCTCTATGCGGGAGGATGCGACGCAGGCGGCCTCTATGGGGACTCCTACGATGTGTCCCTCGCGCCGGGCTCGCAGGCAAGCTGGGCCATAAACTCCGGGCGCATGGCCGCAAAGGAAGCCAAAAGGTATGTGGAAGAGAACTGAAGAATGGTGCCCTCGATACGATTCGAACGTACGACACCAGCTTTAGGAGAGCTGTGCTCTATCCCCTGAGCTACGAGGGCACGTTGTCGCAGGGTAGCCAGCACTGTGGCATACCGTGCGGGGATGGTAGCTATTCTATCATGTTTGAAGATTCGTGAACCGGGACTCCCCGGCACAGGACATCTGTCCTGTGCCGGGGAGCCTTATGATCCTTCGATGCACTCATCGGCTTTATGTGCTATATGTATAGCTTGAGTTTTGCACTGTCTATAGGAGGTATTCTTGAACGTAAACCTAAAGCGACGCCTTGTTGTCGTTTCTGGCATCATCGTCGTGGTGCTTGTCGTTGTGCTGGCCATTGTGGCATCAACGGCCGGATACCAGAGCATCACCGTGGCCGAGGCGCTGGAAGGCGAACAACGCGACAAGCGCGTGCAGGTATCTGGCGAGGTCGTCACCGATTCCTACGCTATCGAGGGCACGAAGCTCAGCTTCTCTGTCTACGACCCCGAGGGAGACCCCAAAGACCAGCTGGCCGTGGTGTACGAGGGCGGCGTCTCCGCCACCTTTGGCAACGGGGTCACCGCCATCTGCAGTGGCAGGATAAACGGGCTGGGTGTTCTTGAGTGTTCTGAGCTGGTAACCAAATGTCCCTCTAAATACGAGACCGCAACCGACGCGCTCAGTGTTTCGCAGCTGCTGGGCTACGGCGCGTCCATCGAAGGCAAGCCGCTCAAGGTATATGGATACGTCAAACCGCAAAGCCTCGGCTCTGTCGAAGCCGCGCAGAGGCTCGTCCTGGTTGATGGGGCCACGGATGTTGAGCTGCCTGTTCTCTTTACCGGGGCCATGCCCGATACGGTGGGTGACAACTCCGTGTTGGTGGTTACCGGCTCTCTGAACAGCTCCGGGCAATTCAACGCTACCACCTTGGCATTACGGGAGGAATAAGCACATGGCTTTACTTGGCGCAACCGGCCTGGTGGTGGCGTGTGCCGCTGCCCTTGCTTCGATCATCTTTCTCTTTCTGGCAGCGCGCGAGACTCGTGTCCTCAGCACGCAGAAGCAGAAGAAAGTAGCGCGTGAACAGCAGGGCGTGGGGAGGATGCAAGGTGCTGGCTCTCTCGGCGTGTGGCTCTGCACCCTCGTCCTGACGCTGTGTTGCCTCATCCTGGTCGTCGCCTTCCTCGGAGGTGACAACAGCATCGCCTATGTGGCCGAGCACCAGAGCGACTCATCCTCCGACCTCGCCTTGCTCTACAAGATCTCCGGATTGTGGGCCGGACGGGAGGGCTCGCTGCTCTTCTGGGCCTGGCTCATCTCACTCTTTAACGCGCTGCTTGCCTTCCACGCCTTTCGACGGGCCTCTCGTATCGACGCACCCCCCGCACGGGCGAGCGCCGGAACTGCAACAGAAGCAGGGGCAGAGGCGGAGGAGAAGACGGAGGAGAAGGAAAACTCAGTTCAGAGTTCTGCCTCATCACCCTCCCCTGCCAGGGCACGCAGCCACATCCGAGCCACGGCGCTTGACTGCGCTGCGTTGGCCGTCTCGCAGATTATCCTCCTCGCCTTCATCTTCATACTGATCTTCGACGAGAGCAACCGTCCCTTTACCGCCACCGCCGCGGAATACCTGGACGCCTCCGGACAGCTCACGGGCAACGCCGTGCTCTGGGGCATGAATGCCCAACTGGAGCACTGGGCCATGGCCATCCATCCTCCTACGCTCTTTATCGGTTACGCCGGTATGACGGTGGTCTTTGCCTACGCCATGGGCGCGCTTATCGTCAACGACCCCTCCGATGCCTGGGTCAGGCGCGCGAGCCGGTATACCCTGGTGAGCTGGCTCTTTCTGGGGGCGGGCATCGGTCTCGGTGCCGTGTGGGCCTATGTGGTGCTCGGCTGGGGCGGCTACTGGGGCTGGGACGCGGTGGAGAACGCGAGCCTGCTCTCGTGGATCATCGGCGTGGCGCTCGTCCACAGTATGACCATCTACCGTCAGCGCGGAAGCTTCAAGCGCTGGACCGTCATGCTTGCCTGCCTCACCTTTGCCTTTGTTATCGTTGGCACCTTCATCACCCGCTCCGGCATCGTCGAGAGCGTGCACGCCTTTGCTGCGAACCAGGTATCGCTGGTGCTCTTTGGGCTGCTGATAATCCTGCCGCTGCTGGCGGGGGCTCTGGGCCTGTTCCTGCGACGCAGAACCTTCGTTGATGCCACCGACGAGGCGGACGAGGCCGAGAGCCTCATGAGTAAGGACGTTGCCTACTACCTCAATAACGTCATCATGCTGGTCTGCACGGTCTTCCTCGCCTATATGACGCTGTCCTCCGCGCTGCCCTCCTGGTTGCCCTTTGGCGGACAGGTCCTCAAAGCTACCGCCTTCAACGGCATCGCGCGCCCTATTGGAGTGCTGTACTGCCTCATCATCGCCGTCTGCCCGCTGCTTGCCTGGCGTAAGACGAGCGCACGGAGCTTCTTCCGCCAGGCCTGGCTACCAGCGACGGCAGCCCTGCTTGTCTTTGTCCTGCTGTGCTTCTACTTTGTCGGCACGCTACTTCCCATCTCTATGCAGACCATGGCCCAGGGGGGCACCGCCGCGCAAACGCTGTATGAGTCCGGCCCCTTCTGGTACTACGCTGCGCTCACCCTGCTGGGCTTTCTCGCGGCCTCACTCCTCGTATTCAACTCGCTCGTCATGCTCGTGCGCGCCGTGGCCAGACGCAGGCTGCGCGTACAGACCATCGGCGGCTTTCTTGCCCACATGGCCATAGGCGTGCTACTGGTAGGCCTCATCGGCTCATCGATGTATGTGTATGAGCGGGCGGGCTATATGCCCTACGACGAGGAGTCCGATACCGCCGGTGAGACCTTCGTCATCAGGGATTACCGCTTGAGCTATGTCAGCAATGCCATCACTCCCGCAGAAAACGGCGACGACGTGCTCTACTCCGTGACCTTTGCCGTGGAGAAGGACGGAGCATATCTGGGCGAGCTGAGTCCTTCTGTGCAACTGGTGCAATCCACCTCACAACAGATGCTCCACGCTGCCGTGCTGAGCCTGCCTGCCGAGGACCTCTTTGTCGTGTACAACGGCGTCAACAACGAGGGAGCCTTCTCGCTGGATGTGCGCATCAACCCGCTTATCGGCTGTGTCTGGGCAGGCTTTGGCCTCTTGATGGTGGGCACCGCGATAGCCGCGTTTGGCCGGAGAAGATAGGGCTTGCAGATGCTGAGCCCGTGTCAAACAGCCTTGCGGTCTCATGGCCGGCCTCCCGGCAGGCAAGGGCACCTTCTCGCATGAAGCCGCCCCTTGCCATAGAAGCCTGTGAGCTCAGCAAGGTGTTTGGCCTGCGCCGTGCGCTCGACAAGGTGAGTTTTGCGCTGCCCGAGGGTGCCTTTCTCTCCATCTTCGGTCCCAATGGCGCGGGAAAGACCACCCTGCTCCGCATACTCGCCAGCCTGACCCGTCCGAGCAGCGGCAGCGCCCGGGTCCTCGGCTTTGATCTGAGAGAGAAGCCCCAGGCCCTGCGCGCGCACATCGGCCTCATCTCGCACAAACCGATGCTCTATGCCGACCTCAGCGCGGAGGAGAACCTGCTCCTTGCTGCCCGGCTGTACGGCGTTACCGCGCCCGAGCAACGCGTGAGCGAGCTCCTGGCCACCGTCGAGCTTACCGCGCGACGCGGCGATGTCGTCCGGAGCTTCTCGCGTGGCATGACCCAACGTCTGGCCATAGCCAGGGCGCTCGTGCATGACCCGAACCTGGTGTTTCTGGATGAGCCCTACTCCGGGCTTGACCTGCGCGCCGTGCAGATCTTTGACGAGCTGCTCGCGCGGGTAGGACAGCAGGATGGCAGCCGCACGCCGCGCACCTTCTGTATGGTGAGCCACGACAGGGAGAAGGGTTGGGAACTGGCCAGCCACCTGCTCATCTTAGAGCGGGGCAAGGTGGCACTCTTTGCTGAGAAGGAACAGCAAGCCGCCGATGCCTTTATCGAGCACTACCATGCGAGCGTGGGGATGGGCAGAACATGATGCGCGATGACGCCCCCAGCACGGAGGGACGCGGCCCAGCTGCTGTGACGCGCGGCGTTTCTCAGGAGCGGCCCCGTGTCTCGGGCTTCCAGCACTACCGCATCCTCCTGGGCAAGGACCTCAGACGCGAGTTCCGCACGAGGGAGATGCTCAGCTCCATGGGCATCTACACGCTGCTGGTGCTGGTCATCTTTGGCACCGCCCTCGTACAGGCCTCCTCCAAGGTGGACATCCTGCAGATGAGCGGTGGCCTGTTCTGGGCGCTTATCGTCTTTACCTCGCTGTTGGGCCTCAATCGCAGTTTTGCCTACGAGAAGGAGGACGGAGCTCTGGAGGGCATCCTGCTCGTACCCCTGGACCGCTCAGTCATCTTTCTCGCAAAGCTCACGGCAAACCTCCTCTTCCTGCTCATAGTCGAGATTGTCGCCATCCCGCTCTTCTTCGTCTTCTTCCTCAGCGGGCTCGTCCTGCAGCCAACCCTCGCCCTGGCGCTGGGGCCCCTGCTCGCGGGTACCATCGGCATAGCCGGCATCGGCACGCTGCTTGCCACCATCACCAGCAACACGCGTGGCAAGGATGTGCTTTTGGCCCTGCTGTTTGTGCCGCTCATCTTTCCCCTGCTGTATGCCTGCGTCTCGGCCACGACGCTCGCCCTCACGGCGGGCAGCGGGCCTTTGGACGGGTATGTGCCGGCGCTCGCCCTGGCAGTGGGCTACGACGTGGTAATGCTCTCCCTTTCGTGGCTGCTCTACGATTTCGTCGTCAGCGCCTGAGAAAGTGGAGTAGAATGGTAGCTCATGCATTCCAGGGATAAGGAAGCGATGATTAATGCTTGTATACCAGATTTCGAGTCAGTTTGCCTCAGGTCTGTTTGTGCGCGTGATGCCACTACTTGCGGTAATGGCGTCATGCGTACGGGCAGAGCTGAGA
>JAISEO010000044.1 GCA_031264075.1 Coriobacteriales bacterium | reverse complement strand
TCAATGACGAATACCTTTGTCATCCTACTCACCACCCTTCTGATTGTCTATGACCCAGGAGTCGTAATTGATACCGATTGCATAGTCATAGTCTCGCTCAAAGGCATCCGGGTACTGTGCCTTCCATTCGTCGTACTCCTCCTGTTCGAGCCTGGCGATTTCTACCAGATAGTTTGTTACCGCAAATCCTGCGCAGTGCTTTGAGATATACCTTGGAGGGCTTATCAGGTTTGTTGAGCCGCCTCTGTCGATGTGCGGAGCAATTGGGTCAACGCGCGAGCCTTTAGCGATATCCACAGAGCCGGGAATGATCCGGGCCGAAATTCGCGCGGCACAGAGGATGATTCCCTGGTCGTTGAAGACCTTTACGATGTCACCGTTCTTAATCCCCCGAGGCGCGGCATCTTCGGGAGCAATCCACACCGGCTCGTACTCGTAGCCATCCCATCCGCGTACCTTGACGGTCTCGATCTCGCGGAACCAGAAGATATCATCACCCTGTACGTGCGTCCGATACCTGCCTGCGGTAGAGCACAGCAGCAGAGGGTAGGTTTTGGCCTTCTCCCCATAGGGAGTCTCGTCGTGCATCCAGCCGTCCTCTTCTGAGCCACCGATGATCCACTTGGCCATGGGCTGTCGCTCCTGGTCGTCAGGAAAGTGGTCTGCCAGGGCCTGCGACCAGAACTCGATCTTGCCGGACGGCGTGTCAAGCGGAAAGCTCTCCGGATCCTCGTAGAAGTTGTACATCCCGCGCGGCATATCCTTCCAGTCTGGATCGAGCTTGGGCACGTAATACGTGCGCTCTTTGACCGATTCCCAGCTGATTTCCTTTGATATGGGGAACTTGTTGAACACCGTCTCGAACCATTGCTCCTCGCTCATACCAAAGCTGATCTTCTGGTCAACGCCAAAACGCTTGCCAATCTCAAGGGCAATCTCATAGTCACTCTTCGATTCGCCGATGGGCTCACAGGCTCGCTTGTTCAGGCCATACCACTTGACCTGGGTTACCATGCTGCCGCCCACATCGTCGTTCTCCTCAAGAACGGTGGTCACCGGCAAAACGATGTCGGAGAAAAGCGAGTCGTTCTCAAGCCATTGATGGTTGGTGATGAAGAGCTCGACCTTTGGACTTCTGACCGCGTCCTGAAAATTAAAGCCGCCATTCCAGCATCCCATATTGCAGGGCTTTTCGCTCCAGAGGAGGTGGACATCGGTGCCGCCGACCTCAGCTGGCGCAGGGTAGTTGTATTCGACGAACTGGTCTTCGCGGGGGGAATGGATGATGGAAGGGCTGCCCCACCACTTGGTCTTACTCTCCTGAATGACCTTGGCAACCATCGTGCGTGGCACCTGCTGCGGCACCGGCACATACATACTGGAACGGTTGCACATCGTCAGGGGATAATTGAGGCTCTCGCACACCGTGGGCTTGGCCATCTCCGAGTTGGTGATGTACATCTGGTTGACGCCGGGCTTTCCCAGACCCTGCATTGCCATCTTGTAGGCGGAGGTTCTTCCGGGCTCATGGGAATAGGGGCCTTTGACGTGCCCGCTGGAAAAGTGAACCAGAGCCGTTCTCATCGTGCCCCACTTGCGGGCAAGGGCCTTGATGGTCCACTCGGGAACCCCACAGAGCGGGGACGCCCATGCGGGGGTCTTGGGAGTTCCGTCCTCGTCACCCATCACATACTCCTTCAGCCTGTCAAAGCCAACCGTGTGGGTCTCGACATAGTCCTCGTCATACAGGCCCTCGGTAATCCACACATACATAAGGGCAAAGTCAAGCGCCACGTCGGTATTGGGGAGGATGGGAATCCACCGCATGGTTTCGTGGCACACCGCCGTATAGTTGCAATAGGGGTCGATGACGACAAACTCCTTGCCGAGCTCCTCCCAGTACTTCAGCAGTCGGCTCAGGCCCTGGCCGGCATAGTTCTGGGTGAGCTCTATGTCTCCGGCATGAAAGGCAATGAGCTCGGTGTTCTCGCAGATGTCAAGCGGGACGTTCCACGAGTTGTAGCCCGTGTCCGGCGGCGCCGCAAGCCCGAGGCCAAGGTTTGCGCCCGCTCCCCATACGTGCTTGGCTCCCCAGTACCATCCCTCAACAGAGTCGGGGGTTCGTACCTCGCGGGAGTATCCGCCGAGCTCTTTCATGAGCGTTGCGTGCATGCCGCCTCCCGAGTGGAGGTCTTTGCTTTCGCGGTGGCCGTTCTCTCCAATGCACAGCACCGTGGCAGGGCCATAGGCCTCCATCACGCGCCTGAGCTCGCCCTCAATGATGTCAAGCGCCTCCTCCCAGCCTATACGCTCGAACTTCGAGATGCCCCTGTTCTGGGGATTGGTCCTGGCAGGGTCGCCGCCTGGTTCCCAGTCAACACGCTTGAGGGGATACTTCACGCGATTCTTGGAGTACACGCGGTTCTTGTAGGCCAGCGCAAAATACGTGGGCGTTGCCTTCATCGACGTGGCGAGCTTCTTGCCGTCAATGTCGTACTCCCAAAAGCTCTCTGCAAGTTCCTCTGGGGTGTAGTTCGTGTCCCAGTGCAGGGGGCGGATGCGAACGACCTTTCCGTCCTGCGAATCGATTGCCACAGGATCGCCGCCTGTGCCGCCCATGGCAATGCCTCGGATAGCAGTTTGCAAACCGCCTTGATTCTGGCTCATGTAGACCTCCTTCTCACATTTCCCGCCAGTTGTAGCCGTGCGTCAGATTGCTCAAATACCTTCTCCCTCAGTCTTACTCTTGGACAAGCTTCAAGACAAGTTAGCAAAGCAAGGCTTGTGATTCGTATAAGATGACAGGCGATAAAACTGTTCGGTGGCACTTGACAGACGGGCCTGTTTGTACGGTTTGTTTTTGCAGAAGCGATGCCTTATCCTATCCAGTGGTCTATAATTTGAATAGAACCTCAAACTACCCCGATGCCGCACAGGAGAGCTGGGATAATGAGAACGAGCAGCTCCACAAAGGAGACCATAGAGAACAGCTTCGTCGAGCTGTTCATGTCCCTGTCTTACAGCAGCATCTCCGTTGCTCTGATCTGCAAGGCAGCCCATGTTTCGAGGACGACCTTTTATGACAGTTTTTCTGGCAAGGAAGCTGTGCTGACGAAAATTGTGGAAGATGACATCGTTAAGCCTCTGTTGAGCATCAGCAACAACATGGATATGGGAACCATAAAGTCTGCTCCTACGCTGCTGATGGAACTAATATATAAGAACATCCAACACAAGGCCGATTTCTACCTGCGTTTGAACAGGCTGGATAACGGTGCCCTTTTGCAGAAGATTCTCACTTCCGGCTTTATGACCTTGAACAATGAGATACTGGAGAAGTCGTCTATCTCTGAAGATGAGAAGCGTTATGCAGGGTTCTTTTTCGCCTCGTCCAACGCCACTCTGGTGGGTCACTGGCTCAGCAACAGCCTCGATGTGACTCCTGAGACGCTCGCCAGGTTCTATAACAAATGGACCATGCATTACTGGCTGGAAACCTATCCGGGCAAGCTTGACTGGACGACGAACACAAAGGGAGTAGTTGTTTCGGTGGCCGAAAAATTGCGTTGTTGACCTATGCTTTCCTTGATTCCAAAGACGAGAGAAGCGATGATTAATGCTTGTATGTCAAAACTGCTGTGAGGTGATACAAGATGGTGAGTAAACCACCATACACCATAACCGTGAAGGCCGCCGACCACTTGACGAAAATCGCTGAGACCGTGACCCGTCTTGAATATGGCACGGGCTTTAAGCGCGACATCAAGCTCCACCGCAAGAATCGGGTGAGGTCTATCCACTCGTCGCTTGCCATCGAGGGCAACTCGCTTTCTCTGGACGAAGTGACCGACGTGGTTGAGGGCAAGCTGGTTGCCGGAAAGCAAGCGGAAGTCAAAGAGGTGAAGAACGCCTACGAAGCTTACGACAAAATAATGACATTCGACCCATTCGCAGTAAAAGACTTCTTGAGAGCACACAAGCTGATGACGGACGGGCTGGTTAAAGAGTCCGGCAAGTTCCGCTATGGCGACGTAGGAGTGTTCGATGGCGATGTGGTGATTCATAGGGGCGCACGTTCACAGTTCGTTCCGCAGTTAATTGGGGAGCTGCTCGAATGGGCAAAAACCACAGAGCTTCATCCTGTTCTGAGAAGCGCCATAGTGCATTACGAAATCGAGACAATCCATCCCTTCGCTGACGGCAACGGTCGCATGGGTCGGCTCTGGCAGACGCTCATCCTTGCCAAGTGGAATGAGATTTTTGCTTGGATACCAATGGAATCATTGGTGTACGAGAAAAGGCCGCAATACTACAATGCGCTTCAAAACGCCCAGAGCCTAAATGATTCCGGCGAGTTCATCGAGTTCACCCTTTCCGCGATTCTGGATGCCGTTGAAGCGCAGGCAAAGCAGATGAACGAACCGCCATCTGGCACCGCAAGCAGTAAAGAAAAACTCGTAGAAGAGTTCGTAGAAAACGCAGACCTGTTCGTAGAAAAGTTCGTAGATAATGAAACACAGCGGTCAATCCTTCGACTGTTGATAGCACAGCCGACAATCAGCGCAAAAAGAATTGCCGAGGAAGTGGGAATGTCGTCGCGTGGTGTTCAGAAAAGTATCGACGCTTTGAAGAAACGCGGGATGGTTGAGCGCATTGGCCCTGCAAAGGGAGGCCATTGGCTTGTGAAAAGGCCGACCTGATCGGAATGTAAAAGCAAATAGGGCGCGATAGACCAAAAACAGTCGCGCTCCCGCAATTGTTTCCTTCTTGCAGGATAGAAGCTATACTTCGTCTTGCACAAACCTGTCAGGAATGGAATGATTCGATGGGATTCATCGTCTACATAATGGGTGCCTCAGGCAGCGGCAAGACCTCGCTCGGGGCCCTGCTCAGCGAGCGTTACGGCTATGAGCATTTCGATATCGACGAATACTATTGGGAGAAGACCGATCCACCGTTCCAAGTGGCGCGCCCGCGAAGTGAGTTTGCCGAGGAACTGATCGAAGACCTCACTGGTGCCGGGCTTGGGGTTTTGACTGGTAACCTTGGCGTCAATCCTGGCGATTACGTAAGCCTGATAGACCTGATTGTGTTTCTTGACGCGCCAACTGACGTCAGGCTTGGGCGGTTGAAAGCACGTGAGCACGAGCGCTTCGGCGACAGGATCGAACCAGATGGCGATATGCACCAGACCCATATTGATTTCATGGAGTGGGCAGAAGCGTATGAGGGCGATGACAATCGCTTCAACACAAGGCAGAAACAGAAATGGCAGATTGAGAAGCTGCAATGTCCGGTGATGCGTATTGATGCCACGCAAGAGCAGGGCGCGCTATGCGAGGGTGTGCATGCGCGTGTTCGGGAGATGTTGACGATCAAGGACAAAAGGGGCCGGGGCAATTTTGTCAACTTATCGCGTGCTCTTGTGAATAACCCCTCGAGAGATTCCGGTTGCCCTCTCAATCTGACGAATTGAGAATCCGCTCTCTCGAAGAGATTTCAGCAATGCATCTCGCTCATGCTTTGCAAGGCTTCCGACAGCGCTTGGCTCAAGGCCCTCTAAAATCGATTGAATCTCAAGACGTACATTCTGCTCACTCTTTCTTCTAGAGTCAGAAGGCGAGTAGTCTTCACACTCGCCATCAACACCACCGTGAAAGTCCACAAACTCCTTGTGTGCCTTTGCTGGGTCAGCTGAGAACATCCCTAAGATGAATTCTGCATCCACCAATCCTGTCCCTGGCTTGAGATAGTCGTTATAGCTACTCCAGCGATAAGAACCAATCCGGTTTACTATTCCGGCTTCTAGTGGATTTCTGTGAATGTAGCGAACAAGCGTAAGTAGATATGCATCGGTTTCAACGCACTCGCTCTTGAAGCGATCTGCGATCAAAGCACCGATTCTTTGGTACTTCTTGTTAAACCAGGATGCGTAGGGAGAAAGCAGTCTTCTCATAGCGGCAGCGATGTCGCCTGGTTCATTTTCTTTGAGTAGTAGATGGACATGATTTTCCATGAGACAAAATGCGTGGAGCTCCAAAGAAAAAGCCTCCTCTACTCCTACGTAGATATCAAGGAATCTTCTGAAGTCCTCATCTTCCTCAAACAGATAGCAATGATTGATGCCACGGAAGTAGATGTGATAAAAACCAGTTCTACTGATTTTGCGAGGCTGTCTGCTCATATTTGCTTCTTTCTCAGTATAGTATTGGAGTACTGCTCTGTTCACTATAGCAAAAGTTGACAGTTTTGCCCCGGCCCCTTTTGTCTTATTCCCACTCAATCGTCCCCGGCGGCTTGCTTGTAATATCGTAGACCACTCTGTTTATGCCTTCGACTTCGGCTACTATGCGGCTTGAGATGCTCGCCAGTACGTCGTAGGGGAGGCGCGCCCAGTCTGCCGTCATGGCGTCGCGGCTCTCTACGGCGCGTAGGATGATGGGGTGCTCGTAGGTGCGCTCGTCGCCCATGACACCTACGCTCCTGATGTCCGGCAGCACGGCAAAGTATTGCCAGACGCTTCGCTCGCTGTCGCGCAGGCCGGTTGCTTCAAACAGCTGTCTGTTGTAGGCGTCCAGTTCCTCACGCACAATGGCATCGGCGTCTTTGAGCGTGGCCAGTTTCTCGCGTGTTACATCGCCGATGATGCGCACCGCCAGGCCAGGGCCCGGGAAGGGCTGTCGATACACGAGCGTATCGGGCAAACCCAGCGTCGCACCCAGGGCACGCACCTCGTCCTTGAACAAATTACGCAGGGGCTCGATAAGCTCAAAGTGCACCCCTTCGGGAAACGGCACCATATTGTGATGGCTCTTGATGGTGGACGCCTGTTCTGAGCCGGTTGTCGCCGACCCGTCCACAGCGGTAACCGCACCGCCGCGTGAGGCACCGCTCTCGATGACATCCGGATAGATGGTCCCCTGCGCCAGATACTTGACGGGCTCGCCGGTGCGCTCGGCAATCCGTTCGGCCTCTTCAAAGAATATCTGCCAGAACAGGGTGCCGATGATACGGCGCTTCTTTTCTGGATCCGTCACGCCTGCCAGTGCCTCGAGATAGCGCTCCTCGGCATCTACCTGCACAAAGTCCAGATCAAACTGGGTCGTGAAGACCTGCCGCACCTCCTCGGGTTCGTTTTTTCTCAGCAGACCGTTATCGACAAAAACACAGGTGAGCTGCCGGCCTATGGCCCGAGACAGCAAGGCAGCCACGACGCTCGAATCCACGCCCCCGCTGAGGCCCAGGATGACCCGGCTGCTTCCTACCTGCTCACGCACCTGGGCAATGGCGGCCTCAGAGATGTTGGTCATGGTCCAGGAGGGCGTAAGCCCCGCGACATCAAACAGAAAGTGGCTCAGCATGGCAGTTCCGTGCACCGTGTGGTGCACCTCGGGATGGAATTGCGTGGCGTAGAGCCCGCGCTCGGCGCACTCCATGGCAGCGATGGCCGTCGTGGGGGTGAGGGCGGTGGCTGCAAAGCCCGCGGGAACCTCGCTTACGGCGTCGCGGTGGCTCATCCAGACGGTCTGGGTCTGAGGGGTATCCTTGAGTAAGAGGGAGGAGCTGCCATCGGCAGTGACGCTCAGCTCTGCCGGGCCGTACTCGGCTACATCGGTGTGCGCAACCGTGCCGCCCAGAGTCTGGGCCATCGCCTGCATACCGTAGCACAATCCCAGCACCGGCACACCAAGCTCCAGCAAACGGGGGTTGAGTTCGGGTGCATGGGAGGCATACACGCTTGCCGGCCCTCCACTCAAGATGATTGCGGCGGGAGGATCTGCCTTGAGTTCGGCAGGGTCAATATCGCAGGGAACAAGCTCACTGAATACCTGCAGGTCGCGCACGCGCCGGGCAATCAACTGTCCGTACTGCGCACCAAAGTCCACGACGAGCACCCGTTGCCTGTCTACTTCACTCACCTCTGCTCCTTATCTGACGCTGTCTTTCTTCACACACATTACTTCAGTTACTGTTCACTCCGATTGTCATTGCGAGGAGCGCATCGCGCGACGCGGCAATCCAGTCCTTCTCTGCCATCTCCAGGTAACCTTATTTTTACCATCTCCCTTGTTTCAAGGACTGGATTGCCGGTAGCACTTACTTTGCCTTTGCGTTGAGTAGCAGCACCTGCCCGGTTCTCAGGCAAAGTAAGTGCTACCTCGCTCGCAATGACAAAGAGGGTGTGCCGTGTAACAAGTGCTGTTTCCTTTCGAGTTTTCTGGTATCTCTGTGTCCAATATGCTACCATATCTGTGAGTAGGTAGTTTCGGGCTTTCAAAGAGATGGGGTTCCTTTGTATTGGGAACAACGGTGAGGCGAATCCCAGCATTCGCGCTGACGCTCATGCTTGTGTCAAGCATGCTGTTCAGCGCTGTTCCTGCGGCCTACGCCGACGAGCTTTTCTCCGCAGACAGCAATCGGGCCCAAGCTCAAACCGGGAGCGCAGCTGACCCACGCAGTGCTCTCGAGGATCAGCAGATTCCCGTGGCCACGATAACGCTTGATGAAAGCGGGAATATCGTTGCGGCAAACGTTGCCCTGGCTGCCATCTCGCTGGTTCTCGGCGGAGCGTCCCTTCTCTTCCTGCGCCTGCGTAAGCTCAACAGTCCCAGGCCTTCCGACGATCAATCCTCTCAGCCCAGAGGGGTGGGCGTCACCATGGGTACCATCAGCATCGGGCTTGGTGCCGTCAACGCCATCCTGCTGGTGCTCTCTCAGTTTCTGGCTGGGCCCGTCCTCATCCCTCCGCTCAATTCCGTCCTCAATGCCACGATTGATTCCACGCAAAACTCAAGCATCCCCTGGACGCCGGTCCTGTTAACCATTGGCATTATCCAGGTGCTCTGCTCGGCTGGCCTGGTTTTGAGCACACTGAAGGCAAACAGGCAGTCACAGAAATCTCCCCGCTTCAAAATCAGATACTGACGTTACTTTTCACACCCCTCTCTGTCATTGCGAGCGCGATGCGCTCCTCGCAATGACAAGGGGAGTGAACGATACTGACTCCGCCTGCTCCTACCGCTAATACGCCAACTCCAGGTCGGCGTTTGCGGCGGCGTCGTCGCTCGGAAGGGCGAACTTCCCCTGCCTGAAGCGGTCGAGCGCCACGGCGGCAATCATGGCCGCGTTGTCGGTGCAGGCCAACTCCGGCGGAAACACCACCCGGATGCCCCGCGGTTCCATGGCCGCCCTATACGCCTCGCGGAGCGCCGCATTGGCCGCCACTCCCCCGCCGATGCAGAAGGTTTTCACCCCCGTGCTTTCGCAGGCCCTGAGTGCCTTGGCAACCTGCACCTCAATGACCGCCTGTTCAAAGGAAGCGGCAATATCGGGGAGCCGTAGCGTCCCCGCTGCGTTCTGCTCGCGAATCGCGGTGAGCACCGCCGTTTTAAGACCGCTCAGGGAGAAATGATAGTCGCCGGAATGGAGCAGGGCCCGCGGAAAGTTGATGGCCCGGGGGTCTCCCTCTGCCGCCAGCCGCGCAATGACCGGCCCGCCCGGGTAGCCGAGCCCCAGCGCCTTGGCAACCTTGTCGTAGGCCTCGCCCACGGCATCATCAAGGGTCCGTCCCAGAACCTTGTACCTGCCCCAGGCACGCACGCGCACCAGCAGGGTATTGCCGCCACTGAGCAGGGCAACAACAAAGGGAGGACGGAGGAACCCGGCGTCAAGCTGATAGTGGCCTTCCTCCGCAGGGCGTGCCGGTAGACCCGTTTGCTGAGCTGCTTCAGAGGCGCCTGCCTGCCCCCCCTCTCCACCGCTCCAGACGAAGCGATTGGCGTAGATATGCCCTTCCAGATGGTTGACCTTGATGAGGGGCAGGCCGGTTGCCCAGCTGAGTCCCTTGGCAAAGGCCATGCCCACCACCAGCGCGCCAATCAGGCCGGGAGCATAGGTCACCGCAATGGCGTCCAGATCCTGCCAGCTCCTCCCCGCCAGGGCCTCAGCAACAACAGGATACAGCGCCTCGGTATGCTTGCGGGAGGCAATCTCGGGCACGACACCACCAAACCGCGCGTGGAAGCAGGTCTGGCTGGCTACGACATTCGTAAGCAGGGAGCCCTCGCCATCAATCAGGGCCGCCGCGGTCTCATCGCAGGAAGTCTCCAGAGCCAAAATGAGCGGACGGTTTTCCGAAGGGTTCTCGGCCTCCCAACGGTTCTGCAGAGACTCCTGCGCAGGCAGGACCAGGCTTCCCGTCAGGACAAGGGCGTCTTCACGTGGCTCACCCTGCCGCAGAGGCCTGTAATAGCCCTTGCGCCGCCCTGTTTGAGTGAGCCCCAGCCCGGTATACAGTGCTTGGGCAGCCACGTTGGCGGCCCGCACCTCCAGCGTCAACTCGGTGGCTCCCAGATCCTTCGCATCCTGCATCAGGCGCACGAGCAGCTCCCGGCCAATGCCCTGGCGGCGACAGGCCTCCCCCACCACCACGTCCAACACATGCATCTGGCCGTCAAGCATCTGGCCCCCGGCGAATCCAACAAGCTCATCGTCCTGATAACAGACCCACCAACTCGTAGCATCCTGCCCGATGCTGGCCCGGTAGAGTGGCTCCGTCCAACACTCACCGCTGAGTATGCTGCCTTCATGCGCGTACACGCTCTGCTCAAGCGCCACGAGCGCGGCGATATCACTCGCGGCAGCGGGGCGGATAGCACTCCTGCCCGTCTGCAAGGGCCAGGCGACACCAGAAGCGGGAAGCTCCGTCAAGGCTCCCTGCGTGATGGCACCTCCCTCTGCGAGCCGCCTTCGCTCGTTTTCCTCGGCGTCGGAGAGCCGGGTATACACGGGAAGCAGGGCGGCGATACTGCCGCTGTCGCTTGGCAGGGCAGCATAGGCCTGGAGCAGGCCCTCGCCCTTGACGCGCCAGTATTCCTCGTCAAGCCAGGCATAGGCCGAGAACAGCTCGCCGTATTTGTAGAGGGCATCGCCGGTCACGGTGAGACTGCTCTCAAGACCCTCCCATTTTTTCTGGAGAGTCTGAGCCTTGATAACCGTGAGCGGATCCTCGCGGTGGGCTCCCCGCTCATCCAGGGTATAGCGCGCGGGATACACCTCAGCCCGCATGGCGTCACTGAGCACGGCCAGCTGCCCCCGCACGCCATCGAGCCATGCCTGCCAGGCCACCGCGTCGGGGGTGGCCACGCCGTGGAGCGGCACCGCAAGCCCGGCGGCAAGCCCCTTGGCGGTAGCCACGGCTATGCGCACGCCGGTAAACGACCCCGGGCCACGGCCGCAGACGACGCAGGCAATATCCGCCTTGTCCAGCCCGTGCTCAGCCAAGAGCCTGTCGATGGCGGGCACAAGACGCACATTGGCCTCTCGTCGCGCGAGCAGGTCGCCCGCGGCAAGCAGCTTACACGCCTGCTCAGCGCCATCTGGCGATAACGCGCCCACGGCCAGGGCGATGGCATCGCTCGACGTGTCGAGCGCGAGGACAAGCCCCCGCCCAAGCTGCTCAGCGGGTTTTATCGGCTCAGTCATGCTGGCCTGCCGTTTCTGAGGCCGCGAGGCATGCGAGCAGCGCTTCTGCCCGCACGCCGCAGGCCTCAAAGGTCAGCAGGCGCTGCTCGGGGCACGCAGCATGCAGCTCCAGCCGGATTGCCAGATACGCAAGCGGCAGACCGCTTGCAAACCTGCTCCCCCATTCAACGAGGCTCACAGCCCCTTCTTCTTCGATAAGCCCGAAGTAGTCAAAGTCGGCCAGCTGCTCCGCGGAGTCGAGACGGTACAGATCAAAGTGGCGCAGGCATGTTGGAGGGGGTGGCACGGGGGGCGTGGATTCCGGACAGGCCGTCTCTGAGCGCGGCGATGTCAGGCGCTGAGCGACTCTGTGCTGGGGTGTTGGGAGCTGTTCGTCCGTTGCGCCACCAGCAAGCGGATACTCCAACACCAGGTTAAAGCTGGGACTGGTGAGTTCTCCGGTAAGGCCCAGGCCCCGGGCAATCCCCTTGGCGAGCCGCGTCTTTCCCGCGCCGAGGCAGCCATCCAGCAACACAACATCCCCGCCTTTAAGGAGGGCGCCCAAGCGCTCGCCCAAAGCGAGGGTCTCCGCCTCACCGTGTGTTGTCATACGCAAGGCCATGTGGCTCAGCTACCCAGCTCCTCATGTCGCTTCTCGATCAACAGCTTGAGAAGCTTGAAATCGTGCTCCAGAAGGGGCTTTTTTGCCTGATCGTAGAGCGCGGCGGCGGGATGATAGATGGGCAGGACGCTGTAGCGCCCGGTGATGTGCACCTTGCCGCGCAGGTGCGAGATGCCCGTATCGGTCTTGAGGATGAATTGCGAGGCAAACCGGCCGAGCGTCACGAGAATGAGGGGCTTAATCGCGCGCACCTGCTCACGCAAAAAGGGGGTACAGGTCTCTATTTGATGCGGGAGGGGGTCGGCGTTGCCCGGCGGACGGCACTTGAGCACATTGGCAATATACACATCCTTGCGCTCCAGCCCGGCGAGGGCCAACAGCTCGTTGAGATACTTGCCGGCAGCCCCGATGAAGGGCTCGGCTCCCAGGTCTTCCTGACGGCCAGGCGCCTCCCCAATGAACATGACCTCCGCCTGGGGATTGCCCACGCCAAAGACAACAGTGGTGCGCGTCTCACAGAGCTCACACCGCGTACACTCACCAAGCTCCGCTCGTATCTCTTCCAGGGTCTTTGCCATATTACTCACCTTTCGCCTGTGGCCCCTACCATTGTACACAAAGTAGGCGGCTCTGCGTGTTGTCCGGTTAGAGCACCAGCCCTGCCCCCTTCGTCACAGATGTGCTACACTACCCTCCAAGAGGTGTTATGCCGATGACTGAGCTGAAATACAAATTCACCTACGACACGTTGTTCAAACTGCTGTTTGTCAACTTTCCCGACCTGCTCAAACGTCTTGTTGCAGCGGTGTTGACAATAGAGGCTGCAAGCATAACGGAGTTCGAGATCGTCAACCCCGAAATACCCCCGGAGAGTCTCGGCGATAAGTTCTGCCGCCTGGATATCAATATGCTGGTTAATGGACAGCGTGTCAACCTTGAGGTACAGGTCGCCAACGAAGGGGATTATCCCGAACGTACGCTGTATCATTGGGCAAGGGAGTACTCATCTGCCCTTCAGGCGGGGAGTTCTTACGCCTCACTTCCGCGCACCATCATTATCAGTATCGTGGATTTCTTGCTGTTTGGTTGTACGGAGTATCACTCGGAGTTTCGCCCCCTTGAGGTCAACAGACACGAGTTGCTCTCAGACAAGATGGCAATGCATTATTTCGAGGTTCGCAAACTCTCAAAAGACATCGACACAGAAAACGAGCTCGAACTGATGCTTTCGCTGTTTGCTGCGAAAACAGAAGAGGAGCTCAGACAACTTGAAGCATTGGAGGTACCTATCGTGACTGAAGCAATAGGAGCATACCGTGAAATCACCGTCTCGCCCGAATTTCGTGAATTGGAGCGCCTGCGATCTGATGCCCGTCATAATGAGGCATCAGCGCTGCAGTATGCCCGGCAGGAGGAACGCAAGCTCGTCGATGCCAGATGGCAAAGCGTAGTTGCTGATAAGGATGCCGAGATTGCACGACTTCGCGCCAGGCTCGACGAATCCAGGCAGTAGGACGAGGGATGGGACATCTGTAAGGAGTCTGTAAGAGGATAGGTGAAGTTCGCTGGAACAGCGGGGGTTCCTGCCCCACAAACCCCAGAGGTGTAGCCCGCCCCCCGCTTCCTCAACTCTGTCTCCTCTGCCTCACAGCCGGCTGTGCTAGAATAACCCTGAGTGGGCCATATGGCCGCGCTTTCGATGTGCCTGTTGACACGGAGAAGGTGAGGAAAGTCCGGACTCCACCGGGCGGGATGCCAGCTAACGGCTGGGCGAGGCGACTCGACGGAAAGTGCCACAGAAAAGAAAACTCCCCGGCAGGCTGCAAGGCCTGTCGGAGAAAAGCTGAAACGGTGCGGTAAGAGCGCACCAGCGCCATGGCAACACGGCGGCTTGGTAAACCCCATCTGGAGCAATGGCAAATAGGGATGCAATCGGTTGGCCCGACCGGCATCCGGGTTGTCAGCTTGAGAGCAGTGGCGACGCTGCCCCCAGATAAATGGCCATACGCGACAGAATCCGGCTTACCGGCCCACTCACTTTGACCCAGCGGCATGACTCAGCTGCGGGGCGGGCAGTATGCGGGGCTCGCTTGCAGCACAGAGCTCAGGAAGCGGCAGCCCCCTCTTCCCCTTCCCCGTCAAAAACAGCCTCAGTAGCCGAGTTCCGCCTGCAGGGACTCGTCGTTTTCTATCCAGGTTTTGACCTCAACAACCCTGAAGCTGTCCTTGGAGTCTCTGATGTACACGGACACGATGCCAGCATTTATTATCAGCCGCTTGCACATGGCGCAACTGCTGGCCTGCTCCACATAGTCGCCGGTACTCATGTCGGTGCCCACCAGATAGAGTGAGCTCCCCAGCATGTCTTTTCGCGGAGCGCTGATGATGGCGTTGGCCTCGGCGTGCACACTGCGGCAGAGCTCATATCGCTCACCGCGAGGAACCTTTCTGTCCTCACGTATGCAATAGCCCAGATCGGTGCAGTTCTTCCGCCCGCGCGGGGCGCCCACATAGCCGGTGGCTATGACCTCGTCCTCTTTGACGATGACCGCGCCGTAATGCCTCCGGATACAGGTGCAGCGCCGGGACACCTGCTCGGCTATGTCCAGGTAGTAGTTGGTTTTGTCGCGTCGGCCCATGGGTACTCCTCCCGTGCCTGTGCTCTGTTGGTATTGGCCCTTTTTTACCTGAGAGTATAGTACCCGTTTTGCCCGGATGATGGGAAGAGCAGCGCAAACTGCTATACTCCGTACTTTACCGCAATGTTTGAAAGGCCGCTGATGCGAGAAAAACGGCAATCCATCCCCATCGCGCTGCTTGTGCTGGCCTTGGCGCTGTTGCTCATTGTGGCTGGCATCCTCCAGGGAGACCTGCTCAGTACGCTGGGGAAGGCCATACGCGTCTGCCTCGAATGCATCGGAATCGGCTGATGACGGTACTCGCAGGCTTCAAGCGCCGCGTCGTGCAGGTGCTCGCGATGCTGCTCTACAACCTCAACCTGCCGGGTTTTGTGCAGGGCAGCATCTGGCAGGGCGCCAGCAAGGCGGTGTGCGTGCCGGGGCTTAATTGCTACTCGTGCCCGGGAGCCCTGGCGTCGTGCCCCATTGGCTCGTTACAGGCCGCGCTTATCGCAAGCGACCAGAAACTTCCGCTCTATATTGTGGGAACGCTGCTTGCCTTTGGTGCCCTGTTCGGTCGCACGGTCTGCGGGTGGCTTTGCCCCTTTGGGTTAATCCAGGAACTGCTGCACAAGGTGCCGCTGCCCAAGCTCGGCAAGGGAGCATGGAGCCGCGCTTTGAGCTATGGAAAGTATATCGTGCTGTTTGTCTGTGTGGTGGCAATACCCCTCCTGCTCGCACGCCTGGGCGAGGTGGGCTCGCCGTTCTTCTGCGCGTGGCTGTGTCCGGCGGGCACGCTGGAGGCGGGCATTCCCCTGACTCTGGCCGACCCGGCACTGCGCAGTCTCGTGGGCGCGCAATTCTGGTGGAAGCTGGGGCTGCTCATAGCGGTGTTCGCGGCCTGTCTGTGTATCTACCGCCCGTTTTGCCGCTTTCTGTGTCCGCTGGGAGCGTTATACTCATTCTTCAATCGCTTTGCCCTGCTGCGCTACCGCGTGGATGCCAGTGTTTGCACCGCCTGTGGCACGTGCACAGCTGCCTGCAAGGCCGACGTACGCAAAGTCAGCGACCGCGAGTGTATACAGTGCGGCGAGTGCGCAAAACACTGCGAACACGGTGCCATCAGCTTTACGCTGACCGGCCCCAAGGGAATCAGGAGGCATACCATGCCAGAACTCAAGCTTACGCGGACTGGTGCGGAGGCATCGACCAGGGCTTGTGCGCGGCTGTCCGCGCAGAGGGCTCAGGAGACGCAGCTGAAACCGAGCGCGTCTGTGGACTCACCCGCGCGGACGCTCCGAAAGCCGCGCGCCGTGCTGGCAGGGGCGGCCGCGATGCTGCTGCTCATCCTGAGCCTGTCCGCAGCCTGTACAGCAGGCCCGTCGTCGGAAGACGGAGCCGCTGCTGGCCAGGGTTCCTCCCCCGCCGCAGGCAGCAACGCCGAAGACAACGCCACTGACGCAGGCACAGCGGCACCGGGAGAGCGGGTCAAAGAGGGCGACATCGCTCCTGACTTCTTCTATGCCACACTCGACGGCACAACGAGCAGCCTCGCGGAGCTGAAGGGCGAGGTTGTGCTGCTCAACTTCTGGGCTTCGTGGTGCCCACCCTGCGTGGCCGAAATGCCGGATATCGAGCGGCTGCGTGTGGCCTATCCCGAGTTGCAGGTGCTCGCCGTCAGTCTGGACACCGGCGAGGCAGAGATGCGCGCCTTTGTTGAGGAGCGGGGCTACGACTTTGCCTGGATTCACGATGTGGGCTATCGCATAGCCAATCTCTACCCCGAAAGCGCCATCCCCTATACCATCATCATCAATCGCGACGGCGTCATCACCGCAACCTTCCTCGGGAGCCCACCCGACCCCTTCGCCACCTACGAGAGCGCCATCCAGGCGGCTGGTATCTGAGAACTGTCCCATGAGAGAAGGTCGTGAACCCAACAGGCGGCCTGTCGCACGGGGCCCGTCATGCAATCTGCCGTATACTATGGCAGGAGCTTCCCTCGCAGGAAGACACAGGATCGATTGAGCAGCAGGAGTACTCGCGGAACAGTGACACAACGATGAAGACACGGGTCAGAATCTGGACAACCCGCCTATTGCTGCTCCTGGTCTTTGGAGCAAATGTGTACTGCGCGGGTCTGTTCCTCCTCTTTCCGGAGAACTATCTCAGTGCGTATGAGTTAACAGGTGCCGGGGGCAGAGCGGCGATACAGGGCATCGGCGTAGCCTTTCTCATGTGGAATACCACCTATCCCCTCCTCATCGTGCATCCAGACCGCTATCGGGCCCTCTTCCTCATCGTGCTCATACAGCAGGCTGTCGGGATTATCGGCGAGAGCTGTATCCTGCTCACGCTGCCCGACGGGTATGAGGCCCTGGCAGAGAGTCTCACGCGCTTCATTGTCTTTGACACCGGCGGCCTGGTGGTCTTGCTGCTGGGATTTTTCTTATCGCGCATCCCTGAAAAATCCACGCGGTAAAGTTGAAGATTGATCTGAAAGGTTTGCTCATTAAGAGGTCAAAATGTGCTCCTATGCCCGACACGGAAAGAATTAACTGATCTTCAAAAGCAATACATTGTGTTATGATATATATGCAGATAGCGCAGGAATTCGAGGTGACTACCATGGATAAGAAAGTGGCATGGGACTACGCTCTCGGCCTGATAAAAATAGATGGTTTGGAGCCGACGCAAGAATTTCTTGAAATGGTGGAGAAGGAAAAGCGTGGCGATATGACGCTTGACGAGATTGAACAGGAGCTCGGCAGACGCTATCGCATGAAGGGCGATGCGGTATTCAGCAAGCCCGCAGTTCCATGAACGACCCCTATCTATATTAGAAAGCAGGAGCAGTTATGAGTGAGAACGCGCAAGGCCAGCCGCTGCCAAACGCCGCGCGGGATCTCACTGCGCAGTTCATGATGTCGCCCATGTATGATGCACTTTGCGCATGAGACGCTTTCAAAGCAAATTCGACATAATCCATGGCAGTGATTATACAAAGATAGAAAGAGCTGCTCGGCGTGTATACAATATAGCAGCGCACCAAACCAAACGGACGCCATATATTCGCAGCAAGTACTTCGGTGGACGCAAAGTGTTCCTGCCACTTTACTGGTCTCATCTAATGGAAAAGGTCAGAAGTGAGCGTAAACGTAGGATGCGATACATTGATCCCGGCTTCGACTTAATCCGAAATTCGACGATAGAGCCAACAAGCTATTATAGCAGCGGTGAAACGTACTACCGCTTCTTAGGGATGACAAAAAGTGGAGGCCCTTTTACTGTTCAAATCAAGGAAGAACTACGACGAAAGCGGCTCTATCTGGTTTCTATATTCCCCACAAAATAGAATAGCCCCGACGGTGAGGCTCAGTGACCTCGCGGGGCTTATCTCAAATAAAGATACCATAGCTACAAGATTTGTCAAATGCGAGAGCATGGCACAGCATGGCAGGCCTTGTCCCTTCCCGCTACACTTCGCGCGAAATGCTGAGGAGGTCGTAGAGCTCCTGGTGACTTGCCACGCTCAGTTTCTGATAGACCCGCTTGCGATGCGTCTTTACCGTTTCGGGCGAGATGAACATCCGCCGACCTATTTCTGTGCTGCTCAGACCAACGACGAAAAGTGGCAGAAGTTCCGTCTCTCGCGCCGAAAGCCCGTGCTCCCTTGCCAACAACGTGCACTCCGAGCTCAAGAGTTCGTGTATATTCGCGCTTTCTGCACCGGATAGGGAAGGGAGAGAAGGGGATTTTGGAACTTCCTTCAACAGAGAGCGCGGCCTGTAAAGTGCGTAAAACAGTAGATAGAGCAAGAAGAACACGGCCAGTACTGCGGTCAGTTTCTGGGCCAGTATCAGAGGCATAAGCAAAGACAGAAGGAGGGAGATTCCAAAAGCGGCGATGAACACCAGCAGATAGAAACTGGCAAGAACGCCGCTCAGCGTTGGGGATTTGTCGAGGATGAGCACCCCTATCCAAGCCAGAGCAAGAAAGCAGAACTCCGAGAGAAGGGCGATAACAAAGACAAGGGGTGAAATATCGTTACCGCCGATGATATTCAACAGTATGGCCAGGGTCGCCGGAAAAGCAGCGCTGTACATGAGGAAGCTGGTAGTGGAGGTTTTCCGCCACACCATGAACAGCACGAAGACAAAAGCCGCACTCAGCACAATACCCACAAGAAAAAGCGGACTGTTGCTTCCGAGGGCATCGAACTCCTGCTGGTTCCAGGACGTTCCCAGGGTAAAGGCAACAAAGAGGCTTTCAAACAGAACGGGAAGCCCGGTGGCCAACGATCCTCTTATGGTATCCCTGATGCTCTCTTGTTCCTGGCCTTCGTCGATTGCTGCTGTTTTCTGAGACAGATCGCGTTCCTGTCTGCCTAAGAGAAAGCCAGAGAAAGCCAGCAATAACGCGAGGAGTGCGGTTCCCAAAAAGTGAAGCCCGGTGGCGACGTAGGCAAGATGCGAGAAAAGCGCAGCGAGGGCGAGACATATGCCTGAAGAAAGCAAGAGTTCCGAAGTGCCCAGGTTACTGGAGCGTACAAAACAATAGACCTGAACACTACAGCTCATACCCAAAACGATGGAAGCCAGAGGCGGAACAGCAGATTGATAGACAAGCAAGACGAGCAGGCAGATAGCAAGCGGAACAAGAACGAACGCGGCAAGCACAACCGCGATGGCCCGGTTGGAACAACGCGGCAGGACTGAAAGGCAGACCAGGCCTGTCAACACCATCGCTGCCACAGTCACCTCCGTAGAGACAAGCGGACTCAAAAGCAATATATCTTCAGAGGTGTAAGCGGTGAGTACTTTGGGTTTGAAGAGCAGGGTAAAGAGAAACGAGAGTGCGCCCAGCTGCATCAGCGTTGCACTGGCGATATTCCGGACACTTAGCTGAAACAAAGCCTTCCTCCCTTTCTTTTCCTGAGTTACAGACAATCTACCACTTTCGAGGGACAGACTCCTGCTTGCTCGGGCAATTTACCACCTTCAGGGGACAGACTCCTGATTGCTATCTGGTTGCTATCTGAAGACGAAGGCGGATGAGTGGGGCGTAGCGGTAGACTACAATACGCCGATGCTCCAGCTCGTCCAGGATGAGAGCGGTAAGGTCACGGGTGCCTATGCCGAGGCTGCCGACGGCGGGTATGTAAAGTACAACGCCTCCAAAGCCGTGATCCTTGCCACAGGCGGATACGAGTCAGACCATGAGTTACTTGAGCTGCTCAACCCTGAATCCGCTGCCATCTGCGGCTACAACATGGCATGGCCTACCTGCACCGGCGACGGCATCAAGGCGGGCATCTGGGCAGGTGGCATGAAAGACGACATCCCCACACTCATGACCTTTGGCCGGGCTCCCGTTGCACCCGAAGGCAGGTTTGGTTACCCCTATGAGGGCATGACCTCCTGGATGGGCGACCAACCCTTTCTCAAGGTAAACATGAACGGCGAGCGTGTCTGCTGCGAGACCAGCCCCTACGACTATCCGCTGCACATCGCTGCCCAGCAGCCCCAGGCCAAACTCGCTACCATCTGGGATGCCAACGATCACGACCAGATCGTCGCTTACCACACTATTGGTTGCTCGCGCATCAATCCTTCTACTACGGTTGACGCACAGGGTGTTCCCACGGGTGAGGGCATGGGTTTTGAAGCCAGTGACATGATGATCGAGGCCGCCGTGGAGGCCGGTGTCCTCCAACGTGCAGACACCATCGAGGAACTCGCCGAGAAGATGCTCATGCCGCCCGCTGCTCTCAAGGCAACTGTTGAGCGCTACAATGAGCTCGCTGCCAAGGGTGTGGATGAGGATTTTGGCAAGCCTGCGAAGGATCTCCTTCCCCTGAATACACCACCCTATACTGCTGGATACTTTGGAGGCCATGTCCTCTGCACCCTCGACGGCCTCAAGATCAGTCCCCACATGCAGGTGCTCGACGGCGAGAAGCAGCCCATCGAGGGGCTTTATGCTGTGGGCAACTGCTCCGGTAGCATGTATGCCGCGACCTATCCCGAATTGTTCATTGGCAATGCCAACGGTCGCACCATAGCCCAGGCACGTCACGCGGTGTTGCATATGCTTGGTGAGGTGTAGGCCTGATAGTATGCAGTGTTATCTGAGTCGCCGTATGGGGTCTGCTTTGGCGGGCCCCATACGGCGATAAGAACCTTTCTTCTCCCCTACTTGCCCTGTGCCTGGGCGACGTGCTTGGCCACCATGCGGCCGGAGTTCAGGGCCCAGGAACTCTGCTCGCCGGGAGCCGAGGTAAAGTCGTAGATGTCGCCGCAGAGCGCTCCGGTGTCGCAGCCGGCAACGTAGAGGCCCTCGATTATCTCCCCGTTATCGTCCACTGCCAGGATGTCCTCGTTGATGCGCATGCCGCCCACCGTCGTATAGAAGCCGTCGTCACACTCAAAGGCGTAGAAGGGGCCCGCTTCCAGTGGACGCAGGAAACTCGCATCCTTCTGAAAGTCCTCATCAACGCCAGCGGCACAAAGCTGGTTATAGCGCTCGACCGTCTCCTTGAGGTTGGCCGCGCCGGTGGCGCTGGCCAGCGCATCGAGTGTGTCGGCCACATGGATGCGCTCGTTGCCGTCAGCGATCTGCTTCTCCAGCATCTCCTTGAACTGCTCCAGTGTGCCGGAGCCGCCCGCGCCGTTGTCGTTGCCCTGGAAGCCGCCTTCGGCCGTGAGGCGGTCGATCTCAGACTGATTGCTCAACACAAACATCCGCGGAATATCGCGAATGGCGCTGCCGACCTCCATCTGGTTTGCGCCGCCCTCATTCATAAAACGATTACCGTTCTGGTCAACCCAGAGCACCGGCTGGTAGACACCGTTATAGAGATTGTCGCCCCAGGTAGCACCCGGCAGGTGCGGGCCATAGAACATGATGGTGCCATCGCCACGGGCCCAGGCCGCTCCGGCCTTGCGCGCCATGTACACGCCATCGCCGTCGCGACCATCGTAACCCGACGAGATGACGCGGTCGGGGTTGACCTTGCCCAGCTCTCGCAGAAAGTCCGGATTACTGCCCCAACCACCCGTACACAAGAGCACGGCAGGAGCCTCAAACTTGATTACCTTGCCGGCATCGTCCGTGGCCAGAACGCCGGTGATCTTGCCGCTCGCGTCCTGAACCAGTTCCTGGGCGGCGGTGCTGTAGCGGATGTCCAGGCCACGCTTTTCCACCTCGGCGACAAAGGCCTCGATAACGGTTTTGCCGCCCAGGGTGCCGTCTTCGCTCCCCATGCTCATGCCATCGGCGCCATAGGCCAGAGCCATGCTAAAGGGCATCTCCACGCCATACGGGGCGTCGCCAAAGAATCCGCCCATGTCCATGAACTGGACGCCGACGCTCTCGCACCAGGTTACGGTTTCGGGTATCTCCTCAAGGTAGTTCTTCAGCAGCAGGGTCGAGGGGATGTAGTGGTTATAGACCTGGATAGACTTGATGATGTCGTTGAGGTCCACATGCTTGCCGGCGTCGGTAGCAAAATGACTGTTGGGAGCAAAAGAGACGCCCGCAAAGGCAAAGGTGCCGCCAGCCACCTGCTTCTTCTCCAACAGGATGGCATTCAGTCCGAGGTCGTCGGCCTGGAGCAGCGCGGCCATGCCACAGCCGCCGGCACCGCAGATAACGAAGTCGGCCTGCACGGTCTCTTCCGGCTCACCCACCGGCGCACGGTTCATGTAGCTCGGCTGGGAGGCGTCCGCGCCTGTGGTGGCCGCTTCTCCGCTACTGCTGGTGGCCGCCGGTTCGTTTGCACTCTGTGGTGAGCAGCCCGCGAGCGCACCCACACTGCTTGCGCCAACGACGAGGGCACCCGCGCCGAGGCCGGCTCCCTTCAAAAAGTTCCTTCTCGAAAGTTCGCTCATAGTATTTCCTCTCTCTGTGTTGTTTGCTTTCATACTGCTTTTCTTCACTCCTTACTCCTTTCAGTGCCAACAGTCCCGCCTGTGTTGCGGATTAAGAGCAGGCCCACAGCGATGGGGAGGCTCTCGCCGTCATTCAACGATACGTGCAGCACGGCATCCTGTCTGTCATCGAAAGGCCTCATTCCTTCGATGCCCTGTCGTCCAAAGGTATGATTTCCGGGTGATTTCCGGATAATCAGCCAAAACCGACGGTATGGGAAGAGGGGCGTGCAGGTGTTATGTTATAAAGAGACGGAGAAAAGAGAAGGAGCGGTTGATTTGAGACGGAGAGCCTTTGTAGCAATCAGCGGCCTGGCCGCCAGCCTGTTCGTTGTCTTGGGCGGGGCTCCGCTTCTCGTGCCTGCGCTCGACGAGCTTGGCCTGTTAGGTTGGCCCGCACTGGTTGCAGGTATCGTCTTTATCCTGATAGCCTCGGCGCTCGGGAGCAGGTGGATAAGCTCACTCGAAGCGCTGAACGATCGAGACACCTCGACTATCCTCTCCCTCTCATGTTTGATTGCAGCCTGCCTGAGTCTCGTCTTTGTGCTGCTTCCCTCCCCCTTCAGTCTGATTTATCTCGTGCTACTCCTGGCATTCTCGCTGATTGTCCCGAGGAACGCCCCGACTGTCCACAACGCCGAAGCATCCCCCGTAGGTGCCCCAGCACCCCCAATAGCTACTCTCAACGATGAGAAGCGTGAGGCCGTAGTGAGAGATATTCCTGCCACGGAGAGCCTGGGAGCTCAACTCCGCGGAATGCTGGGTCGAAACTGGGTGGTCTTCGGGGGACTTTTGCTCTGCGTGACGATACAGGCAGGTGTCTGGAGCGACTACCTCATAACCAACCCAGGTGTCGGCGACCTGGCACCGCAGGATTTTTTCTACAGTACGCTCGGCTTGCTACTCGGAGCCTCTGCCACGCTGGTGGCAGCACGCCTACTCCAAGAAGCCACGCTCCCGCTTCTCTATCTCATTGCCCCGCTCATCTGTGTGGCCTTCCTGGTCATCATCTGGTTCTTTGGCGACTGGATAATCGACATTGGGCTGTTCTCATTCTTCCCCTTTGGCTTCTCGCTGGCCGTCTGCGGCATCCTGCATGTCACACGCCTCAGCGGGGAAGTGCGTAGGGGACTCAAACCCGTGCTGGTGTGTGGGTCTTTCTTTACCCTGACCCTGTTGGTGTTTGTAGCCTGGTTTGCAATCTTTCCGTTGATAGGCTGGACGGCAGGCAGTGTCGTCGATCTGATATTGAAGATCAGCTTTCTGGTGGCGGTATCCGTGCAGACCATCGTAGTGGCGCAACGCCGTTCAAGTATCACCCCACAGACTGTCAGCCACGAATTCAAAAGCGTTCGTGTTGAAATCAGCGGACAGCTGCTTGCCGACATCTGCGCGGAAATCAGCGGGCGTTTCTCCCTCTCGCCCCGCGAAAGCGAGATCCTCCTGTATCTGGCTCAGGGGCGTAGCGCCAGCTACATCGCTGAGCGGCAATTCGTCACAACAAGCACAGTCAAGACCCACACCCAGCGTATCTTCAAAAAGACCGGCGTCCACTCCAAGCAGGAACTGCTTGACCTGGTGTACCGACCTGGCACGGAAGATGCTCAGAGCAACAGAACGGGAAAAGAGCCCAGGCGGTAGCTTGAACGACAACCTGGTTAAGTATGTCAAGGGATCGTCCTGTCACCGGGCCGGTGCCCACCCCCTCCACCTCTGCATCGCGCTCGTTGCGTTTAATCTCTGTTTACATTGTGGCGTTACAATAGCATCAGAAGCGTCAGAACACAGGCGCGGCCCGTTGCCTTGACGCAACAGAGAACCACAGCAAGATTTTTCTGAGAGGTGTGCACCATGAGTAAAATCCTGATAGTGGACAGACGGCGAAACGTGAGAAATCTTTTTTGATTGGTCATCGATTAAATGAAGTCATCTTCATCAAACCTGTACGCGAATCAGGTTCCATGGCTCCATGCTTTGTAACCACACTTCGCTCTGCGTCGAAAAGCTCTGCAAGGGTCTTTTGCGTCACACAAGAAGTGCTTGGGGAAGGGCAAACAGGGCATAGAGCGGAACACTCCGGATCTGGTTGGCAAGGCCGAAGTTTCGCGCTGTTGTTCTGATCGACAAGCTGGGCTTGTACAGCGTCTGGTAAACCCGCAGACTCTGGGTCTTTTTGTTGGTGCCGGCCTTTGCCTCCAGGGGCACGACGCCTTTGCTGTTCTCAAGCAAAAAGTCTACCTCGGCGGTGTTCTCATTGCGCCAATACATCAGCGGGATGCCGGCTGCAACCAGCTGTCCGGCAACATAGCTTTCTGTCAGTATGCCTTTGTAGGTAAACGGCTTATCCAGCATGACGTCAAGAAAGTCGATGCCCGCAAGGCTACAAAGCAGGCCAGGGTCGTTGAGGAAGAGCTTGAATACCTGGGGGTCGGCGAAGCCCTTCAGAGGCTTTTGCGGTAAGCTTGCGCAAAAACACTGGTGTACCATCTCACTTGCCGTAAGCCAGTGTATTGCGGACCCGTAATCCCTGCCTTTGGCGCCGCTGCGTATCTTGGCATATTGGAATTTGTGGCTGCGATTGCCAAGCTGCGAGGGTATTGAACGGTAGACAGCTTCGACACGCGCAGATTCCTGGGGGTTTTTGACGTACTTGGACATATCTGCGATGTAGGACTCAACCAGGTTGGCCGGAAGCAGTCTATCAAAACGCAGGACATCGTTGTCGCGTGCAAGCAGTTGCGCCACAGCCTCGGGAAGGCCCCCTACGCAAAGGTACCGACGCAAAAGCCCCAGACATTTCTCGTGTAGTGGCGCCATCACCGGCAGGTTATTGCCAAGGCATTCCCTGATATGCGTTGCCAGCAAAGATTCGCCTGCCGCTATGAGGTACTCCTCAAAATCCATTGGGTACATATGCAGCAAGGATACCTTGCCTACTGGAAAAGAGCCGCTGAAACGCTTGAGCTTCACGCCCAAAAGCGAGCCTGCACAGACTACGTTGTAGTGCTCTTTGGCCTCACAGAAGAACTTCATCGCCTCAATGGCCTTTTCACTCTCCTGTATCTCGTCGATGAACAGCAAAGTGTTTTTGAAGTCGATGGGGTGGCCGGCGAGCAGGGCCAGGCGGTCGATCTTCTCCTGAGTGTTGATGTTTGCATCGAACAATTCGACGACATCTTTTCTGTCGAAGAGGTTGAAGTAGACAGATTGAGGAAATTCCCGCGCCGCAAACTGCGAGACAGTATACGTCTTTCCTGTTTGTCGGGCACCGATAATCATCAGTGGCTTTGCTGCTCCAGCCTGCTTCCAAGCCAATAATTTGTGGTATATCTTCCTCTGCATGACCTGACCTTTTTGCGTTCTTTTGGTGCTGCGGCACAATGACTTGCACCGTTTGTACAGCTAGTATAGGCAAATTTTGCACCAAAAGCAAACCTGCATTATACAAATTTTGCACCAAAAGTTAATCTGCCGTTGCACGCTGCACCCACTTATTGTAGACAGAGGGTAATGAAGCCGTCGGAGAGTCCCTTATAACTGGACACTTCTCTGACATCTGCAGCCGGTGGTTCTGAGCAGGCACACCAACGACAGTCTGCTCTCTTCCGTGCTCCTACCAGACAGTCTCAAGTTGGGGATGATGGCACAGTGCCGTGTCGTTGGTGATAAGTATCAGGTTTTCCAACGCCGCCTGAGCGGCGATGATACGGTCAAAGGGATCGCGATGAGGCCAAGCCATCTGCCCGGCAAAATAAGCATGCGCAAGGGTAATGGGAAGATCGATTGTACCCAGTTTGCGCACCACTTCCGTATAGTTCTCGGCGATAAATCCATACTCGCCGAGTTTGCCCAGGCGGTGCTTAAAGGCCACTTCATAGGCGCTGATTGAGGAAAGGAACAGGCGGGTGGCAGGGTCTTCGATGATCCCGCGCGCACTGCTTCCCAACCCGCTCGGCTTTTTTGCGGCCCAGAGTAGGGCACACGAATCGAGCAGAAAGTCTCGACGGCCTCCCGTATCGTTCAGCGCCCTTCCCATAAGAGCAACACCTCGTCTGGTAATGGCTCAAAGAAACCAGGGGGAATATCCTCGTCGCCGGGCACAAAGCCCAATTCGCGCTTCTTTGGACGCTCGTAGGGCACCAGCTTGACCGCCGGTACGCCCCGATTGGCGATGACGACCTCATCGCCTGCCAGCGCGGCATTAACCAGCTTTGCCAGATTGGTCTTTGCGGCCTGCATGTTCATCGTCACTGCCATGCTGTTTACCATCTCGTTTCTTCGTCTAACAGGGAATACCCATCGTAGACGAAAATCAAGACCAGGTCAAGTAAGCCTGGTTAAGTATGTCAAGGTGCCGTATGAGGCTTGCTCCGTCCTACGCGCAGGTAGTACTCCTCGGGGATGTTGGCGGGATCCTTATAGAAGATGAACTGGCAGAAGGAGCCGTCTTTCTCAGGTGGGTTATTCAAGAAGAGGAAGTCGCCCGTGTCGTCCACGGCGTTCATGTTGAAGAGGGGGCAGTGCACACAGTACACGGGATAGTCAGGCGTATTGAAGGTGATGTCGCTGGGCTCCTTGATCCTGGCGAGGCCCACTTCCGGCTCATAGCCTCCCATCTGGATGAGCCGCCCGCCGGATCCGCAGGGGGTGTTGGTGAGCACCACCTTCTCCTCGTCTTCGGTGAGCGTCATGTGCTGGTAGACATGGCCCTGTAATCCTGCCGCCATCGCTTCGACCATATGCTTGACATCCGTGTGTTCAGGCGGCAGGAAGACCAGGTGAGCCTCCTTGTCGTGGGCAAAACGCTCGGCAGCCTCGACCTCGCCTGCACCACCGCGTTCATAGATATACGTGAGAAGACCGGCGATCCAGACCATGTAACCGTCGTGGAGATGGGCAAACTGGTCGTACATGGTCTGCGCCAGCTCCTTGACCTTCTCCGTGTCGCCCGCCTCAGCCGCTTCACCCAGCTTGTCGATGGTGCGTTTGCTCATCTCAGCAAGTTGGCTGTCCGTCCAGAGTCTCTCGCTCATAACCGTGTCCTTTCAGCTTGGTGGAGAGCGCCAACTACCCTGCGCTACTCCAGGCTAACCGTCGTGCCGCCTTCTCCGATGTTGAAGCCTTCGTTGTCTATGCCTTTGTCGGCGGCCTCGGGGTACATGACGCCCAGGTGGTCTCCGCCGCCGTCGATGATGAGCTCGTCGCCCGTGGCGTAGCGGCACTCGTCGCTGGCAAAGAACAGCGCAGCGTAGGCCACCTCTTTAGCCGTTCCCGGACGGCCCATGGGAATAAAGGGAACCTGCATCTGCTCCATGGCGCCGCCCGCGGGCGAAAGCTCGGTGGTGGTGAGGCCCGGCACCACGCAGTTGGCGCGAATATCGTACTTTCCATACCCCATGGCAATGGCACGCATGAGGGCGTGGATGCCGGCCTTGCCCGCGGAGTACACGCTTCCCTGCGCCACACCGTTATAGGCGGCGCACGAGGTGGTGAAGATGAAGTCGCCCTTGCCCTGCTCTATCATATGGGGGAGGATGCGCTTGGCCGCCCACCAGTTGGCCCGCATGAAGGTGTTGATGGTGTAGTAGAAATCCTTCTCTATATCCATGTCTTCGATGGTGAAGAAGTTGCCGACGCCCGCATTGCCAAAGAAGACGTCGATGCGTCCGTAGGCGTCCAGTGTCGTTTGCACGAGATTGTCGATGTCGGCAAGCTCCAGCACGTCGGTTTTGACGAATACTGCCTCACCGCCAGCCGCCTTGATCTCATCGACGATGTTCTGCGTCTTATCACGTCTGGCGGCCAGAACGACCTTGCCACCCTGCTCGGCAAAGAGACGGGCAGAAGCCTCGCCAATACCCGATGAGGCACCGGTGATGATACAGACCTTGTCTTGAATACGTCCAGCCATAGTTTCCTCCTTGCATCCTGTTGAACTTACGACTTATAACTCCACGGCCACATTAAAGGCGTCCATGTTGGCCCAGAAGATATTATGGGGCTCGCGGGCGTCCCCCACCACCTTGACCTCGGGTATCGTGTCCCTGATGGCGAGGTTGAAATCGCGCTGGGGCACGATACCAAACGACGCTACGTAGCTGTCCGCCTGCACCTCGCCTGCCGTGCCGTCGCTCAGGCGATACTCCACGGCGTCCTCCCCTATCCTGGTTATCGTGGCGTCGTCTATGAGCTCGATGCCAAACTGCTCCTTGAGCTCGATGAGGCCGCTCCGGAGCTCGTTCATGACCTCGCGCCAGAGCTTGTCCGTGGGCAGCAGGTCGATGACGGTGACCTGATGCCCCTCGTAGGCCAGCTGGATGGCACACTCCAAGCCGGAGATACCGCCCCCCATGACGAGTACGCGCTCGCCAACGGGCACGGTGCCACACTCCGCGTCGGTGATGCTCACGACCTTGCCGCAGTTAATGCCCGGAATGGACGGGAGCCTGTGGATGCCACCGGCGGCGTTGATAACCACATCGGGCTGTTCCGCGAGCACCAACTCGGGGGTAACTGCAGTGCCCAGCCTGATGGTGGCACCGCTCTCCTCCGTGGCCCTGCGGCTCCAGGCCAGATACTTCCTGTGCGTGTCTTCTTTCTTATAGAGTGCGGAGGCCTCCCTGAGGCGACCACCCAGCTCGTCGTCCTTCTCGTAGAGCGTAACCTCATGCCCGCGCCGTGCGGCCACCTGGGCCGCCTGCATGCCGGCAGGGCCGCCGCCGATGATCATGACCTTCCGGGCAGTCTCCGCCTTGCCGATGTGCGCGTACCGGGTCTCGCGACCGAGCGCCGGGTTGACCGAACAGCGTACGCCGCCTCCCATGGCAGGACGGGCCGCGCATTCGATACAGCGGAGACAGGGGCGCACGGTCTCCGGCTCGCCCCGGTAGGCCTTGGACACCGCCTCCATGTCTGCCAGATGGGTACGCGCCATGGCCACGAGGCTGGCCTGATCGTTGGCGAGGATGGTCTCCGCCTCCGCAACGGTCGTGATATTACCCACGACGACCGTGGGGATGGAAAGCGCCGCGTGAATGAGGGCTCCACGCTCAACATTGAGGCAGCGCGGCTCCACATAGCTCGGCATCATCTTCCGTATCCAGTTGGCATCGAATATCCAGCCGCCGGAGAGATGGGCCGAATCGATGAACTCGCTGGCCCGCTGCAAGAAGCCGATGACCTCCTCCAGTGTGATGGTGTTCTCCGCGTACTCATTCTGGCTGATGCGGTACTCGATATTGAGGGCAGATCCCACCTCGTTCCGCACCGCCTTAAGCAGCCTGAGCGGAAAGCGAACGCGGTTCTCAAAGCTGCCGCCATAGGCGTCATCGCGCTGATTGGTGGCCGGCGAGAGAAAGCCGCTCACAAAGTTGCCGTGGGCGCCGTGGATAAGCACCTCGTCACAGTCGGCCTCTGCCAGGCGCCGCGCGGCGTTGCAGAAGAGCTGTATGACCTCGTCCATCTCCTCCTCGCCCACCTGCTGGAAGTGCTCCGGATCCATGTCGGGGGCGAGCCAGGGCACATAGGCCTTGCGTCCCGCCAGGGCCTCGGGCTGCGCGATGCGGCCGGCATGCAGCAGCTCCACGGAGAACCTGGCGTCGTAACGATGCACTTCTTCTGACAGGCGGCGGATGCCCGCCACGTCGGTGTCGCGGGTGGCAGAGAGGCAGCCAAAGAAGTCGCGCGCCCGGCCAAAATCCACGGGTGTGGCGCCTATGCCCACCCGCGAGACTCCGGTTCTGGCACAGGCCCCGATAAACGCAACCAGATTGTCGGTGACCTCACCCTCCCGGATGCTTGCGTGGCCGGACACCACCGGTGAAAACACCAGGCGGTTCTTCAGCTCCATGCTGCCAATGGCATAGGGCTCGAAGACGTGCGGAAACTCGTTGAAGCGCGGCATTGTTCTCTCCCTTCAAAACACGTCGTGGCTGAGTCTATCTGAAGCGCGCGAGCGCCAGGGACACCGTGCCCAGTACGCCAATGGCCAGCAGGGCAAAGGCGGCAGGGACGTATTGGTCGAGGCCCGGGCCCAGGAAGAACTGGATGAGATAGGTTCCCAGGAATTGCCCGATGCACTGCGCGAGGATAAACACGCCCATGGCGATGGGGATAAGCTGCGGACGCGGCAGGACATTGGTCCAGCCGGCGAGGAATATGCCAAAGCAGCCCGCTCCGAGCAGGCCGAGAAAGACCGCGGCCACCCACAGCACCACGCCGGTATTCATGAACATGACGAATACCGCGGGGCCAAAGACGGCAAAGGTGCCTACCAACAGCGGCTTGACCCGGTGGATGCGGTCGGAGAGTATGCCAAAGACCGGCGCGGAGATAATCGAGAGGAAGGACGGAAAGGTCGTGATAAGACCGGCGAGGGTCGCGTCATAGCCCTTGCTCCGCAAAATGGAGGGCATGAAACTCAAAAACGCCAGGAGAATCAGGCCAAAGCAGATGAAGCCGAAGAGATACAGCACCGTGCTTCGCGTGAAGATCTCCCGGTAACGCGGTTTGCCCTGGGAGGCAGCACCGAGCCCTGTGCCCTGGACCTGCACGCCGCCCTGCACGCCGCCCTGCACGCCGCCCTGCCTGCCGCCTGTGTGGCCGCTTGCCTGGCCGCTCGCCTCGCTGCCTGCCCTGCCGCCGGTTGCTTCGCCTGCTTCACCACTCTTTTGAGAGAGCGCGTCTTTGGGCTCCCGGATAAGCAGGGTGAGAAGAACGGCCGCTATGATGGCAAAGCCCGCGGTGATGATCCAAACCCAGACAAAGCCAAGGCTGGCAAAGACGCTGGGGGCAACGACGGCACCAACGACGGCACCGAGTGAACCCCAGACCCCCCAGATACCCATCGCCGTACCCAGGCGCTCCGGGCGTACACAGGTGCTGACGCCAATGGGCCCACAGGCAGTAATCACCGTGAGGGCCACGCCCTCCAGCGCACGCGAGAAGAGAAGGAGTGGCGTTGAGCGCAGCTCGCCCGCTCCGATGCCGATGACGGATCCCACGACGGCGAGTGCTATGGCGGCGAGGATCATCTTCTTGAAGCCGAAGCGCTGGGCAAGACTGCCGGTGGGAATAGCAACCACAACGCCCACCAGAACAAAGATGGACATCAGCCAGGAGGCCGTGCCGGAGTCCATCTTGAATATATCCATGATATCGAGCATGATGGTGGGGACCCGGTGCTGCATGAATCCTATGGAGATGCCCACCAGGAGCAGGATGCCGCCTACCTTTAACGGGCTCTGGTTGTGCGGATCCTGCTTTTTTTGAAGAGGCGCCCCGCCAGATTGAACTGCCGGGGAGCTGTCGGTAGACGCTACAGCCATACATTCACTTTCGCTCGGGGCACGTGCCGTGTTGCTCGGACTTTTGTGCGCTTCCATCGTAACGCAAGGGACCGATTTTACAAATAGTCTTGTTGGCATGACTCTGAGAGGGCCGGCTTCATTCCGGGTGCCCGCTTCATCCCAAACAGCTGATATAGATAACAGCTGCGTGACAAAGCGTCCGTTTGCCTGCTTGCGGCCTTGATAATTCCCTGCGCCAAGCTATCATTCTTACAGGGTTAGCACTCTCACCCCCTGAGTGCTAATTGAATCGGTATAAGAACCACTGGAAAAGGAGGAAGCACCTATGAGTGCAAAAAAAGCCAAGATCAACATCACGCCGCTGGGTGATAGGGTCGTCCTCAAACAGGACGAAGCCGAGGTCAAAACGGCATCCGGCATTCTCATCGCCAGCTCCGCTCAGGAAAAGCCACAGCGTGGCACCGTCATCGCCGTGGGCGAAGGAAAGCTCGACAACAACGGCAATCTCGTCAAGCCCGGGGTAGTACCCGGCGACAGCGTCATCTACAGCAAATACGGTGGCACGGAGGTCAGTGTGAACGGTGAGGAATACCTCATCCTCCGCGCCGACGACATCTATGCGGTCTTCAATTAAACTCCCCATTTCCATACCTTCAACAGATACATCATCAGAAAGGAAATCAACATGGCTAAAGATATTGAGTTCAACGAGGAGGCCCGTGGCAAGCTGTCCGCAGGTGTTACCAAGCTGGCCGAAGCGGTCAAGGTAACACTCGGACCCAAGGGTCGCTACGTGGCGCTGGAACGCAGTTTTGGTGCCCCTCTTATTACCAACGACGGCGTTACGGTTGCCAAGGAAATAGAGCTTGAGGACGCCATTGAGAACATGGGTGCCCAGCTCGTGCGCGAGGTTGCTGTCAAGACCAACGACGTGGCCGGCGACGGCACCACCACCGCCACGCTCCTCGCCCAGGTCATCGTCAACGAGGGCCTGCGCAACGTCACCGCCGGAGCCAATCCCCTGGCCATCCGCCGCGGCATAGAGAAGGCTGTGGAAGCGGTAGTCGCAGACATCAAGAAGGCGTCGAAGCCCGTCAAGAATAATAAGGAGATTGCCAACGTCGGCGCCATCTCCGCTGGCGATGACCTCATTGGTGAGAAGATCGCCGAAGCCATGGACGAGGTAGGCAACGACGGCGTCATCACCGTTGAGGAGAGCCAGACCTTTGGAATCGAGATAGACACGGTGGAGGGTATGCAGTTTGACAAGGGCTATATCTCGCCCTATATGGCTACCAATATGGAGCGGATGGAGGCCGACCTGGTAGATCCCTACATCCTCATCACCTCCCAGAAGATAGCCTCTGTGCAGGACATCCTCCCCATTCTTGAGGCCATCATGCAGGCCGGCAAGGCGCTGCTCATCCTCTGTGAGGACTTTGAAGGCGAGGCACTCGCCACCGTGCTGCTCAATCGTCTGCGCGGCACGCTCAACTGTGTTGTCGTCAAGGCCCCCGGCTTTGGAGACCGCCGCAAGCGTATGCTCGAGGACATAGCCACCGTAACCGGCGGTATGGTCATCACCGAGGAACTCGGCATGAAGCTTGACGAGACAACGCTCGACCAGCTCGGCCGTGCCAAGCGCGTGCGGGTGAACAAGGACACCACCACCATTGTGGACGGCGCCGGCAAGAAGAAGGACATCGAGGCCCGCATCGCCCAGATCAGGGCTGAGATCGAGAATACCGATTCTGACTTTGACCGCGACAAGCTGCAGGAACGTCTGGCCAAGCTGGCAGGTGGCGTGGCGGTCATCAAGGTGGGAGCTGCTACCGAGGTAGAGCTCAAGGAGCGCAAGGCCCGCATCGAGGATGCCCTGCAAGCCACCCGCGCAGCCGTGGAAGAAGGCATCGTGGCGGGCGGCGGCGTCGTCCTCGTGGACGCCATCCCTGCCCTCGACAAAATCAAGACGAAAGACACCGACGAACTCGTGGGCGTCAACATCATTCGCCAGAGCCTGGCCGCCCCGCTCAGGGTCATTGCCGACAACGCCGGCTATGAGGGCTCTGTCGTGGTGGAGAAGGTCAAGGATCTGCCCAAGGGCTACGGTCTCAATTCCATCACCGGCGAGTACGGCGACCTCATCAAAGACGGGGTCATCGACCCGGTCAAGGTCACCCGCTCTGCCCTGCAGAATGCCGCGAGCGTGGCCGCGCTTATCCTCGTGACCGAGGCCACGGTCAATGATATCCCCAAAGAAGGCCTCGACCCGGCAGCACTCGCAGGTGCCATGGGTGGTGGCGGCGGAATGTATTAAGCCGCTCGGCCTCTTACCAGCTACGTGTTTGCGAAAGGGCTGTCCCCAGCGAGGGGATGGCCCTTTCAGACTTTTTGGATGAGCACCCGCATCGTGCCTCCGCAGACCATGCCCTCATCCTCTGCCGAGTCGGTCAGATCGATGTCGTGAACCTTCCAGCCACCCTTCCTGATAAGCTCCCGACCAATCTGTATGGCCTCCGCTTCCGAACAGCCTCCCCCTATCGAGCCGGCAAGAGCGCCCTCATAGCTCATGCCCAGCTTGCAGCCCACCTCGGTTGGCACCGAGCCTTCCGTAGCGAGTACGGTGATGACGGCCTCGGGAACAAATCCTCTGTGCGCGATGGCCTCTATCATACCCAGGCTGGAACTGAGCCACTGGCCCTGCCCCTGCTCGGTACGCTTGACCGCGATAATCTCAGCCATGATGGATACGGCGATCTCCGAAGGCGTCTGTGCTCCAATCTTAACGCCGATGGGTGCATGGATGCGCTCTATCCTCTGCGTGCTGAAGCCCGCCTTCTTCAAATCGCCGAGCACGATGGCAACGCGCCGCCTGGAGCCTATCATGCCGGTATACGCTGGCTCGGGGCCGGCCAACAAAACTTCGAGGCACTCCTTATCATGCAGGTGTCCGCGCGTGACATCCACGACAAAGTCGCTGGGCCCAAAACTGATATGCTCAGCGAGCCGGGTAAAGGAGTCGCAGATGACGGTTTTGGCCGTGCGGAAGCGCTCGGAATTGGCAAAGCTCGGGCGGTCGTCGTAGACGATGGTGTCAAAGTCTGTGAGGTGGGCCATGTCGGCCAGCGCGAGGGATATATGGCCGCCGCCGAGGATTATCAGCCGTGGCTTTGCCATGAACCGCTCCAGCAGCACAAGCGAGCCGTTGGGGTTCTGCATCGTGGTGAGCGGCCCGCAGCGCGTGGCATGGGGACTCAGCTGCAATTCCGTCAGGCCTGCAAAAAGGCCGGCGTCCCGCTCTGGGACGAGCTTGGGAACGATGCTGCCATCACACTGGTATTCGGACAGCAGAAAGACGGTCTCTCCTGTCTCTATGAGCCGATAAAGCTCGGTATACAGACTCTGTACGGCCATGATGCTTCTCCTCCTCAGGAACGCATCCGATACGCGGCTCACGCAGAGCGTAAGCAATGCCCTATACTACCATCATGACTACTACTGCTGCAATAATCCCGGTTGCCGGCCTGTCCTCGCGAATGGGCAGCTTTAAGCCCCTGCTTGCGCTCAATGGCTTTTCTCTGATACGCCTTACGGTGCAGAGCGCGCTGGACAGCGGGGTAGAGCGGGTCTGTGTGGTTACCGGGCGTGATGCGCAGGAGCTTGAGGCGGCGCTGATCGATGTGAAGGAGGGTAGAGTAAGCAGGCGGGACACAGGGGGAGGCAGCGCTCAGGACTCCGCCGAATCCCTGGTACGCGGGCTGACCCCGCCTCCGGAGCCCGAGCAGGGGCAGTGCGTCTTCGTGCACAATCCCACCTATGCCAGCACTGATATGTTTGAGAGCATCAGGCTGGGGCTGGAAGCGCTCCAGGCCGCTGATCCCGCTCCCCAGGCGGTCTTTGTCCTGCCGGGCGACATGCCTGGTGTAAGCCCCCGGACCCTTGTTGCCCTGCTTGCGCAGTGGGAGGCAGACCGGCCTACCGTGCTTGTTCCCCGCTACTCAGGCGAGCGCGGGCATCCGCTGCTCATTGACTCCACCGCCTTTGACGCGCTCCGTGGCTTTGCGGGCACAGGCGGCCTCAAGCAGGCGCTCGCGCCGTATACCTGGCAGGAGTTGCACGTAGATGACCCGGGAGTACTGCTTGACGCGGACGATCCCTCGGCTTTTCAGAGACTGGAACGTCATGTCCGGAGAACCCGTGGTGTCAGTGAGGCCATCGCGGGTGAACTGTTCGTCCGGTATCAGACGCCGGCCAACGTCCATGAGCATACGCGCGCGGTGGCCGAGGTCGCTCTCAGGATGGCGCGGGTACTCAACAGGTTGCACTATGGACTGGACACAGAGCTCTGCCGTTCCGGCGGCGAACTGCACGACCTCAACCGGCTGGAGCCCGACCATTCGCAGGTGGCCGCCGCTCATCTACGGGAACTCGGCTACGATGCTCTGGCCACCGTAGTGGCCGCACACGACAGAGAACTCCGGCTCACACCGCATGTGTTTACAGAAACAAATCTCGTGTTCGTCGCGGACAAACTCGTCAAGAATACGACGTTGGTGAGCGTTGAGCGGCGGTATCGTGGAGCCCTGAAACGCTTTGCACCCTCAACAGAAATCGGGGCAGTGATACAGAAAGACCACAGAAACGTCCTTGCGTTTCTCACGCGTTATGTCCAACTCACGGGCGATGCGGCGCTTTTGCAGGGCGAGGACTGGGCACGGAACCCCGCAGGCGAGGACGACCAACGAGGAGAAATGGGAGAAATGGGGCATCATGCAGCATCTTGACTCACCGGCGGCAGAGGCTGCCCTGGCACAGATAACGCACGTGTACACCGATCTGGACGGCACACTGCTGGCACCCGGCGGCCGCATGCTCGCCAATCATCGGGGCGCGCCCTCAACCAGTCTGGCCAAGGCCCTGGTACGGTTAAAGCAGGCACACATCAAGATAATCATCGTTACCGGGCGCGATGCGGTGTCCAGCACGGAGATACTGCGCCTCGCCAATCTCGAGCAGTTTATCGCGGAGATGGGCTGCGTCGTGCAGTATGGCTACGGCGCCGGTGCAGAGAAGAGCTTTAATCTGGGCGAGTGGACCGCAGCGCATTTTGACCAGGACTACGACCATACGGCCGACAGGACGCCCCATGAGTTGATTGCCAGGAGCGGCGTCGTAAAGATGCTGCTCGACTGCTTCCGGGGAAGACTGGAAGTCCACGAGCTGATGGGCAGCCACAGAGAGGTGACCTTTTTGATGCGGGGCAATATCGACACGAGGCCGGGCGGAGAGGCGGACAGGATGCTCGCGCAGTGCGAACTCCCTCTGCAGCTGCTCGACAACGGGATAATCCACCCAAAAAACCACGGCCTGCTCGAGGTGGAGGATATTCATGTCTACCATCTCATGCCACGGGGCACCGGCAAGGGCAGGGCCGTGGCTGCCGACATGGCTGCCAAGGGCCTCGCGTCCAAACACGCCCTGGCAATCGGCGACGCGGAAGGTGACGTGAGCATGGGCGAGTATACGGGCAGTTTTGTTCTGGTGGATAACCACAAGAAACCCGGCCCCGGGGCCTATGCACAGGCAACCGTGAGAGACCCCGCGACCCTGTTTACCACGACGCAGCCAACCATAGACGGCTGGGTGGAGTTTGCCCACGCGCTCCTCAAGGCTAAACATGAATAGGAGAACATCTTGAAAGCAGTACTTTTTGACCTGGACGGCACCCTGCTCGACACCCGCGACATGATACTCAATTCATTCAGATACGCCTATACCAAGGTGCTCGGCCCGGACACGCTCCCACCGGATGACAGGCTGCTCTCCCTCGTTGGTATTCCGCTCAAAACACAGATGGAGCTGATTGCCCCCGATAAGAGCGAAGAGCTCTTCCAGGCCTATCTGGAGAACAACGCGCTCGTGTGCGAGACCATGCTTGGCGGATTTGACGGCGCCCCAGAAGTCCTCTCCGATCTCCGGGAGCAGGGTCTGCGCCTCGCCGTGGTCACTTCCAAGCGACATGCCCCGGCTGAGCACGGCCTTGAACTCATGGAGCTGGACAGCTATTTTGAGTTCATACTGGGATCCGACGACACGGCAGAACACAAGCCCAGGCCGGGCCCCCTGCTCGATGCCGCCGAGCGTATGGGACTTGCGGCCTCAGACTGCGCCTACGTAGGTGACAGCCCCTTTGATATGGAAGCCGCCCGTGAGGCAGGGATGTTTGCCGTGGGAGCACTCTGGGGCATGTTCACGAGACGCGAGCTCGAAGACGCCGGGGCAGAAGTACTCCTCGCAGACATCCGGGAGTTGCCGGAACTGTTTGCCGGGTAGTCTGAACAGCCGCCCTGCGCCTGGAAGTCCCGGGTTTTTGGTACCATGCTATCTATGCAGAATCTCAAAAGGCTTTTTCGCGACGATCTGAATGACCGGCAGGAGTTGGTGTTGCTCGGTTCTCTGGTGCTGTTGCCCAATCTCATCGTGCTGTTCTTCCTGGTCTGGCCGGGATTTTTGCAGGCGGATCAGGTGTACTCGTCCATCCGGCTCAAGATTGGCGAGCCGGATCAATGGCATTCCATCCTCTATACGGTTCTGACCTTTCCCTTCTTCGACAACGCACAGGGCCTGGGGGCCTATGGCATCGTCTTTGATGTGCTGTTCTCTCTCAGCTGTGCCTGGTCCATCGTCAAGCTCCGCTCGCTGGGCCTGCTTGCCAGCCAGAGGGCCTGTCTGGTGCTTACCGCCATCTTTGCGCTCAGCCCCAGCTTCCTGTTCTACACCAACGTGCTGTACTCAACGGAGAGCGCCTTCATGATAGCCCTGCTCCCCCTTACGATATTCATCCTCGAAATCGTCTGCAGTAAGGGTGCGTGGCTGAGCCTGCGACGCAACTGGATAAAGCTCGCGGTCTTTCTCTTTATCGTCTTTGAACTGCGCAAGAACGCGGTGCTGCTGGTGTTTTTCGTGCTTCTCATTCTCCTGCTGTGCTACAAAACGAGATGGCGGCAGATTCTCGGTGCAAGCGCAGTGCTGGGCCTGGCCCTTGCCCTTACCACGGGTATCGCCGCTGCCGCACAGGTGGCTCCGAGCCCTTCGCAGGAGTTGGTCGCGATACCCGCACAGCAGATAGCGCGCGTCTATGTGGACGGCGGGAGCATCCCTGCCGACATCAAAGAACGGCTCGACGCGATTCACCCGGAGGAGTACTGGAAGGAAAACTATCAGGCTTCACTCGCCGACGATGAAAAGAGGGGCATCAGGCCTGATGCCCAGTTTATCGCCGACTGGTTTGCCTTGGGCCTTCAAAATCCTGTTTCCTACACCAATGCCTATCTCGATTTGACGCGGTCGTTCTGGCTTTGGGGAGACCAGCCAGCGCATAACGAATACATGAATGCCGTGGACTTTACGCTGTCGTATGTCTGGACGCCGGAGTACGTCGAGCAGGAATTCGGGGGAAAGGCGCAGCTGAGCGAGGGGTTCTACCAGACCATGGGAAACCGAACCACTCTGCGCGACGCGGCCGTCCTTGGCTGGGATTATCTGATGTTCAAACGGCCGGTGCCTGTTATCACCGATGTGCTCAAGGGGGTCTTCTTCAATATTTCGCTGCCTTTCTACCTCTGCCTGGCCCTTCTCGTCGTCTCGATAGCCAAGCGACGCTGGAGCCTGCTCATCGTTGCCATACCGCTTTGGTCAACCCTGATTTCGTTCTTCGTGGCTGCCCCGGTGGCCTGCTATCGCTACTCAGCCATGCTGTACCTGATACTGCCGGTGCTGATTCTGTTGCTGGTAAAGGTACTGAGGGAAAAGACAGGTCCGAAAAGCGCGAGTATCGTTTTTCTGTAGCTCTATACTGTATAAAGGGCAGCTCGCAGAGAGGGCGCCCTCTGCTGTCTGCACAGGCTAGAAGATATGACCGAGTGTGTGCGGGTCCTGAGAGGAAAGACGTGAGAAGGAAGCACTGGGCATGAGTCATGACTGAAAACGAACATCGCGGGTGGTATGCCGCCCTCAAGGCCAGGGACGCGCGTTTTGATGGGCGCTTCTTTGTGGGGGTATCGTCCACGGGAATCTATTGTCGGCCCGTCTGCCGTGCCAAACTGCCCCGGGAGGAGAACTGTAGCTTCTATACCACGGCGGCAGAGGCGGAGCAGGCCGGCTACCGGCCCTGCCTCCTGTGCCGACCGGAACTTGCGCCCGGGCTGTCCATAACCGATGCCCGCTCCTCGCTGGTACGCCGGGCGACGCGCCTGTTGGAGGAGTACTGTCAGACGGACCTGAGCCTCGATGTTCTGGCAGGAAAACTGGGATGCACCGCGAGACACCTGCGCAGGGTCTTTGCCGAAGAGTACCATGTCTCGCCCGTCCAATACCTCCAGACCATGCGGCTGCTGCTCGCGAAAAGCCTGCTCACCGACACGAACCTGCCGGTGTCAGAGGTGGCCATGACGTCTGGCTTCGGCAGCATCCGACGCTTTAACGAACTGTTCAAGACGCGCTACCGACTCTCTCCCACGGCGCTCCGCAAACGAGCCCGGGCGGGCGAACAGCACGGAGCTCTGAGCCTCTCCCTCGCCTACCGCCCGCCCTACCGGTGGGAAGAGATGCTGGACTTTCTCGCCCTGCGTGCAATCAGTGGCGTTGAGGCCGTGCGCGATGGCAGCTACCTGCGCAGTGTCCGCCTCGCTTCCAGGGCGGGAGAGGAACTGCTCGGCTGGATACAGATAGGCAACAACGAACAGAAGCATGCACTGCAGCTGACCATCTCGGCAAACCTGCTGCCTGTCCTCACCCAGGTTTTTGCACGGGTCAGACATCTGTTTGACCTCTACTGCGAGCCGGACTCGATAACCGAGATACTTGAGCGTCTGAATAGCGTCACGCCCGGTGCCTTTGTGCCCGGCCTGCGCGTTCCGGGCTGCTTTGACGCCTTTGAGATGTGCGTGCGCACGGTGCTGGGACAGCAGATAACCGTCAAGGCGGCAGGAACGCTGGCCGCACGGATGGCAGTGAACCTGGGCACGCCTTTGGAGGGGGCACCCGAGGGCCTGACGCACGCCTTTCCCACCCCGGAAGCCCTTCTCGCTCTCGGCGACACGCTGCCAGAGCAGCTCGGTCAGCTGGGTATTATCTCAGCTCGCACGAGAACCATCCAGAAACTCGCAGAGAGTTTTGTCTCCGGCAGCATCAACTACGGCCTCAGCGCCCAACCGGAAACCGAGATGGCAAAGCTCGTGACCCTGCCGGGCATAGGGCCCTGGTCGTCACAGTATATCGCCATGCGCGCGATGGGCTGGCCGGACGCCTTCCTTGACACGGACCACGGCGTCAAGAAGGCGCTTGCGCAGTACACGCCCGAGCAGATACGTGAGCTGTCAGAGGACTGGCGGCCCTGGCGGAGCTACGCCACGGTGGCCCTGTGGAACTCACTCGCGGCCCCTTGAGAGCTCCCCGCCGCCGCTGCCTCGCCGCCGCCCTGCCCTTCCGCATATACGCCTCTTGCTGAAGTTTTGAAAAAGGATGAAAAGGAGATGCCATGTACTATACAACGGAATACGAATCGCCCGTAGGGGTGCTGACCCTGGCCTCAGACGGAGAGCACCTGGCCGGGCTCTGGCTGGCCGGGCAGAAGTATCACGGCGCCAGTGTGCCGCTTCCCCTGCACAGTGATGATGGCCTTTCTGCCTTTGCAGAAGTGAGAAGCTGGCTCGACCGCTATTTTGCGGGACTGAGGCCGGCGCCGTCCGAGATTGCGCTCGCACCCCTGGGTGGCGAGTTCCGCCAGTCCGTCTGGGCTCTGCTCGAAGAGATACCCTATGGAAAGACCAGCACCTACGGGGCGCTCGCCGCCGGGGTGGCCGAGCGAATGGGCAAGGAGAAGATGTCTGCGCGTGCGGTCGGCGGGGCGGTGGGGCATAACCCCATTTCCATCATCATCCCCTGCCATCGCGTGGTAGGTTCCGGCGGCAGCCTCACCGGCTATGCGGGCGGCATCGACAGGAAAATCAAGCTGCTCACCCTGGAGGGCGTCGATATGGGGCGGTTTCGCATGCCCACTAAGGGCACAGCGCTGTAAGGCTCCTGATCCGAGTGAGCCTCTCCGCTTGATGTAATGATGGGCAGCCTGTGCTACGCTGTTCACCCGCGTCAGACCACGGTTCAGGTTCCAGCCAATCAAGCTCCCGCGGGAATACGGACGGCCAGGTTGTACCAGGTGGCCAACACGATGAAGAGCAGGGCGATGAGGGCACAGACCACAGCCCAGACGCGCTCGCGGGCCAGGTATTCCTGCAGGGTCATCCGCTCCGCCGCGCGAAGATAGGCCTTGCGCCCCGCGGTGCTCGCATACAGGAAGGTGATAGCCGCTGTTCCGAGAACAACCGTTGCGGCCAGAATCGTTGCGAGTCCGCCGGTGGAGAGCAATCCCGAGCTCAGTCCGCCGAAGATGACGGCATTGGTAAGGCAGGTATCGGCAAACAGCCAGAGCGGGTAGAAGAGGATGGTTATCCACTGCCCGTGCACCGGGCCCCACACCGCCGGCATCAACAGGGCACCCCAGTTGATACGGGGAACCCTGCTCAGATCGGGCTCTGCGAACTGCAGCTCCTCGGAGGCCGGCTGTTGCGCTCCACCGGCGGCGGGCTCAGGTTGTGCCATGCTCTGTAGCGTCTCATCCATAACGCCTGCTATTGTACCGCTTTACCCGCGCTGGGGCAGAGGTCGTTTGTTGCTGATTTTCTGGTAACGTTCTTTTGACTGGCTGCTTGCATCATGGTATCCTATGCATACAAATTTGCGCTTTGCGCTTGTCGCCTCTGCCTTGTGCGGAGGTGAACTATTTATTGAAACAATTCCCGCAGCTTACTCTTTAAAGCATGCAAGTCAGAAGGATTGATATAGCCTATCTTGCGCGTCAGACGCGAACTATCGACAGCTTTCAACTGACTCGTTATTGCCACGCTCGTCTTGCCCGTATGGCTGTTGAAAGGAAAGTAATATCGCCCTCTGCTAGCGGTGGTTGAGAGTGGGACTACCTGACAGAACTGGTTATTGAATTTTCTTACTACAACAACCGGGCGCAGATAGTTGCGCCCCTTTCCATCTTCTTCAAACCCAACGTTATCGCCGATATGGCAAAGCCAAACATCGCTCTCCTTAAACATCTGAGGGCGCGCTGCATTGTTGTGTATCTCAGCTTTAACTGGCATCCATTCCCGATAATCCTTTTGCATAATTACTCCAGTTCTGCCTTCATAAGGCTTCACACAAAGGTGCTGCACTGCTCCCGCATCCCTACCGGTGATGCAATTTCATCTTCCATCACGTGCTACTGTACCGCTTTGCCCGCGCTGGGGCAGAGGTCGTTTGTTGGACAGCGCGCACAGTGAGGGCGACGGGCGCAGCAGTATTCGCGTCCAAACAGGACCCAGCATCTGTTTATCATGCTCCAGTAACTCTGGGGAACAACCCTGAGCAGATCCCTCTCGGCGTGCAAGGGCTCGGATGCCGCCGTCAGGCGCAGGCGTGTGGCTATGCGAAACACATGCGTGTCCACGGCGATACCCACCGCGTGCCCAAAGGCGCTGTTCAAGACGATATTGGCCGTTTTGCGTCCCACGCCCGGCAGGCTGGTGAGCTCCTCCATCGTCTGGGGCACGACACCCCCAAAATCCGCGAGAAGCTTCTGCGCGCAGAGTATGCTGTTCTTTGCCTTGGTGTTATAGAACCCCAGTGAGAGGATGACCTCAGACACCTCACCGAGGCTGGCGGAGGCCAATGCCCGGGCGTCGGGCCATCTTTTGAAGAGCTCGGGGCTTACCCTGTTGACCGCGGCGTCGGTGGTTTGGGCGCTGAGGAGCACCGCGATGAGCAGGGTAAAGGGATCGCGGTGTTCCAGCAGGGCCTGCTCTCCCCCCGGGTACAGGGGAGCCAGGCGATCCAGCACCGCCACGGCGCGCCTGCGTTTGGCTGCGAGCGATTCTCTGGACACAGCGTCTTCCTTTCTCAACCTTCAGGGGGACGGGGCAAGAGGGACAGAGGGGGACGG
>JAISEO010000005.1 GCA_031264075.1 Coriobacteriales bacterium | reverse complement strand
TCACTACGTGGGGGGATGTATTCCAACGGGGCGTGTCCTCACCCTACGTGGGGGGGCAGCACTCTATAAGGCATGGTGCCCCCCCCCCCCCCCCGGTTTGGGGTCTGTGTCTCTGACTTGAACATCGTGTTCCTCTTGTTCTCTCGTCTCTCGCTCCGTGCTATAACTCCCGCTTTTTGTACATCTACTTACAGGTCGATGCTGGGTACTGCACTGCTCAGCAGGGCCTGTGCTTTTCGCTCTTCGACACTTTACCATATTCACCACGCATTGCTGAGCGAGGGCGGCAAATACTACACATTCATGTTGTGTCCAGGGAGGCCAGGCTCTCCTTGATAAGCTCAGGGATGGCCAGATGGTAGGGACAGCGGGGCAGGCAGGTGCCACATTCCGTGCAGTTACGTGCCCGTTCAAGGGCCTTGTCGACGAGAAGGTGAGCCGTCGCGGCGTTAAAGCGCTTGAAGGTGCTCTGCGCCAGTAGCACGGAGCTGATAGGGATGCCCTCGGGACAGGGCTGACAGTAGTCGCAGCGGTGACACCAGGTGGCACCCAGCTCCTCACGCAGGTGAGCTATCTCCGCCTCGTCGTCTGCGGTGAGGCCCTCGCTGGCCTCGACAATGGCGGCAATCTCGCGGATCTCCTCCACCGTCTCTATGCCCGGGTCGGGCACGATGTCCTCAAATTGCAGGAGATAGCGAAAGGCCACGCCCGCGTCGGGGAGCAGACCGCCTCCCAGGGGCTTCATGGCGATGAACCCCATGTCCAGCGTACGAGCCAGGCTCACTGCCTGCTCGGCCTCCCGGTCGATGAAATTGAGCGGCAACTGCACGGCGTCAAAGGCATTGGTCTCCATCAAGGTGAGGGCCATCTGTACGCTGTGGCTGGAAAAGGCCGGATAACGCACCTTGCCCGCCTTCACCTGTTCTTGCAGCCACGTCAGGGAGCCGCCTTGAACAAACACCGCGTCGTAGCGCTCCTGATTACTGACGTTGTGGAGCTGGAAGATATCCACGTAGTCCACGCCGAGCATCTTCAGGCTACTTTCGAGGTGCCGCGTGAGCGTAGCCGCGTCCGTGCCCTGCGACTTGGTGGCCAGCACCAACTCCTCGCGGGGCGCACCAGAGATGGCCTTGCCTATCTTTGCCTCGCTGTCGGCATAGGCGTTGGCCGTGTCGATGAAGTTGATGCCGAGCGCGAGCGCCTCACGCACCACCGCTACGGCCTCATTCTCTGGCACACGCATGAGGGGGATGCCGCCAAGGGCAATCCGACTGACCTGCAGCTCTGTGCGACCGAACCTCTGTCGTTGCATGGTGCTTCTCCTCCCTTGCGTAAGCCCAAGTACGCTGCTCTCCACAGAACAGCCGTCTGATACTATCAGATACTATACTACCCTTTTGCCCGTATGTGTAATGCTACACCTCGCAGCTGGCGCTTAGTCCTTGACAGAGAGCTTATATGCGCTACACTGTAGTGCATATGGAAAGGAGTTGCCATGCCCAGTACGATTTCGGTACGTTTAACAGATGAGGAGCGCAGCACTCTGGAAGGATACGCAGCAACATACAATATGAGTATGAGCGAACTCCTCAGATCGTCCGCTCTGGAAGCGGTGCAAGATGCCTATGATCTCGCGATCCTCAAGCGCGCACGCAAACAGTTCAAGGACGAGGACTATATCTCCCACACAGACCTTATGAAAGAATTCGGCCTCGTATGACCTACCGTGTCCGGTATTCCCCTTTGGCTGCTAAGTTCCTGCGCAAACTCGACCCGCACACCAGGAGCATCATCATGAAATGGATCGCCACGCATTTGGAGGATTGCACAGATCCCCGCGCCTATGGCAAGGGGCTTAAGGGAAATCGTTCCTCTGAATGGCGCTATCGCGTGGGAAAATATCGACTCGTCGCCGACATACGGGACGAGTTGCTCGTCATACAGATTGTAGAGGTCGACCGGCGCGACAAGATATACCGAAGCTGACGTAGGAGTAGCCGGGCGTACTATCCTTTTTCAAGAGCATGGCTCGTTGTGCTACCACTCCACTTTCAGGGTATAAACCTCATAGCCAGCACCAGAGTCATAGAGCGTCCCGGCGGTTCGATATTGGGAAAACTCCGTCCAAAAATCCTTGGTCAAGTCAGAATTTCCCATATTGACGGGGGTCATCCTATACGACACATAATAAGCGGGATCGCCGGCATTGCTCCCCTGAGGATACGCTTCAAACAAGAATCCATCAGCGTTGAGCATGGTGAGGCCCGCGTTGGCAGGATTGCCAAAAAGTGTGATCTTGAACAACCAGTTCTTATAACTAACATCGGGATGCTCTTCGGCTATCAAATCTGCGATCCTGTCGAGGAAAACCCAATTCTCAGTGCTTGAAGGAGGATCGTTGAAGGCCCATCCTCCAAGAATCGCCAGATTGTAGGTCTTTGCTGTTCCTGTTCCATTTACGATATACGCTTGGGTATCCGAATTACCGAGCTCACCTGAGGCGTAAGCTTCGTCAAGAACAGACCGGCAGGCCACCATATAGTTACGCGCCTGCGCGATATACTTTTGATCGTCCGACTTTGCGATATAGCCGGTAAGCGCCGGCACAGCGATAGCCGCGAGAATGCCGAGTATGACGATAACGACGATGAGTTCGACGAGGGTGAAGCCGCGCTGTGCGCGGTGGATGGTGCTGTGATGCGTACCCTCACCGTGAGAGGCAGGACGGCTTGCTATAAGGCTACGAGCCCCCCCCCCCCCCGGTTTGGGGTCTGTGGATTTACTTCAAACATCGAGTGCACCTCTCTTTCACTTTCGCCTCTTGTCCTGGTGTGTGCTACCCACTTGTGGAATGTCTCCCTGTGGGGTGGTGCAACATATTGCCCTGTGTAAGTAGGACTGCCTGCCTGTTTGCAAGTGTAGCATAGTTGCCGTTCGGTAGGGGTGGCAAGATTATTTATCTGCTTCGTTGCAAGAGTCTTGATGCGGCGATAACACTACGTCACCAGTGACGTAGTCTGCCATTGCTGAAACATTGTCCATCTGCTATCCTGTTTACAGAAATGATCCGCCCTTCGAACTGTCACCCTTGGGTGCGCTTTCTTGGACATGCTCCAAGATAGGGGGCGGATCGACCTTTCTCTACGGGTATAACCATAAATCCTCAACCTTGTTTTCAATGATAGACAAGCAGTCATCATGGTCGGTCTTGTCAGGTTGTAGCGAGCGGTAGATGCTCCCAGCAACCATGTCAGCAAGCTGCACCAACCCTTCCTTGACCGAATCTGCTGGCTGGAACGTGCGCATTTTTTGTTTGTTGGTATTCAGTGCACGGCGTAGATACAAACGCACCCTTTGTGCTTGTTGTTTGAGGTCGTCGCCATCAATGATGATCTTTGCATTTTCCATCCGGTCAGCAAAGCGTACGAGCACATCTCTGATAACTGACAGGTAAAACTCCCTGCTGCTCGTACCCTGGCTCCTCTCGGATACAGCCATTTTATCAACGACGATTGCCCGTATCTTGAAGTTGCACTTCTTTATCTCGCTGAGGAAGGCCAACTTGTCTTTGCGGCGATTCTTGTTGAACTTGAATTCGTGGGTGTCTTTCCAGCCGAGAGAACGGCGAAACATCCGGATGACCACACTTGCGTACTCGGCATCAAGCGGGTCATCAAAGACAACACAGGCAATAACCAAGTACCTGCTGGAGCCCTGCCTGAACTTAAAGCCAGCGTCGCCGGCGTCATCGAGAACTATGGTTTGTTTCAGCGCTGGCAATACCGGTGTCCTGACATCAGTATGGGTGGAACGGTGTCTCACCATCTTATATGATGTCTGGCAGATTATCTACGACGCGTTTTAATGCGCACCAACATAAAATTTCCATGCCTGCTATATCTTGGTGTTTGTTCCGCACAATGACTTCCCCGTTTCGCAAAACGCTTCGCGAGCTTGGGGCAAAATGAATCATTGAAACATCGCGACCTCAAAGTGCTCGAACGCCGCTTGCCTTTATAGTCTATATGTCTTACAATTACGAAAGACGCAAACAATCGAGGAGTTGCCTTGTTTGACGAAGTTGAGATTGCCCCAAGAGTCAGTGCCCGGCATCCTGAGCTGACCAGTGCTGACATTTCGAGTGCCTGGAAAAATGCACGCTTCATTATTGAGCGTAGCGGCATCCCGCTTCCTGATGTAATCCTTGTAGCAGTCGGCACGGATTCGAACAACAGGCTTATCGAGATGGTTGGGGCCATTAAGGAGCATGGCGTAATCTATATATTCCACGCAATGACTCCCCCGTCTCGTAAAACGCTTCACGAGCTTGGACTGATAGAATAGAGGAGTACACATGGGTGTTAAGACTGAAAATGGTATTGATCTCACCGACGAGATGATGGAGCAGATTGCACGTGCGTTTGAGCGCGGGGAATGGCCGGGAACTGAGAGTCGAATCGTACGAGGCCGCCCTCGCCTGTTTGGAGAGAGATTGCAGTCAGTGACCTTCAAGGCTCCCGCCCGTAAGGTTGCCGCCTTGGATCAAAAGGCAGCAAACCTTGACATGAGCCGTTCCGACTATCTGCGGCACTTGGTGGACAGTGATCTGGCTACAACAACCTGAGTCGTAACCAATGCACAATCACTACTGCGCACAAGCTGTACGTCTCCTCTCTCCAGCAATTAAGACCCCCAACTTCTAGGGAGGCACCGATTAATTGCTTCCCACCCCACAAAACTCAGTCGCTTCGCTCCTTCGAGTTTTGCGGGGGCCCCGGGATGTCTGCCAGATTGCGTCTGATTTGTTCCAGGTCTGTTCGGGAGTGCAACGTCACTACTTGCGGTAATGGCGTTATGCACACGGGCAGAGCTGAGGCAAATTGGCCGAAAGATGGTGTGCAATGATTAATCACCGCTTCTAGCTGTTATACCTTGGTGTTTATTCCACGCAATGTCTTCCCCATTTTGTCCTTCGCAACCGTCCGTTCTCTGTTAACTCTCGGTGTCCTCAGAGAGAATGAGCGCGGTCAGGGCGAGCAACTCCTGTCGGTTGTGTATGTCGAGTTTGCGGTAGATGCTTTTTGTATGGCTCTTTACCGTGTTCTCCGAAATGAACAGTGCACCGGCTATCGCGGGGACGCTTCGGGCTCCGAGAAGCAGAATCAGCACATCCAGTTCTCGGTCAGAAAGCCCATAGACCTTTGTCAAGTGGGTGTTGTTTCGCAGTTCCTCTTCTGGCGCAAACGTTACCGTTGGCCTCATGGCTGTATCCCGCGCCTGCTGAGCCTTTTGCGCCTCAGGATTTTTGCCCTGAAGCATCGAGATGATGAGGTTTGCCAAAGAGACGAGGAGTGCTACGAGAAAGGCCACGAGCAGCAAACCGGCTGAGTCATAGCCGGCGTCGCCCCTGGTGTACCTGCCCACAAACTCACCAAGCAGGACAAACGCGTACATGACAGTAAAGAGTATCCCGCACACCGCGAGCGCGGACGCTACCCTCTCTCTCAGCAAACCAACACAGGTAATGAGCGCTATGAGATAGGCCAGATTGAAGATGCCGCCGCACACGACCATAAAGACCGTTGCATAGCCGACACCGATAATCGGGAGGAGGACGATCAACAGCAAGACAAGCGAGTAGAGGAGCACATAGAGTTTGTTTGATCTGATGAAACGATTGCTCCTGAACCAGAGCAGGGCAAACAGGGCAACGCCCAGTAACTTGCCGGTTGCAGGCAGCGCGTTGCTCCAATACATCGGATCGATACTCTGCGACGCAACCGTTCTCAATACGGCGAGTGAAAACCCCAGCACGGCAACACAGAGCAGGGGTTGCCACAGCTCCCTCAGTATCGTCGCAAGCGTACGGGTGCCCTTGCGTGCAACGATTTTTCCGACCTCCCTGTCGTCGGCTTCAGCTTCAGTAGCAGCGCCAGCACCAAAGCCAGCACCATACCTGTGCGTGCATCTCATGAGCAGGAAGCCGTGCGCGATGATAAGCAGCAGCACCAGTCCACAGTAGATCCACGGGCTAAGGGGCGGAAGCAACAAAACCTGAGCACATGCTTCGAGAAGATGCGAAACGAGCATCATGCAAACACAGAGCGGCATCTTCTCCTTCTCAAACAACATGAGCCACGCGGCAAATCCACACAGCACCCCGATGCCATTGCCGAGGACAGGGAGAACCGACATCTGAATGGAGACGTAGCCAGAAAGCAGCTCGGCCGTGAAGGCGGCCAAACCAACCAGAAGGCTTGCCAGCCCAGCCGCTATGAGCGCCGTGTGCGAGATGCGCGGACATGCAAAGGCCAACAGTGTCGCCAGCAGAATAGGGAGCATGTAGGCTGCGGGAAACAGGCTGATAAGCAGGGAGAAGGTACCCGTATCGAGGCAGGCTGGCGCTATGCTTGGAAAATCGAGAAGCCCAAAAAGCAGAAGAAATATCGCAAAGCCGAGGACTCGTATATCACGTATGAGGGATTGTGGTCTCACCTGCTCGTGAGGCATATCGCTTCTTCCCATGCTCTGCTTTCTCGTAGTCCCTATGGTCAAACAAGGTGCGGCGCCCCCTCCCTTGCTCAACAAAATCATGGCTCGTAGCTATGGTACCCGTTGTAGCGCGGCATAGCTGTCTGTATGGGGAGAGCAGACCCTTGAGAGGCGCAAGGCGGTTGCTCAGGTTCCGAACAGAGCTGCTCCGCCAGAGGCGTTTTGCAAAAACTACCCCTTTCGTGTGAGAGCTGCGCTCCCCTATTTCGTATTGTTTTCTGTGTCAGGGCCGCAAGGCACATACGCAAAACCTACATGAGAGGACACACAAGATGGAGAAGACCAGTATCACAGCCGTTAACCGCAGAGCATTTCTCAAGGGAGCGGGGAGTGTGGGCCTAGGAGCCGCAGCTCTCGGCCTGTTTGCCTGCAGCGGCACCGCTCAAGCCGAGGCAGACTCAGCCGACGCGCCCGCGCCGCGCACCGTGGCCGAGACGATAGAGACGGACATCGTCATCATAGGTGCTGGCAACGCGGGCCTTGCTGCCGCCGTGCAGGCAGGAGAGGAAGGCCTCGCCACGATCATTCTGGAAAAGATGGCACAGGTCGGTGGCAACGGCGCGATAACCGAGGGCATCTTTGGCATGAACTCGTCACTACAGAAAGAGCAGGGCATCAGCTTTACGTTCAAGGACATCGTCGTTGATGAGGCCGAGACCTTCAACTACTCCGTCAATCTGCTCTTTTGGAAGGACATGGTGGACGCCTCAGGAGCCAACATCGATTGGCTGCTCTCCCATGGCGTACAGATCGAGCGAGTAGACGATTATCACGGCTTCTCCATAGTGCTGGGCTGCCACGCGTGGAAGGACGACAAGGGAAGCGAGAGCTTTACCGCTCCCATGAAAGCAGCCGCAGAGTCGAGGGGCACCCAGATCCTGACGAGCACTCCCGTGGATGAGCTGATACTTGAGGACGGAAGGGTCGTAGGTGTCTACGCACAGAGAGAAGATGGCAGTACGCTGGCCGTGAGAGGCAGGGCGGTTATCATAGCCACCGGCGGCTACCTCAACGATGAGGCTCGCATGATACGGAAGGGCTACGAGCCGGGATCGTTTCTGGATGGCGGGCTTGCCGGACACGATGGGGACGGGCTCAACCTGGCGGTGAGCGCGGGCGGCGTAGACAGGATAATGAATCGCTGCTTTGTTGAGCAGAGTATATTCTACGAGGTTCCCAAGATAACCAATCCGATAGCGCGCATGGCGCAGGGCATCGGGTCGTCGCTCTGGATAAATGGCAACTGCGAACGCTACGTCAATGAAAACTGTGCCGCAAAGATAATCGGCCGAGGCGTCAAGGCAATAAAGACCCAGCAGGCTTCCTATGTGGTCATGAGTACGGATTATCTGAGTGCAAAGGGGCTTTTGGAGGCCGCCGAGGAAACGCTTGCCGCCGATACCTCGGGCACAAAGTTCAAGGGCAGCACCATTGGGGAGGCCGCAACAAACGCTGGACTGGATGCCGCTGCACTTGCAGCCACCTTGGAGCGTTACAACCAGCTGTGCGCACGGGGCAGCGACGACGACTTTGGAAAGCCAGCAGAGTTCATGGTTCCCCTGGGCGAAGGGCCCTTCTACATCTTTGAGCAGCAACCCAAGATCCTCAATTCGGTGGGAGGCATTCATTGCAATCGCAACATGCAGGTGGTTGATGAGCTGGAGGAGCCTGTTGAGGGCCTCTACGCCATCGGCGCCGATGGCTGTGAGCTGTATGCCGAGATGTACACCCTCTCGGTCTCGGGCTCCTGTAATGGCTATAACATCTACTCGGGCCGCAAGGCGGTGGAGCATATAGCGCAGGGATTGTAGCACCCAGCAAACTGCTGCTTGACGTTGTGAGTGACAACCCGCGTTAGTACCTTCTGCTTATTGGTAATGCAATGCTTCTCAGGCAAGATTGCCTGGGGAGCATTGCTGTTGGAGGAGTTCTTGCATGATGGGAACGATTATCTGTGTTTGGGGCTTGAACGGCTTGCCTCAACCAATCAAATCGTACGAAGAATCCAGATGAAACACGGTGTATCCTGCATTTGGGTCAATGACCGCGTCCGCAAGGTCGCCAAGTTGGCCGTCGCTGTCAAGCTCGACCCTCATGCCGTAGTACACCCGTATCACGGGCTTGTCCGGCATTGGGTCGGATGGACCTCCCCATCCTTCCGGATACAGGGTCGCTTGCCACGCCGGTGCGTTGAACAGGTTGTACTCCGAAGTGTTTGGTGCGAAGAAATGAACCGACATGCTTCCTTTGGTCCAATCGAAGTCCCCGCCTCCTTCTACCAGTTTGAGGGCTTCATCCCAGTAAATGAGCGCATCGTCATGGGGAGGAAAATCCCTCATTGACAGGAGACCAATGTCAAAGACCTTTATTGAGGCATTGCCCAGAGCTGCCGAACCTGTGTTCAAATAATTCTCTTCGCCTGGTTGAAGCCCGCTGCCAAGCGTCCCGTCGGCGTAGGCATCGTCAAGGACGGCCCGTGTGGCGACCATCGCATTGCGTGCCATCGCCTCATATTTCTTGTCTTCCGACTTGGCGATGTAGCCCGTAAGCGCGGGTACCGCTATAGCCGCGAGGATGCCCAGTATGACGATGACGACAATGAGTTCGACAAGGGTGAAGCCTCGCCGACCCGATTCCGGGCATAAAAATACCGCCGTCTCGCGACCTGCGGCGTTCTCTTCGTGGTGATGTGTGTTGCTCAGATGTGTACCCGCAAAGTGCTTGGCGGGGCGACATGATATAAGGTTATGAGCCCCCCCCCCCCCCCGATTTTGGGGTCTGTGTCTCTGACTTGAACATCGTGTTCCTCCTGCTCTCTCGTCTCTTGCTCTGTGATATAACACCCGCTTTTATACATCTGCTTACAGTCGGTCCCAGGTACTGCACTGCTCAGCAGGGCCTGTGCTTCCTGTACTTTCTGCTCTTGGATACTCTACCATATTTCCCCATGCGTTACCGGCAAGAGTGCCGATGTGCTTATCATCCAGGAGTCGCTCCATATAAGTATCATCGCAGATATAAGTGCATAAGGACACCAGCCTGACAAGAAACACCAATGCGGTTCCCCGCTTATGGCCACCTGTGACATGGCTTATAATGCTTGGAAACAAAACCCGATAAGAATCAATGACCATGACTGGCAAATCAACCGATACCGATCCTGCGATCATTCCCCAGCCGCGGGAAGAGGACATCAAGGAGTTCATACTAACCGTCAGAGGGATGCAGGTGATTCTGGATATTGACGTTGCAAAGCTGTTTGGGTATGAAACAAAGAACATCAACAGAGCCGCATCGCGAAACAGAGAACGTTTTCCATCGCATTTTCGTTTCCAGCTCACCCAGGATGAAGTTGACAACATCTTGAGGCGCCAAATTGGAACCTCAAGTCTGGCTGATTCTCTAGAGGCTGCTCAACATGGAGGTCGGCGTTATCGCCCCTGGGCCTACTCAGAACACGGTGTAATCGCCTTGGCCGGAGTTTTAAGGAGCAGGGTAGCAGCACAGGGGACGGGGCTGGAGTCCCACGGCGCGAAGGAACGCTGAGACAAAAGGAAGCAGTGGGACACCAGCCCCGTCCCTCTTGTCCCATGAGAGCCTCAGCTTTGGGAAAAGGTACCCAGATCTCCAGCGATACAGCTCTCCGCGAGCGTACGGCGAGAAGCAGTTGCGTAGTGCGCGTCGATTTGTTTTTACACCGAAGAGAATCCGCCATCGATGAGTATGAGCTGGCCCTGCACGTAGCTTGAGGCATCGCTGGACAGATAGAGTATCGTGCCGTTGACCTCTCCCCTGTTACCGGGCCTGCCAGCCGGGCAAAGCGTCGAGTACAGGGCAAGGAAGTCCTCCGACTTGAAGAGCGTATCCTCAGTCATCTCGCTTTCAAACAGTCCCGGCCCTATGGCATTGACCGTTATCCCATAGCGGGCATAGGAACAGGCCATGCCTTTGGTCAGGCCGAGAACGGCAGCCTTGGAAGCATTGTAGGAATGTCGGATGAAGGCATCATCCTTGTCCGCCACAACGGCATTGATAGAGGCAACGTTGACCACCTTGCCGTAGCTCTGCTGTTTCATGATCGGAATAAGGTATTTCGAGACAAGGAATATGCCCTTGACGTTGGTGTTCATGGACTTGTCCCAGTCTTCGACGGTGAGCGTGTCAACGCCACCACGAACCGCAACCCCCGCGTTGTTGAGCAGGATGTCTACCCTGCCCCAGGCGTGTTGCACCTCGGCTATGGCTTCCTTGACGCTTGTTTCGTTGGTAACGTCACAGGCGGCCACAAAAGCCTTCTTGCCAAGCTTCTCGATGTCGGCCTGTACCTGTTCGAGCTTCTCTACTCGTCGTGCGAGCAAGGCCACCTCTGCGCCTGACTCCGCATACGCGCGTGCAGCATCGGCACCAAGGCCAGAGCTTGCTCCGGTTACAACAGCAACCTTTCCTGTGAGATCAAAGAGATTCGCCATGATGAGTCCTTTCTTCAGGGGCCAAACGACCATGCGCCTCATGGCATCACGGACAGCTACAGTATACGCCCGGCGCAAGCTCCCTGGGCACCGCATGTCCCAGCACATCGACGTGACGGCACGCACCTCGCTTCAAGCGGCAGACTAACCGTAGTTTTCCCCCTTGCCCTTGTGACGTTGAAGCGCCTGAAACTACTCTGTGGCGAGCAGCCCTGCACCGCGTGGATAGTCAAACCGACGCATCATCCCCTTGGCATCCCTCGGCGGCCTCAGTGGCCTCTGGCATGTAGCGTAGAGCAAGACTGCTGAATGTCAAGAGGGTTGCAGCGATAGGTATTCTGCTATGATAGGCAATCTGCTATGATAGGCAATGACGCGCAACACGTGGGTTTACGCGCGTCTCATGCATTGCCGTACATACGGGAAGGCCTTAAGCAAAGGAGTAGGGGCATGAGGAGTAAACGCAGTTTAAACGACACACGCACCACAGGCACCACCGGCATCACCGCAAGAACACAGCAGGACAGAACAAAGACAAACGCGCTGGCAAAGATACCATCCTTCGTCCTTGTGGCCGCACTTGTGGCGGTAAGCTTTGGGAGCTGGGAGGCTCTTGCGTCTGCTGATGGCGACGAAGTTCTCGTTCAAGAGGCCAGTCAGGTAGAAGCCTCACAGGAAGCCGAGGAGAGTGCCGAAGATCCCCCCTTTCTCGATCTGTTCTCTACCGGCCCCTTTACGGTAACAGGCGGTACGGAGGGCACCGACTACGAATACAGGACGGGTACCCCCAATGTCTTGACCATCAAATCCGACAAGGCTCTCACCATATCGATGACACCCGGGTCTACCACTACCACCGCAGATCAGATACTCATAAGCAGTGGTGTGAGCGCCAACATCACACTCGCTAACGTCAACATTGACGTATCGGATGGCAGTGATGACACCGCCGCGCTGGAAGTGGCTATTGGCGCCTCTCTGAACCTCACGCTTTCGGGTACGAACTCACTGAGGAGCAGCTACGGGAGCGCCGGGCTTCAGCTCGATGCAGGCGCAGACCTCACCATTACCAAAGCCAGCGATGGGTCGAGCCTTGCGGCTGCCAGCATCAGTGTTGCTGCGGGTATAGGCGGCGGCTCTGGCACCGGCACCGCAGGCGACATCACCATCCTCGGCGGCACTGTCGTGGCTACCGGCGGCTTCTACTCCCCCGGCGCCGGCATAGGCGGCGGCTACACTGGCAGTCCTGTGGGCGACATCACCATCTCCGGCGGCAGCGTCACGGCCACCGCCGGTCCTGACGGCGGCGCGGGCATAGGCGGCGGCTATAACAACAGTCCTGCAGGCAGTATCACCATCTCCGGCGGTAGCGTCACGGCTACCGGCGATGACGGTTCCGGTGGCGCGGGCATAGGCGGCGGCGCTGGCGGCAGCGGCATTATTGGCAACATCACCATCTCCGGCAGCAGCGTCACGGCCATCGGCGGCACCGGCTCCGGTGGTGCAGGTATAGGCGGCGGCGACAGCTCCTCATCCGTAGGTGACATCACCATCACTGACAGCACCATCATCCAAGCCTCCGGCGGCAGCTCCTCCAACGGCGCCGGCATAGGCGGCGGCAACAACGGCAGTTCCGCAGGCAACATCACCATCTCCGGCGGCAGCGTTACGGCTACCGGCGGCTC
>JAISEO010000097.1 GCA_031264075.1 Coriobacteriales bacterium | reverse complement strand
ATCCCGCAGCTCATAGGGAATAGTATATCCATCATTGTGATTTGCGTTATGCTCGCGATATATGACTGGCGTATGGCATTGGCAATCTTCGTCACCGTCCCGTTAGCGTTCGGAATCATTTTGCTCAGCCGCAAAATCTACGGTGGCGTCTCGAAAAAACACGCGGCGGCGAAGCTGGCGGCATCCGAGCGCGTACAGGAGTATATAGAAGGCATAAAGGTCATCAGGGCCTGCAACATGGATGGCGAACGCTTTGGCGCGTTGGAAACGGCACTCCACGAGATGATGCGCCTGGCCATGGCAATGGAGGTAGGCACAGGCATATTCGTGACGGGAGCCCAGGCCGTATTGCAGGGCGGTATCGGGCTCACGGCACTCGTTGGCGCGATGCTCCTGACGGACGGACAGCTCGGCTTTGTGCCGTTTCTGGCATTCCTGCTTATAGTGGTGAAGATATACTCCCCCGTGATCACCGTACTCACGCTACTGCCGGAGCTGTTGTATTTTCAAATCGGGCTCAGACGTATGCGTGATCTGCTCGCCATACAATCTATGACCGGCGACGAGGAGCAGGAGTTGGCGGATTTTACCGTTGAGTGCAGGGATGTCGGGTTCTCCTATGGCGCGGATGCTGAGTTTGCGGTGAGCGATCTGTCCGTGACGATTCCGTCCGGCAGCCTGACAGCGCTTGTTGGGCCCTCCGGCAGCGGGAAGAGCACGGTGTCCAGGCTGATAGCGCGATTCTGGGATGTGGACGAGGGCGAGATAACAATCGGTGGCGTTAACGTCAGAGCGCTTGAACCCGAACATCTGATGAGCTACCTGTCCTTTGTCTTTCAGGACGTTGTCCTCTTCAATGACACGATCCTGGGCAACATCCGCATCGGCAACAGGGACGCAACGGATGAACAGGTACTCGCCGCCGCCAGGGCTGCCCGCTGCGACGACTTTGTCAGTCAGCTGCCGGGCGGCTACGACACGATGCTCGGCGAGAACGGCGCCACACTGTCCGGCGGTGAGCGCCAGCGCATTTCTATAGCCCGTGCGCTGTTAAAAGACGCGCCTATCATCCTGCTCGATGAGGCCACGGCAAGCCTTGACCCGGAAAACGAGGCGTCGATACAGGCCGCTATCTCCGCGTTGGTCGCGGATAAGACCGTGCTCGTCATAGCACACCGCCTGCGCACTGTTGCTGGAGCGGACAACATAGTGGTCCTCGACAAAGGGCATATAGCGGAACAGGGATCGCACGACGAACTCATGGCGCAGAACGGACTGTATAAGAAACTCTGGACGCTCCAGACAGAGAGTCTCGGGTGGGCGATTGGAGCGCAGTAGAATGCTCGCTCTGAGGCAGCCGCACCACATTCGGAGTGCGTGCTCTGCCATTGTTTCAACAAAAGCTGTGTAAGTCACCACAGGGTGGCGGAAGGGAGCCAATAATGGATAAGCCAGAGAAGGAAAAACCTCAGAAGAAGGGCATGGCACGGCTCTTGGAGTTGAGTTCACGCAAGAAGGGGCTCGTCATCTGTTCCTGTGTACTGGCCATACTCAGCGTGGCGGTGTCGTTTGCGCCGTTCATCGCCATCTACTACATCATCCGGGAGCTTGTTGTGCACTTTGCCGATCTCGGGGCCTTGGATACCGCGTACATGATAGACCTCGGCTGGCTCGCGGCGGGAGGCGCGATTGCCGCCATCCTGCTCAACTTTCTCGCGCTGATGTGCAGCCACTTTGCGGCATTCAGGACACAGTACGAGCTCAAGCTGGAGTTTGCCGAGCACATCGCGAGCCTGCCGCTGGGCTTCCACAGCGCAAATTCCACGGGCAAGCTGCGGAAGATCGTAGACGAGAACATCGAGAAGCTCGAAGGCTTCGTCGCGCACCAGCTTCCGGATATGGCTGGCTCCTTTGCCATGCCGATCTTTACGCTCGTGGTGCTGTTCCTCTTTGACTGGCGGCTGGGGCTTGCGAGCCTCGTGCCCATTCTCGCCGCCTACCTCATTCAGATGGCAGCCTACGGCGGGGACAAGGCGCAGAAGTTCGTCAAGAAATATCAGGATTCGCTGGAGGACCTCAACAATGCGTCGGTGGAATACGTGCGAGGAATCTCGGTGGTCAAGGCCTTCAACCAGACCATCTACTCCTTTCGCAGGTTCCACGAGACGATTACGGACTATGGCCAGTTCGTCAAATCCTATACGATGTCGTTTGAGAAATACATGGCGGCGTTCATGGTCATCATCAATCATGTGTACGTGTTCCTGATTCCCGTTATCATCCTCATTGCGGGCGGTGCGGAAGACTATGCGGCATTCGCGTTGGCAGCGATCTTCTATATCGTGTTCTCCTTCTCGTTGGCCACCCCGTTTACGAAGCTGATGTACGTGTCGTCGCTCAGCACACAGATCTCCGACGGCATCGAGCGCATGGACAGGATACTGGCCGTGGAGCCCCTGCCTGAAGCCGCACACCCAGAAACCACGACGGACTATTCCACGTCCTTTGAAGACGTCGTATTCTCCTATATGAGCGAGGAGGAAGGCGAGACGGCTGCGCTGGACGGCGTGAGCTTTGTAGCCAGACAGGGCGAGGTCACGGCGCTGGTTGGCCCGTCTGGGAGCGGCAAGTCCACCATCGCCCATCTCATCCCGCGCTTCTATGACGTAGACGAGGGCACGGTGAGGATCGGTGGCACGGACATCCGGGATATGGCGAGCGACTACCTCATGTCCATCGTGGGCTTTGTGTTCCAGGACGTGTTCCTGTTCAAGCAGAGCGTGGCCGACAACATACTGATAGGCAACAGGCATGCCACGCGAGAGCAGGTCGTTGCTGCCGCCAAGGCCGCGCAGTGCCACGAATTCATAGAGAAGCTGCCGCAGGGTTACGACACGGTTATCGGTTCGAGTGGCGTGCACCTCTCCGGGGGCGAGCGTCAGCGCGTCGTCATTGCCCGTGCGATTCTGAAGAACGCACCCATCCTCGTACTGGATGAGGCCACCGCCTTTGCCGACCCCGAAAACGAGCAGAAGATACAGCTCGCCCTGTCGGAGCTGATGAGGGACAAGACGGTCATCATCATCGCGCACCGGCTTTCCACGGTACGCGGCGCGGATACGATACTCGTGGTGGACAGGGGACGGATAGTGGAGGAAGGGACACACGACGCCTTGGTTGAGGCGGACGGGCGTTACCGCCGTATGTGGGAGCAGTATATCGGTGCGATGGACTGGACACTCAGCGGGGCCGCCACGGGCCCCGGTCGGTTGGATCGGTCGAGTGAGGAAACGGAGGTGTACGGCAATGTTTGGAATTAAGAAACTGCTGAGACTGTCGGACGAGGGGTACAGGGGCTTGAAGCGCGGCGTGTTTGCCGCGGTGCTCTCCAACCTCTGCATGTTTTTGCCGTTTGGTGTTGCCGTCATGATTATCACGGTGCTGCTCAGGCCCCTGACGGAGGACACAGCGCTTGACGTCAACCAACTCTGGCTCTGGTTTGGCGTGGGTGTTGCCGCTGCCGTGCTGTACTTCTTCGTCTATACCAACGAGTACCGCAAGACCTACACGGTTGCCTACAGCGAGACGGAGAAAATCCGCATCGAGGTGGCCGAGAAGCTCCGCCGCCTGCCGCTGAGCTTCTTCAACCGCAAGGATCTCTCGGAGCTGACCACCAACATCCTGGGCGACTGCGCGTCCATAGAACACAGCATGAGCCACGTGTTGCCCAATCTGCTCGGCGGCAGCATCACCGTCACCGTGGTCTGCATCCTGCTGGCCTTCTACGACTGGCGCATGGCGCTGGCTATCTTTGCCGCCCTGCCCGTGGCCTTTGGGCTGATCCTCGTCACGAGAAAGTTGATGGCGCTTGGGGAGCGGCACGTACAGGCCAAGCTGAATGTGGCCGAACAGATGCAGGAATATCTGGAGGGCATCAAGGTCGTCAAGGCCTTTGGACTGGCGGGAGAGAAATCCGCCGCGCTGAAGGATGCCCTGCGCGTCATGATGAAAGAGGCCATGACCTTTGAGGCAATAGCCGGCACCTTCGTCACGCTCGCCATGATGGTGCTGCAGGTTGGCATAGGGCTCGTGACGCTCGTGGGCGTGACACTGCTGACGGGCGGGACGCTCTCACCCATCGCATTTCTCACCTTTCTCATCATCAGCGTGAAGATCTACTCCCCCATCATCGTGATCCTCACGTTGCTGCCGGAGTTCTTCTATACGCTGGTGTCCACCAGGCGCATGCAGGAACTGCGCGAGGAGCTGCCCATGACCGGGGACGAGAATGCCGAACTCAGCACCTACACGGTGGAACTGAAGAACGTCTCCTTTGCCTATAACGACACGGACGTTATCGAGGACATCAGCGTGACCATTCCGCAAGACGGCGTCACCGCCTTTGTGGGGCCGTCGGGCAGTGGCAAGACCACCGTGTCACGCCTCATCGCGCGGTTCTGGGATGTGCGCGAGGGTGCGGTCACCGTTGGCGGCAGGGATATCCGCGAGCTGGATCCGGAGCGGCTGATGAGCTATATGTGCTTTGTGTTTCTGGACGTGGTGCTGTTCAACGACCCGGTGATGAACAACATCCGCATCGGCAGGCATGGTGCCACGGATGAGGAGGTCTACGCCGCGGCAAAGATGGCACGCTGCGACGAGTTCGTCAGCGAGATGCCCGAGGCCTATGAGACCGTCATAGGCGAGAACGGCTCCACGCTCTCCGGCGGCGAGCGGCAGCGCATCTCCATTGCTCGCGCGCTCTTGAAGGATGCCCCCATCGTGCTGCTCGACGAGGCCACGGCAAGCCTCGACCCCGAGAACGAGACGCAGATTCAGGAGGCTATCTCGACCCTCATAGCAGGGCGCACCGTCATCGTCATAGCGCACCGTCTGCGTACCGTCATAGGCGCGGACAAGATAGTCGTCCTGGATAACGGGAGGCTCATAGAGGAAGGCACCGGTGCCGAGCTGCTGGCCCAAAACGGCCTGTTTGCCCGCCTGTACCAGGTACAGCAGGAGAGCCTCGGCTGGACGGCGGGGAGGTAAGGACGCTCAATCCGGCAACCAATAACCCAGTTTGTTCCAATTTTCTTGCATTTTCTCTCTACCATTCTGCATTTTTTCGGTTCAGTATGTAGGATATCCATGCTTACATTGTAAAGGGTGAGGCGCCTCGTGCAAGGCCGCATGCCGCGCCCCGCGCAGCCCGCTCCCTACTGTGTAGGCGATATTGAGGAGTGTCTGACGGTGCAGCCCCAAAGAGCAGTAGCCACCATGTTGGCGGTTTAGTACAATGAAAACGATACAGGAGGCACACGGAGAGGTAGAGAGGGAACTACCATGGAGCAACAGGCTGTGAAGGTTTTGAACAAGGCATTTGATATTCTGGAGAGCTTGGCGTACTCAAGGGAGCCGCTTGGCCTCAGCGCCGTCTCACGCAGCGCCGGTGTGAGCAAGACGACGACACACCGTATTCTCGGAACGCTTTGCGAGCGTGGCTATGCAGACAAAACGCACGAGGGGGCATACACCATCGGCACAAAGATGTTTGAAACCCTGAGCTACCGCATTGATTCGCTTGAGCTCCAGGCAGAGGCCAAGCCTCACCTGATAGCCCTGCAGCGCTCTCTTGGGCTGTCCGCCTATCTGGGCGTGCGCGACGGGTCGTTTGTCTCCATTATCGAAAAAGCGGCCACAGACAGGGTCGATGAGCAGTTCACACAGGTGGGACGCCGTTATCCCGCCCACTGCTCTTCCATGGGAAAGTGCCTCATGGCCTGCCTTTCCAGCTCTGAGCTTGATGACGTGCTGTACAGCGTTGAGCTCAGGGGATTTACACCCCATACCATTACTAACAAGCAGGCATTCAGGGAGCACCTGCACCAAGTGCGCAAGCAGGGCTGGGCAACAGACATGGAAGAGTCGGACCTCGACCATCGTTGCGCGGCCGCTCCGATATTCGATTACCGTGGGGATATTATAGCGGTGACCGGCGTAAGCGGCGCAAACGCCGATTTGCCCACAGCGGACATCGAGGGCATTGTAAGGCAGGTAGTGCTTGCCGCGCAGCGCATATCGTCCTGTATGGGCTACACGGGCTGAACGCTGACAGGCAAGCAAGCAACCGGCAACTCGCTGGAAAACGCCAATCGGTTGCTTGCCGTCCCACAAAACTCAGCTGCTTTGCTCCTCAAAGCTTTGCGGAACCCTGGCAGCTCCTTTACAAGGCATCGAACCGGACATATGCCCTGCTACCTGACAAGCGTGTAGACCTCTATTACCGGCGGAGCGGCGTGGTAAGGCTCAAGTGCCGTCAGAGCTTTGTTGAAGTGTGCGCTGGCGTTGTGCGCGTCGATTGCCTCCTGATCTTTCCATTGCTCAAAGACGGTGAGGATGGTAGGGTCACCGGTACTCTGGAATAGTTGGTAGCTGATGTTGCCTGGCTCTCTGCGGGTCTCATCAATCAACTCGCCAAGCACTGCCAACACCTCATCCGTGCTATCGTCTTTGACCGTGAACTTAGCGTATATCTGGTACATCCTCTATCTCCTTAACTCGCTGCCGATGCTCCGGCGGTGCGTCCCCAATGCAGGGCACCTTGCAGACAGGTTCCCGAACCCGGATAGTAGGGGCCAAGCCAGCCGCCACTGTTTGTTCCGGCGGCATACAGGTGGCCGATCTCTTTGCCTGACACATTGAGTACGGCGGCTCTGTCGTTGATACGCAACCCGCCAATAGCACCGATGTTGGTGTGCAGGATACGATAGGCGTAATAGGGTGCTGTGTCAAGCGGTACCACCTGCTTGACACGCCCATAGAGGCTGTCGTTGCCGGCCGTGGTGTCGGCGTTCCACTTCTGCACGGTAAACGCAAGGTTTGCAGAAGGTACGCCCATGGCTGTGGCAAGTGCCTCGATGGTATCGGCCTTGAGCAGGGTGCCGCTGGCAAGGTCATCCTCGCGCTGCTGCGTGCCACCCTCTATGGCATCGGACCAGGGGCTTTGGGCATCCATCGTGGTCATCTTGGAGTCAAGCACCATCCAGGTGCAGCCATCCCATCCGCCCTCCTGCATGGCCTCGTTAAAGCATGAGCGCATATGAAAGGCGTAGGTGGTATCCTCTCGCACAAAGCGGTTGCCCCTCATATTGACAAAGATGGCCGGCATCTCGGGGTTGGTGTTGTTGGTGCCACTCCAAGTGGCAAGGATAAGGTCCACGCAGCCACCAAAACGCCCCACGTCAGCGCCTGCCGCCAGGCCCATCTCAATGCCATCACCCGTATCGGTTGCCGCCGTGACAACCTGTTGGGTCTTGAGGTCCCAATAGTGCTGTGGGTTGTACTTCCTGGCGAGTTCCTCGTTGTGCTCTATGCCCGCCATTGCCAGGACCACGCCCTTGTTGGCTTTGTAGTTCTTGCCGTCTGAGGTGGTAACGCCCGCCACGCCGTTGGCTCCGTCCATGATAAGTGAGGCCACCGCCGTGCCGGTCAGGATTTCACCACCCTTATCCTTGACCGCGGCCTCAGCCTTGGTTGTCCAGACGGTGCCGCCTGTCTTTGTTGCATCCGTAGCATCAGTAATGAGGTGGATACGGTCGGCCATGAGATCGTCGGGCAGATAGGGCGTGGGCAGGCAGCCAAAAACCTTGGAGAAGGTGATGCCAAAATTATCTGCCATCCATTGCAGATTGTCGGCCGCATTCTCTGCCATTGAGCGAACGAGATCTTCTTCGACCAGGCCCTCGGCATCGGTCATCCAATACAGAAAATGCTTCTCGGCGTTGTCGTCCTGGTAGCTGGTGAGTTCCTTCTGCCATGCTGTGCCTGCGGCTTGAACAGCCCCTTCCGCCAGGGCAGTTGTACCGCCGACGACATCGCCCTTCTCAAGCACCAGTACACTTGCGCCAGCATCAAGGGCGGCATATGCTGCCGTCAGGCCCGAACCGCCACCGCCACAGACGACAACATCCGCTTCACCGTCCCAGGTGCCTGGCAGCTGCGAGGTATCACCTGCTGCCGTGTTGCCCTCTTCCGACTGGCGAGCGTTACAGCCCGCCAGCCCCACAGCGGCTATGCCGGTAAGTCCGACAACCGCTGTGGTGAGAAAATTCCTGCGCGACAGGCCCTGTTGTTGCTCCGTGGGTTGCTCGTGATGATTCTTCATTCTGTTCTCCATTCTCGTAACTGTTGCATGACCTTGTGCAATACAACCGACTATAGGCCACTGGAGAAAAACCACAACGATGCAATTCCACTGAGTGAACCACCTGTTCCGCACAGTGGACTACCGGTTTGGCTGTTACGCTGTTACGTCGTTACACTGTTACACCATTACGTTGTGAGACAAAAGCGAGACAAGGAGACAAAAGGGGACGGTTCTTCTGTCCTACTTTTGTTCTCGTGAGAGATAGTGTCCGTATATGTAGCAGAACCAAAGTAGGACAGAAGAACCGTCCCCTTTTGTCTCCCCTCTCCAGTCCCGCCGTGGGACACCAGCCCTGCCTCCCCCTCTTGTCCCACTTGTTGCGTTCTACTTGTACCTTGTGTTCGCATCAATGCTTTGACATAGAAGGGCAAACATGATAAGCTATCTTGAAAGATAGCTTTATAGAAAGGAGCCCCCATGCCTTCACGCGCCGAAAGTACCACCAAGCTGTGCCCCTGGGGAACATCGCGGGCGGTGCGCATTCCCAAGCCGTTCTGTGACGACATCGGTATCGGTGTCGGATCGAGTCTGAGGATGCGGGTTGTCGAGGACAGTAGTGGCACCTATCTGGTCATTCGCCCAGAGAACAGCGGGCACCGCAGCTTCGCCCATGCCCCATTCCTGGCCATGGACGATATGTTCGCAGGCTATACGGGGGAGCATCAGCCGACCGAGGCTGACTGGGGAGCGGATCTTGGTGCCGAGGTGATCCAGTGAGCGCTCTGGAACAGGGCGACATCATCGAGGTGGATTTCAGCCCTTCACTCGGCCATGAGCCGGCAAAGCTGCGTCCTGCGGTGGTCGTCAGCGGATTCGGCTTTAACTCGCGATCCAGCTTGGTTTCAGTGGTCCCCGTCACCACAACCGACAACAGCTATCCTCTGCATATCCCCGTTACAGCTCCTCCTGTTGCTGGCTTCGCCTGCGTTGAACAGCTGCGCAACATCGACATCGCCCAACGTGGTTATACCCTGCTCGCAGCGGCAGATGACAGGGATATGCGGCTCATCATGGGTGCCATTCGCGGGATGCTCGAACTGCGTTGAGCGCGAAAGCTTCTTCAAACTCCCGAAAGCTCCCGGTCTATCATCGATCGGAGGAATTCCGAGCGTGTCTCACCCTTTGTTGTTGCCTTCACATCAATCTCGGCAATCACTGATACGGGTAACTTGAAGGTTATCGGCTTAAGGAACTGTCAAGCAATAACTTGTACGTATCCTGCGGTCAGATTGCTCCAGCTCTGTGTTGGGAACAGGCGGCATTACCACAAGTAGGGCCACCTGTTCCCGCCTTGACCTGAAGCAATCTGTTCCACAGGCTATCGTACAAGTTATTGCTTGACAGTTCCTAACCTCTTTGATCTTGGCCGCGTTGATCGGGCGCTCAGCCTTTTTGTCTCCTCGGGCCTTTCTGCCATCTCCCTTGGAACCTATAGCCTGCTTGCTGCCCTTCTGTGTACCGTCGGCTTTACCGAGAATTCCGACGTCAACGCCCCGACCACCCCGGCGTTTCTCTTCACCATATATCCGAAGGGCGGCACGTCGGGTAAGCCAGCCATAGAGGTGATCTACGGCATGACCCGTGTCGACGGGCTCGTTACAACTGCAGATGGCACCAATGTAGTTTTAGCTGATAGTCGCAGACAAATGAGCGAAATTAAAGTGCCGCAGCCGCGAGGGTGCGCACATGGTAAAATACTTATATGAGAGACAAGGCAGTAAAAGACTACATCAGGCAACGCTCACACCTGTTCTGGTATTCCCCCGAGGATAAAGGCGAGACGGTGTCCGACAGTCTGCTTGTGGAGCAAGTGCTGAACTACGGAACCATGGGTGACGTGAAGTCTCTTTTTCAGCTTATGGGAGTAAACAAGGTCGCGGAGGTTTTTTTTACCTCCATCAATCTCAGTGAAAGAAGAAAGAACAACTACTCCCCGGTCATGGTGAACTATTTTACCCTGTTGTTTGACCGCTATGCATGATGAGGTTTTGACATCTGAGCAGCGGGGACTGTTGGGATTCATCGAGCGATATCGTGAATCCTATTATCTGGTCGGAGGAACCGCAATTGCGCTGCAAATTGGGCACCGCAAATCTATCGATTACGATCTATTCACTGACGGAACAGTAAGCAGACTGAGGCTCAAGAAGCAGGTCTCGGATTATGATGCCGGAAGCACAATGATATATGAAGATGTAGACCAGATTCACTTCATCACCAGGGGGGTGAAGTTGACCTTCTTTTCGTATCCGTACGATATCGAACATAAGGTCGAGTTTGAAGGCGTGATAACCATGCCGACTTTGTTGTCGCTGGCCGCGATGAAGGCTTTTACCCTCGGGCGTAGGGCCAAGTGGAAGGACTATGTTGACCTTTACTTTCTGCTGCGCGACAGGTTCTCTCTGGAAACGATTTGCGCTGAAGCTGATAGATTGTTCGGAAGCTCCTTTTCCCCACGGTTGTTCCGGGGTCAGTTGGCCTATCACAAAGACATCGACTATGGAGAGTCTATAGATTATATGCAAGGCTATGTCGTGGCACCTGAAACCGTTCGAGCTTTCCTTATCGAAAAATCATTGGAGGGCGTAATAGACCGCTCTGACGGTCAGGTACAATGAGAAACTGTCGGAGAAGAGAGATGAAACAGTATGCAGAAAAAGGCCTTAGTAGTAATTGATATTCAAAATGACATAACAAACAATTACAAGGATGTTATTGGCAATATCAATACAGCCATTGATTGGGCAGTCAGTAATGCTATTCCTGTTGTGTATATCAGGCATGAGAATCTATCAGCCGGCACGAGGACTTTTAAGCCTGGTACCCGTGGATCTGAACTCGCTCCTGACTTGAAGATAGTGTCAGAAAACGTTTTCACGAAGTGCAAAGGAAACGCTTTGACCAGTGAAGAGTTCAGAGACTTCATTGAGAAAAATGAAATTGATGACTTCTACCTTACAGGAGCAGATGCTGTTGCCTGTGTTAAATCAACCTGTTACAACCTCCGTAAAGCAGGGTATGGCGTTACTGTCCTCTCAGATTGCGTAACCAGCTACGATAAAGGGAAAATCGACAAAATGCTGCACTATTATGAAAGTAGGGGTAGTACTGTTATTTGTTTGGATGAGCTGTTGGGTTAAAAACCTTCTCTTGTAATTGTATAGGATTATTGACAACCGACCAACGGTATGTTCTAATTATATAAGTACCGACCGTCGGTATTATATCTGAACTACTTAAGAGAGGAGGCTTGCGCCATGCCGAGGAAGAACAACTCACAGCAGACCATCAGCAACATCATTGATGTTTCTGCGAGGCTGTTTGCGGAAAAGGGCTACGAGCAGACGACGATACAAGACATCGTGGCTGGGCTGGGTATGTCCAAAGGGGCGATTTTTCACCACTTCAGCTCCAAGGAGGACATTGTGGAGGCGGTGATAGGCAGATACAGTGACAAGTTCCTTGCAGGCGCTGAGGCTGTTGCCAACGATACGAGCGTTCCGATTCTCGAGCGTTTTATAAGTACCGTGCTGGCATTACACGTGAGCGATGATACCGGATTACAAATGGCCGAGCATCTGCATAAGCCGCAAAACGCGCTCATGCACATGAAGATAGAACGCGAGCTCGGTGACGACGCGACCCCCATTCTAGCGAAGCATGTGCGCGAAGGCATGGAACAAGGGGTATTTGACACACCGTGCCCGGAGGAAGCGATTGGGAGGATTCTGAGTTACGGCAACAGCGCGTTTGATGCCGAGCGTCTGGCTACTCTCACCTCAGACGAGCTGTCTCATAAGGTCACAAGCTACATCTGGGCCGCAGAGCGCTTGCTCGGCGCTGAAAGCGGAAGCCTCGACTGTCTCGCGCAGTTATTCGAGAGGTTTGACGCAGCGAACGGGCACAACAGCGGTGAGTGAGGGCTTGCCGCGTACAGATCCCGGCCTATCTGCCTTTGCTCATTGCGGGCGGGCTTACGGTACTGGTTGCCTTCACCGGGAGGGCAACGCTCAGAAAGGAATCGATAGAACGATGAAAAGCAAAAACCTTATCTTTATGCTCTTTACCCTGGCATGTTTTGTGGCGGCGGGTGTCTGTCTGATCGTGGATATGGCATTGAGCCAGCACATCACCTGGGCGGTTCATCCGCTTTTGTCCATCGTGTTTGGATGGGCGGCGGTATCGCCGTTATTGCTCACAAAGCATGGTGTTGTCATAGTCAGTGATACGGATGCCATAACCACACGGGCGCTCTCACCGTCGTCGACCAATAAACAGGGCGTCCTTGTATCCTTAGCTGCGGTGACCTTGTTGATTCTTCCCTATCTGTACCTGCTGGGCGGAATCACTGCGACAGCGGATTGGTTCGTGCCGGTTGGGTTGCCGTCAGCCATCACCGGGATAATCGCGCTCTGGATTCTTTTTCTCCTCTTCCGCTTTGCAAAGATGAACCTATGGGGCAAATTGGCGATTTCCATCTTTTTATTAGGTGCCGTTGTCAGTCCTGTTGTCAATTATTTCGTGGATATATACGCGGAACAAAGTCCCTTCAGCTGGGATATATTCCTGACCATTGCGGTAGCGGTCGTCGCCTCCGCCATACTCGGAATATTGGGATATATGAAATCAAAACCAAAGGTAGAAACCACAGAGAAGAAGGAGGCACAAACTTATGAGCAAATATGACCTGCTATGGAAACACCTTCAAACTGACGGCAGTCCAACGCTTTGGCTCACGTTTGAGGAAATCAAGGCCGTTCTCGGATTTCCGATAGACCATTCTTTCTTGACCTACAAGAAAGAAGCGGCGGCATATGGGTATCAGGTCGGCAAGATTTCGATGAAGGAACAACACGTCACGTTCCAGAAGATAGAGGACTGACAAATTATGCGGGAGTGGCTTGGCGACAGTGCTCTGCCCGGTCATAATCGGTATGAGACTTCCGATTTGGAGGTTTTAGGAGAGTGAAAATGAGAGCGCGACTTTGAAAGAATCGTTGACCGTTTGAATCAGAATATGAAGCCCATGTGATGGGCGCTTTGAAGGAGTAGCTAATGACACTGGGAATTATCACGGCGGTTCTTATCGCGCTTTGTTGCACCAACGTGTTTCTGCGCAAGCACCGAAGCAGGACAGCACGTATCGCTCACATGACGCTCGGCATAGCGGCGCTCATTGTCGGCATAACGCATTTTGTACTGGTGTTGCCACTGTTCGAGGCACGACCGCTTGCCGTCTGGGTCAGCGGGGCTTTGCTGCTACTCATACTGACAGGTCTGTGCCTGTGCGGGCTTTACAAGCGCGGCCGGTTGCTCAGATTGCACCGCGCGTTGGCAGTTGCGACACTTGTGGCGTTGTTCTCGCATGTCACCGTGAATGTCGTTGCGCTGAACACCTATCAGCAGGCGGCAAGGTCAATACAAATCGCGGATGTTGACCTCTCGCGCATCGGCGATGGAAGCTACACGGGCGAGTGCGATGTTGGCTACGTGTATGCAGAGGTCAGTGTCACCGTGCGGTCGGGCGCGATAACGGACGTGACAATCCTCAAGCATCGCACAGAGGGTGGACATCCGGCGGAGCGCCTTGTCGGCGACGTCGTTGATGAGCAACGTATAACGGTAGACGCTGTTTCTGGCGCAACGAATTCGAGCAACGTGATACGCCGTGCCATCTACAACGCGTTGACTAATGAATAGGAGAACAACAATGGCAAATCAGGACATCGCCAACAAAAGGGAGTCGTATGCAAGGAAATACCCACTGTTTTCGCAATGCGGGCTGAACTGCGGGCTTTGTCCGCGCTACCACACGCAAGGGGTGTCGAAATGTCCCGGTTGTGGTGGCGTCGCTACCGGGACACATGAATTTGTCACGCACTGTGGCGTGAACTCCTGCGCCAACCGCCACGGCGGGGTCGAATATTGCTGCCAGTGTGGGGAATACCCTTGCAAGAAGTATTACGACAGCGAGAACATCAAGGATTCCTTCATCACAAAGCAGCACCAACTCGCGGATTTCCAAAAGGTCAAGGACATCGGACTGGCCGCCTATCAAGCCGAACTGAAAGAGAAAGTCGGCATATTGGAGCGGCTGCTTGCCGACTTCAACGATGGCCGGAGAAAAAACTTCTTCTGCCTTGCCGTCAATTTGCTCGAACTCGCGGACATCAGGGACGTGATGACACGCATTAAGGTATAAACAGCGCCCGACGTCACAACAAAAGAGAAAGCGACGCTGGCGGTTGCCCTGTTCCAGCAGAAAGCAGACGAGCAAAACATACGGCTTGAACTGCGAAAGTGACACGATAATTACGGAACACAAAACTTAGGAACTGCAAGAGAATAAATTGTACGATAGCCTGTGGAACAGATTGCTTCAGATCAAGGCGGGAACAGGTGGCCCTACTAGTGCTCCGTATTCATTCCACTTGCAAGGCTCAGACATATCGTACTTGCAGACTCAACCCAAGCTCGTACGCGGTTATCAGACAACGAATCGCCTCACCGGCGGTCTGGGCCGGCAAACAGCCGGGGCTTTTTGAACTTGCGGTCAAAGAGGTAGAACAGGCAGCCGATGATGAAGAAGAACGCGGAGAGTGCCGCAATATAGAGCAGCGCATACCAGCCAACCAGGTCATAATCGAAGAAGAAGTACGGGTAGTGCGTCGCAACGCTGTTCTCCCCGTACCGATACTCGTAACCCATAAGGCCCGCAATCGAGGTGAAGATAACATAACAGTAGGGGAAGATATAGATGAGGAAAAGGTTGCGGAACCGGAGGGTGCGAGACGGCGCAAACAGAACCCAGTCGATAAGACAGAAGAGCGGTGTGAGCAGGTGCACTTGGTAGTTCTCGTAGGTGGCCAGGCCTGAGGGGTCTCCCATGGTGAACATGCTGGGTGCGAGCATGACCCAAAAGACAACGAGCGTGAGCAGCAGATCTATGGTGCAGACCAGCTCGAACCGTGGGGCATAACCTGCGGATCCCTTCACGCCGCTTTGCCTGATTCCCCAGGCAGTGCGTACGGCGAGGCCCAGGAAGAGCCCGAGCGCCAGGATGTTGCTTTGAATCGTGTAATACATGAGCAGCGACGGACGGAAGGTCCCTTGAAACACCCCGATGTAGCTGAACAGCCCCATGAGGGTGAGGACCGCGAAAATCACACGCAGAACGAGGGCTATACGTCTGTCCTGAATCATTTCTGCTGCCTACTCTTTCGTCAGCACCTTGTAGTACCTGTCGATGCCGGCGCAGTGCTTGCAGAGCGTCTTGCCGTCCTTCTCGACATCACGACCGTCCAACACGCGTTCGCCGCAGACCTCACACTTTACGCGGCGAAGCGGCTTGCCCGGCAGATCGAAGCGGTCCAGCTGCACGACGACTTCCTCCACCTTGAAAAACTCCGCATCGGGGATGGCATTATAGAAGGCGACAAGCTCATCGGCGGAAAGCTCGGTCTCGGGACGGTTCTCGTTGATGGAGCAGATGCGCACGGCCCGGTTGCTCGCCAGATCGTGGAAGCTGACGGCCATCTTGCCCATGTCGTGCCATTTGAGGCGCCTGCGCCCTATGTGGCAGTTTGCAACGGAACTCACGGCGTCGGCGATGCAACGGTCTGCCTCAACAAAGGCGATGAGATCGCGGTAGGTCCTGGCGTCCTCAATGCCAAAGTATTCCAGACCCAGCCGCGACGCTCTCGTGCCGATTATCTGCCCACCACAGAGGTGTCCATGGTAGGCCACGGCATCGGCGAGGTCCTGTTCAAAGCTTCGTTTCATACTGCTGCCCTTTCTCGTCAGGCGGTCTTACGGTTTCGACCTGCGGTCACATCTCCCAATCGGGATGCCTGCTTTCGGCCTCCCAAATCATCAGTCCTTCGTTATCGGCTTCCACGCGATATAGGCCCAGGACACGAAATGTGCCTTGTTCTCCTGTCCCTTGTCCTGGGTGATGTTGATGTAACGGAGTTCCGGATAGGCACCCAGTTGCAGCAGCAGATTGACGCCGAAGACAAAGTCGGGCACATAGGGCTCGCGGCTCCCCTGCTCACTCCCCAGAGGCTTATATCCCTTGGGCTCGTATTCGGTGACCATGGTGAGGGCCACCTTGCTGCGCGCCGTCCTGTCGAGCTTGAGGAAGGCATCGGCCAGGTCGTCCACCATGGTGGAGCGGGACGCTATCGCCACGTCAACGCTCTTGGGCAGGATGCCCGCTTTAATCCAGTCTTCGTTCCAGTCGAGCGCCTTTACCTGTATGTTGTCCAGCTGCTCCTCCTCGGCACGTGCGAGCGCGGCCTCTCTCATACCGGCAGAGAAGTCCGCCGCGATGACCGGATGACCGGCGCGCGCAAGGGGAATGGCGAGGACGCCGGGGCCGCTGCCCATGTCCAGGACGCTTTCGCCGGGACTGAGGCCGAGATAGCTGAGGAAGGTGGCGGCATAGGGCGACTTACAGCTGTGTTCCCGGTAGCTCTCCGAACGCGCGTCCCAACAGGCGCTGTCGCCAGGCTCGGGGCGTGCCCTGTTATGGGCCTGCCACGCCGCGCGCCAATCAATACCTACGAGTGAATCCACGTCTGTTCCCTTCTGTGCCTGCTCCCTGTTATTCTATCCTATCGGAAGCACGGTGCCGTCCAGCAATTCATCATCGCTCGTGATATCGACGACCCGGGACTGACCCCAGCGCTGCAAAGCCGTATCCAGGAGGCTGGGCCTGACAACCACGAGGGCATCGGCGTATAAGCCGCGGTCGAGGAGGGCGAGTGCCGAGGTATAGCCTCGGCCATAGAGCAGCTCCTGAGGGCCCAGCTCGTCGATGATGAGCAGCTCAGGGAGCAGAGCGACACAGCTGTCGAGGTGCTGGTTGACAGCGGTGAAAACCTCAGTATCAAACTTCCACATGGTCTGCTGTTCGCCCGCCCGCACGGCCGCGTTTGGGGAGGAACGCTCCGCCAGACGCAGCAGCTCCTCGCTCGGCAGCAGCAGGGCATCGATGCCAATCTTACGCTGCTTCTCAAAGACCGCGGGACAGATGACCCCCGCCACCGTCACTCCCCGGGATTGAGCCAACCGGTAGAGCCGCAGAAGCTGCGTCGTCTTGCCACTGCCAAAGGGCCCGGTTATCAGGGTGAGCATTACGCGGATTCAAACGCGGTAAGCGCAGCGGGAATAGCACGGATGACATCGAGGGCAGTCACGCTCCGGCGGCCGACTGCGCGCTCGGCACCCACGCCGGCCTGGCTGTGTATCCGCACGCCCAGGAGGGCGGCATCACTGGCAGGCACGCCCTGGGCGAGCAGGCTGCTGATGATGCCTGCGAGCACGTCTCCCGTGCCGGCCTTTGCAAGCGCGGGCGTGCCCTCGCTGCTCTCCACGTGAGACGAACCATCGGTGATGAAGGTCGTAGGGCCTTTTGCGACGACCAGTGCCCCAAGTTCCTGCGCCAGCGCAGTCGCGGCCTCGAGGACTGTCTGGTTGGAGGCAAGCCCTGAAGAAGAGCCCCGCAGACGGGCCAGTTCTCCGGTATGCGGCGTCAGTATGAGGGGAGACAGCCTGGGGGCCAGTGCCGTGGGCACGCCCCCGCTCCCCTGAACGCTCCTGACAAGCCCGCGACGCTCATCTGTAAGCTCCGGTTGCGCGGCCAGGGCGTTCAAGGCATCGGCATCCAGAAGGAGCGGGATGTCGTGTGCCGCAGCGAAGTCCAGCACCTCCCCGACGAAGGCAATCGTGTCGGAGTCAACGGTCAATCCGGGCCCGCAGCACAGCGCATCAATATGGTGGGCCTCCTGCAGGATGCTGGGGAGGGCCGTGGCACGGAAGCTCCCCGTGGCCTTCCTCTCAGGCCCCTCGATAACCGGCGAGCAGAGCAGATGCTGTCTCGCCGCCGCTGCCGCCGCTGCCGGTGTTGCCAGGCTCACATAGCCGGCACCGGTCTTTTCCGCCGCCAGGGTAGCGAGCACGCCGGCACCAAAGTAGCGCACCGAACCCGCGAGCAGGAGCAGGCTTCCCCGGGTGTATTTGTTCGCATCCAGAGGAATGGGCGCAAGTGTGGGCTGCATATTCATGCTTACATTGTAAAGGATAGCCCTGCCTCTGCAAAAGCTCGCGCGAGCCAGGGCTCTGCTACCGGCTTGCGTGTGCTGTTTGCGCTGACGTGCCTCAGGCCTCCGGCCTCTGCGCCTCGAAGATAACGCTGCCCGAGACCCCGTCTATGCAGCCTGCAAAACCTTTGAGGGGAGCAAACCGGGCCTGGCGTCCGCGCGAGATGGACTTCTCCTCCAGGCGCGCGTAGCTGTACACGGCGGTCTTTGTGGCCACTATCCGCTCAAAGCCAACCGCCTCAAAGAGCGCGCGGTACTCCTCCAGCGAACTCATGCCGTTGAGGCAGCCCAGGTAGCTGCACAGGGCGTCGTATGCCTCGGCCGGTATGGGCGCCAGCGACACGATGTCGGAGATAATGATGCGGCCGCCGGGCCTGAGCACCCTGAAGGACTCGCGCAGCACCGAGCGCTTGTCTGCGCTGAAATTGAGAACGCAGTTGGAAAGCACCACATCAACGCTCCTGTCAGGCAAGGGAATATCCTCGATAGAGCCCTTGAGAAACTCCACATTGGTAAGCTGGGCCTCTTCCGCATTCCTGGCTGCGAGCGCAAGCATCTCATCGGTCATATCCAGGCCGTAGACAGAGCCGGCGTCTCCCACCTGCTGGGCGGCGATAATCGCGTCCGCTCCCCCACCGCTGCCCAGGTCAAGGACGCGCTCGCCCGGCTGCAATGCTGCCCGCCCCACAGAATCGGCACAGCCACGACAGGCAGAAACGGCAGCCTTGGGAAGCTGTGCCACGCGTTCTGCCCCATGAACAGCGGCGGCGACCTCCTCGCCCATGCGCTTGACCCGGCTTTGGCCAGCCTCCTTCGAGCAACGGTCACACTCCTCGGCCTTACGCGCAACATCGGCATAGTGGTCTCGCACGCCGGCGAGCCTGTCTGATGAGGTCTTCATAGGCACCGCACCTTTCCGGGTTCACTTCCCCGTCACCCTGAGCGAGCGCAGCCGAAGGGCTCCGCGCGATGACAGAGAGAACATGTTCCCGCTTGCCATCCTGCGATTATCAGCTACACTTACGATACTACTGGAGCAACTCTACTACCATTGTAGCGTACCTGGCGGGAGCCCTTGATGCAAAAACTTTACTTTGACAACGCCTCGACGAGTTTTCCCAAGCCGCCCGGCGTGGCCAAGGCCGTGGTGCAGTATATCGAGGATGTCGGCTGCAACCTCGACCGGAGCGGCTACGGCACGAGCTGTGTCCTCAACCGCAAGACCCGTTACGCCCGCAGCAAGCTGGCCGAGCTGTTCAACGTGCCGGATCTGCGGCAGGTGGTGTTCATGCCCTCCATTACCTACGCGCTCAACCTCGTCATCAAGGGCCTGTTCAAGCGCGGGGATCACGTACTCGTCTCGTCCATGGAACACAACGCCGTGACCCGTCCGCTGTTTCAGCTGCGCCGGGAGGGCGTAGCGTTTGACTTTATCCCCTGCAACAGCAAGGGAGAGTTGGATCCGGCAGACGTCAAGCCCTGTATTCGCCCCACAACCAGGGCCATCGTCACCCTGCACGCCTCCAACGTTTGCGGTACCGTGCTCCCCATCCGCGAGATTGGCGCCATCGCGCGTGAAAACGAGCTGCTCTACATCGTTGACAGCGCCCAGAGCGCCGGGGTCCTGCCCATCAACATGGAGCGCGACCACATCTCCATCCTCTGCTTTGCCGCGCACAAGGGGCTTTTGGGGCCTCCGGGCGTTGGCGGCCTCATCATTCCCCCCGAGTTGGCCTCAAGGATAAGCCCTCTGGTCGTGGGAGGGACGGGCGTCATGAGTGAGCTGGACGAGGTGCCGGCCGAAACCCCCATGCGCTTTGAGTCCGGCACGCCCAATCTCATGGGCTATTATGGCCTGGCCGCCTCGCTTGCCTGGATACAGAGGCAGGGCATCAGCCGCATCCACGACAGAGAAATGGAGAACTGGCAGCGGCTCTTACACGGTGTGCAGCAGATAGACGGCCTCCGCATCCATGGCACACAGGACCCCGGGCGCTCTGTCAGCGTGCTGGCTGTTGACGCGCCCGGTCTGGCCATAGGCAAAATAGCCTGGAGGCTCGACAACCACTACCACATCATCACCCGTTGCGGCCTGCACTGCGCCCCCTGGGCCAATCGCACACTGGGCAGCTTTCCTGAAGGGACGATACGCCTCTCGCCGGGCTACTTTACCCGGAAGCGCGACATCGACACGGTGCTGGCAGCACTGGAGGAGTCCCTGGCGTATGTCCGTCGGAGCTCATCATGAGAGCGGGTGTAGTGGACAGGGCGGGAGACAGGGCACGGGATTATCACTTGGAGCACGCGGCCGGGCCTGTGTTGGACGATCTGCTGGAGAGGACGCTGGACAGGGCGGAGCTTCTCAGGCTCATCCCCCTGTCGGAGGACAGCCCCGAGGCCCGGGTGTATATCGCGGCTGCGCGGGCAAAAGCGGTGGAACTGGCCGGGCCCTCCGGCCATATCTCCGCGCAGATAGGCGTGGACGCCTACCCCTGCGAGGGTAACTGTCTGTACTGCGGCTATGCCGCCGTCAACTCCGCGGTCAACGCTGCCGCCACCAAAGACGCGCTCAGCCGCGAGCTGGACACGGATACCATCGTCTCCTACAGCCGGATACTGGGCGAGCTCGGCGTGCAGCTCATATCGCTCATGACCACCGAGGACTATCCCATCGATACGCTGTGCGCTCTGGCCGAGGCCGTCCGCGCGCACATCCCCAGCACGGTGCGGCTCATGGCCAATACCGGCGAGATAGACCTGAGGCAGGCTCAGCAGCTCAAGGCGAGCGGCTTTGATATGTTCTACCACGCTGTCCGTCTGGGCGAAGGGGTGATAACCGCTCTTGACCCCGAGGCACGCAGACAGAGCATCGCCTGTGGAAAGGCGGCGGGGCTCGTGTTGATGGGTGGCACGGAGCCGCTCTATGAAGGCCAGAGCGCAGAACTGCTGGCAGATGGCATCCTCGAGGCCGCGGGCTCCAGGCCCTACTACTCCGGCCTCTGTGCGCTCCATGCGGTAGAGGGCACGCGGATGTACCACGAACGTCCGGTAAGCCGCGCCCGCCTCCAGTACCTTGCGGCCTTGGCCCGCCTCGCCACCGGCAACGAAACAGTCCTTGGCTTTGTGGGGCATACCAAGTGGCTCAACCTCGGCTTCGACCCCCGTGGCCGGCACAATCCTGTACGCTACGAGGACATCCAGAGCAGCTTCAATCAGACGAAACAGCAGCTCAGGGCGGATGGTTGGCTGGTGTAGCGAGGCGGCCGCTTGCAGGGAGTCAACCGTGCTGCCGATAGTAACCCTTCTGCGCCTTTCTCCGTCTTTCTCCCCAGGGTCAGGCCTGCTCATAGTATACTCAGTATCCAAATGTTTCCCCTGCGTCGCAGCGGGAATCTGCTGAGACGCTGTGTAGCTCATGGTTCCAGAAGAAAGAGGCGTATATGAACTTCGCCGGCATTATTGTTGGTGCGTGCACGTTTTTGATCATCGGGCTCTGTCATCCGCTGGTCATCAAGGCGGAATACTACATCGGGCTGAAGATATGGCCGTTTTTCCTCGTGGTTGGCCTGGCCTGCATCGCCGCGGCCCTGTTTGTCTCAGACGACATCGTCTCCTCCCTCCTGGCCGTGCTGGGCTTCTCCTCGCTCTGGAGCATCCATGAGCTGTTCGCCCAGAAAAAGCGTGTGGAAAAGGGCTGGTTTCCCAAACATCCTGAGAAATGAAAAGCGGTGGGCGGTAGGCCTGTGGGCAGGGTCCGGTGGCGCTGCGCAGCATAGCTCAGGGATTCCTCCTGCCTGGAGCCTTGTCAGCCCGCCGCGTTAAAGCCGCTTTGATCTTCTTCCTTCTCACGGCGTACAGGATAAAGGGGGCAAGCATGACCGAGACGAACCCTCCTGCGAGGATTGCCTCATACGCGCCCGTTTGCAGCTGCTCTATGGAAGCGGGAGGCACAAAGGAGATGGCGAGCGCACAGAGCGACAGGACAAGACCGCAGACGGCAACAAGCGTTTTTCCGAGTGTCTTTCCGGGCACTTCGTACAGGCGCTTGAGGCGACGCTTCTTATACACCAGCACCAGGTAGCCCACGAAGAGGAGCAGGTAGGCGAGGAGGTACACGGCAGTGGTGAGCGATATCGCTGCCAGGAAACTGAGGTTTGCGCCACCGCCGCCAAAGGTCAGTACCCCGGTCCATACGGTCACGACGACGCCCTGCGCCAACACGAGGGGCACCGGCACATCGTGCCTGTTCGTCCTCGCAAAGAGCGGAGGCAGAAAGCCCTCTTTGGCCGCATCGTGCATCTCGCGCACCGGGCCTGTTACCCAACCGGAAATCTCCCCGACGACCCCCACCGCGATACAGAGCGCAATACCATCGGCCAGCCAAGTGAGATTGCCGTTGAAATGCGCAAGCAGCAGTTGCAGGGCCTGAATGATGCCCTTGCTCAGAGAGAGTTCTTCCGCGGGCACGGTTGCGGCAATCGACAGACCCCCCACCGTGTTGATGAGAATGGCCACCACAACGGCCATGAGAATAACGCGCGGGTACTCCCGCTTGGGATTTTCGAGATCGTTGGCGTACGGGGCCGATGCCTCGATACCGCCATAGGCGAGGATGAACGCCACGAACACCACGAGGGTGGAGACATGGCTGAAGTCGGGGAGGAGGGCGGCGGGCGTCAATGCTATCTGAAGGGGACTCCCGCTTGCAAGGTAGGCGATGAACAGGCCGGCGAGCACAAGCATGGGAATACAGACACCGACGATAAACGCGACGCGCCCGATGGCCTCAGTATGCTTTGTGCCCCCCAGCTGGAAGACCGTGATAAGCCAGAAAATGACCGTGGCCACGACGAACTTGATAGCTGGATTATCGTCGAGCGACGCAAGGGCGGCAAAGCCCTGGAGGGGTGCCTCCAGAACGCTGACGATAAAGTACAGCATCGTGACAAAGCAAATGGTTATCTGGAACCACTGAAAAAACAGCGCCGCAAACCCGAGGCGTGTTCCGAGCGTGCCTTCGACCCAGGCAAAGATGCCCCCATCGCGCCACGCTTCCACCGTTGCCATTTCCGCAGAGCAGAGTGCAGCCGGAAGGAACCACAAGAGGCCACCCACCACGAGGAAGAAGCCGAGGGAAAGCCCCGAGGTGGCAAACACCGGAAACTCGTATATGTCCATCACCATAATAACGGTGATGGCAAAGAACCCGAGTGTCGTGAGCTGTTTCGAGCGTCTCGCAGGTCGTGGTGTCTTCTGTCTCAGATTCTTCATGGACTCCTCCCCTTCTCATGATACCAAACAGCCGGCGCGTGCACGGGTATATTCCCGCAGCTATCCCCCAGTGCCCATCCCCACGGTCATTGTCCTCTGAACCCTCCCCCCTGCCAGGCTTACAGAAGAGCACTCCAGGCCATTTTTGCGAGGGACGCGGCAGGAAAAAGAGTGGTACACTCAACACCTGACACACAACTCACCACCGAGGGAGACGATTATCCGCCCTGATTCCCGCGGTGGCTCACCAGAGGAAGGCATTCCATGGCAGATACAAACCATATAGCGGTACTGATAGACTCCGAGAACATCTCCGCGCACTATATCTCCGCCGTCCTGGACGAGGTGGCTGCCTACGGCATAGCCTCGGTGCGGCGTATTTACGGCGACTGGACCAGCCCCCACGCCGTCAAATGGAAGGACGCACTCCTCGACAACAGCCTCACCCCCATGCAGCAGTTTGGCAATACGAGCCATAAGAACTCCACCGACTCAGCCATGATAATCGACGCGATGGACATCCTCTATTCGGGAGACGTCAACGGCTACTGCATCGTCTCGTCGGATAGCGACTTTACCCGCCTCGCGAGCCGTCTGCGCGAATCCGGAGCCCTGGTGCTCGGCATGGGGGAGGAAAAGACGCCGCTGTCCTTCCGGAAGGCCTGTACCAAGTTCGTCACCCTCGAGAACCTCATCAAAAGCGACGAGGTGCGCACCCAGGAGAGCGTGTTGGACGTATCCAAGATAGAGCGCACCGTCAGCGACATCATCGTCTCAAACGAGGGACTGGGGAAGCGCACGCGGCTGTCCGGGGTGGGCAACGAACTGAGCAACAAGTACTCGGACTTTGACGTGAGAAACTACGGCTATTCCTCGCTCTCGCGTTTTCTCGACGAGATGCCGCGCTTTGATCTCGTGCGCGACGGCAACGACTACCTCATCACGCTGAGCAAGACCGCGCCCGTCAAGGAGGCCGTGACCGACCTCATCAAGGAGGCACTCATCGAGGCGCCACACCAGGAGATGGGCCTGAGTGAACTGGGGAATATCGTCAGAAACCAATTCTCCGATTTTGACCAGCGCGACTACGGCTACACACAGTTCTCAAAATTCGTCGCCAGCATCAAGGGCGTCCAGCTCGTACATTCCGAGGGAAACCGACAAAGCGCAGTACTGGATACACAGGCCTGAGAGGAGCAAGCTTGTATACGGGGCCCCCAAAAATTGCTTATGCGCGCAGCGCATGATTTTTGGGGAAGAGGAGCAGCCACGGAGCGCGCGCAGTTTCAGCGCTTTTGGCTGAAACGGAGCTCTAGCGGAG